>JACVXU010000237.1 GCA_015661185.1 Bacteroidota bacterium
AAGAACAAGACCGATTCCCAGTATCAAATCATCCCACAGGCGCGTCTTGTTGCCTCGTGGTCATATCCACAGCCGGTGGAGAACAATCGGTAAAGTAACATAGGGCGTCTCAACAAGAAGGAGACCCTCCGATTCCCTCCCACCACCACCTCAAAGGAGGAGATATGAGACATCTGTTACCACCATGCAGGGATCGCATTCCTTTGTTGCGTGACTTTATAGGAATGCTTGTCGCACTCACTTTCCTCGCGCACACTTCGCTCCGCGCTCAAGAGGCGATGACCATACAAGGCAAAATCACGGACGCGAAGACTGGGCAAGCGCTTGCGGGGGCAAACGTTTTCATCAAAGAAATCGGTCTTGGCGCCGTTGCGGGCCCTGACGGTGCTTTCAGTTTTGTTGTTCCCGCTGACAAAGTAGCGGGTCAGGAAGCGATCTTAACCGCGCGGTATCTCGGCTATCGGGAGAAGCTCGAGAGACTCATCCTGCAAGGCGGCACACACACCAAGGACTTTTCTTTGGCGGAAGATCCTCTCGGCCAGCAGGAAGTTATAATCACCGGCGTGGTCGGAGGAACTTACAAAGAGAAACTCGCTTTCTCCGTTGACAGAATCGGAAAAAATCAACTGGAGCATGCGCCCACGACAACGCCGGAACAAGCACTCCGGGGGAAAGTCGCTGGCGTCCGGATCGTAAAGGGAAGTGGTCAACCCGGAACAGTGGCGGCGGTTCAAATGCGCGGCGCTAAGAGTATCAACTCTCTCAACAGGGCCTCGGGACCATTGTACATCGTTGACGGTGTCATTCTTGGCTCTACCACAGTTGATCTCGATCCTGAGAACATCGAGAACATTGAGGTGGTGAAGGGAGCTGCTGGATCATCTCTTTACGGTGCGCGAGCAGCAAACGGCATAGTTCAGATTACGACGTCGCGCGGGAGCGGCCTTCCCACCGGGGAGACGCGCGTGAGCATCCGAAATGAGTATGGGTCGAGCTCACTCATGAATGAGATCAATGTTTCGAAAAAACACAGTTTCAAAGTTGACCCCTCGAGGCCTGACAGCCCATGGGTGAATTACGCGGGCGCGCGCGTGGCAAGGACTTCACGGGTTCTTGATACACTCTGGCGAATTGGCCCCAAAGGAGCCGTCGCGAACGGGTTCACAACGTTCAGGGACAAGGACTACGTTTTGCCTTTGCCAAACGGCCGCGGCAGTCTCTATAATCAGATGTCCGAGTTCTTCACAGGTGGCGAATTCTACACCAATCTCATCTCAGTTTCCCATCGGGCTCAGTACACAAATTTTTATATCGCTCTTACGAATCGTAGGGAAGCGGGCATTGTCGCTGGAAACAACGGGTATGGAATTCAAACCCTTCGGGCAAACGTCGATCATGAATTCATTAAGGGCCTCGACCTCGCGTTCAGCGGGCTGCATAGCTCTTCCAAGAGAGCCGATTTTGGGGGGAACAACTTCTTTGCCCTGACGTTCATGCCTCCGGACGTCGACCTCCGCGCACCAAACTCGGATGGACAACCTTTTAACATTCTCCCCGAGCCCGCTTCTCTTGAATCAAACCCTCTCTATGCAACGCATTTCAGGGAAGTGGAACAAAAGCGGAAAAGAACGCTCGGAAACCTTACGCTGAAGTACAAGCCTCTCGATTTCTTCGACATCGAAGGAAACATGAGCTATGACCGGACGGAAGAGAATAACACTGATTACACTCCGAGGGGTTACAAGACTGTGAATCCCTTAGGAGCGAGCACGGGGACACGCTATATCTCAGACGGCGGGTCGCAAGCGGTCAACGGCAGCTTTACTGCTTCATTGAATTATGATTTTGGAGACCTCTCCACACGAACAAAGGTCCGTTATCTGTTTGAGGATACCAGAGGCACATTTGAGGACGGAGCCGGAGACAATTTTGCGATCGCAGAAATCCAGAGTCTCAGTGTTACAACGACGAACTGGAGAGTAAGTTCGTCGCAAACGCAGGTCAAATCCGACGGATACTTTTTCATCACGGGCCTGGATTATCAGGGAAAATACATCGCTGACTTTCTTATCAGAAACGATGGAAGCTCACTCTTCGGCACGAACAATAGGCGAGCGACGTACTATCGTGTCAGTGGTGCCTATCGTATAGCCCAAGAACCCTGGTGGTTTGCCCCGGACGAGATCAACGAGCTCAAGCTGCGCTATTCTATCGGCACGGCTGGGGGCCGTCCTTCGTTCGCTGCCCAGTACGAAACCTGGAATGTGTCCTCAGGAGTCGTTTCAAAAGGGACATTGGGGAACAAGGACCTGAGGCCAGAGAATTCGAGAGAGCAGGAACTGGGACTCGAGATTGGCCTCTTTGACCGATTTCTACTGGAACTGACATATGCGAACACCGTTACAAAAGACCAAATCCTCCAAATCCCCTTGGCTGGATACTATGGTTATGGTTCGCAGTGGAAGAACGCGGGAACTCTGGAATCGAATACGATTGAAGCCAGTTTAAAAGCCTTTATTATCCAGACTGGAGACATGAGTTGGTCGGCGAATCTCCTGTTTGACCGGACCCGACAAAAAATTACTGAATTCGATCTTCCAGCCTATCGGACTGGTCCATCAAACTCATTCTACGTTCGAAAAGATGAAGTACTGGGTGCTATGTATGGACTCAAGTGGATGAAGAGTCCTGATGACCTTCCAGCTGCACTCCAACCGTATCGCGATCGATACCAGGTGAACGACGACGGTTATCTCGTGTATGTCGGCGCAGGGAACTCGTTTAGGGACGGGATCAGCAAGAAGATGTGGGGCACGGTCGATACGATCATGTCCAACCCGTCGTACTTCAACTTGCCGGGCCGGTACTTAACGGCGTGGGGTATGCCCATCAAGTTTCAGGATGCAAATCCTCTCATTGGCGATTTTGTCAGCCTAGGAAACGTCCTCCCCGATTTCAATATGGCTTTTTCCTCAACCTTCCGGCTGGGAGGGTTTACAACCTACGTTCTCTTCGACGCACAAATTGGCGGCCAGATTTATAACCAGACCCGCCAGTGGAACTTGAGAGAACTCGTGGGCGGTGAAGTTGACCAGGTTGGCAAGACGGACGACACCAAGAAGCCGATTAATTACTATACCACTCTGTACTCAACAAATGCCACAAACAGCCATTTCGTCGAGAATGGAGATTATCTGAAATTGCGGGAGCTGTCGATTCGCTACACCTTCGACCGCGCTCAGCTCCAATCTTTCTTCGGCTCATGGTTTAATCGAATTACCGTGGGTGTCATCGGACGAAATCTTGTGACATGGACAAAATACAAAGGATATGACCCGGAAGTCGGTCAGACCACGGGTCAGGGTGATGCCGTTACATTCCGATTCGACGGCTTTACCTATCCGAACTTTCGCACCTTCACCGGTAATCTCGAAATCGAATTTTAAGGAAGGAGAACACCATGAAACCAAGACTTTTAGCTAGAACTATTACATCCTGCTTCCTATCACTGATCGCTTTGAGTTGTGCCGATTTGGTAGTCGACAATACGAATAACCCCAACAGGGACCAGGCGTTGACTCGACCGGCGGACATCGAATCGTTGATAGGATCTTCATTCCTGAATTGGTGGGAGGGCACGCAGAAAGACAACAACTTCCCCGCTCTCACCTTGAGCACTATGGCAGACGCACACACATCATCGTGGGGAAACTGGGGAATGCAAGATCTCTCATCGGAGCCGCGGATCTCATTCAATAACAGCCCTTCGTACGGATACGCCGGTGTGTGTGAACTGACGTGGTACAGAATGTACCGATCAATTTCGTCAGTGAATGACGGTCTGGTATACATCAATAAGGGCAACGTCATTACGAACACGGCCAATACCCTGCGAGCGAAAGCCTTTGCTAAATTTGTCCAGGGGATTGCACATGGTTGGCTTGCGCTCTTTTTTGACAAAGCTTTTATCGTCGACGAAAATGTCGTGATCGACCAAAGCACTGTACTGCAATTCCAGTCGTACACACAGGTCATGAATGCCGCCATGACGATGCTGGATTCCACTATTGCCATCTGCGGTCGGGGGACGTTCACAACGCCCAACACGTGGATTAACGGACTGACGCATACAAACGTCCAACTCAGACAGCTCGCGTACGCGTACAAGGCTCGTTTCCGGGCGGCGGTTGCTCGTAATGGGACAGAACGGGCGGCAGCCGATTGGAATGCCATCATGGCTGACGCCGCACTCGGCATTACAACGGATTTCGCACCCGTGTCTGACGGGAATCTCTGGTGGGACGCAACGAAATTCCGTGGTAATGATCCAGGTTGGACAAGAGCGGATTACAAAACGATTGGTCTTACAGACACTTCTGGACGCTACACCACTTGGCTCAGCACTGCCGTCCCCTCCCGTGACACTATTCAATTGTTCACGAGGGACCGCAGAATCACCGGTGCAACATACGCCGCAACTGGAACAGATTTTAGATATTCCAGGCCGTCTCCGTTCCAACCCGCTCGTGGAACGTACCATCACTCTCTCTACTACCACGCCCGATATGATTACCATGTCACGACCGGGACGCCGGCAGGAGCGATGCCTGTGTTCAAGACGGTAGAGCTGGATATGATGAGGGCTGAGGGCCTGCTCAGGACCGGTGGAAGCACGGCCACCATCGCGACCCTCATTAACAATACGAGAGTTACGCGGGGTCAACTCCCGGCCCTCACCGGGGCTGAGCCGATCGCCGATCTCTGGAAATGGATGAGATACGAAAAGATGATCGAGACCTTTGCAACGGCCGGCGGACTGCCGTGGTTTGACCGCCGGGGATGGGATGAACTTGTCTCTGGAACAGTTCTCCACTTCCCGGTGCCCGGAAAAGAGCTGGAGATTCTTCTCCAGGCTTACTACACCTACGGCGGCGGTGGCTCGGGGTCCGCTCCAAAGAGGAGCTTTGATGACTTTACTCCGTTCAAGCGGGTAACTCCTCACTAATCCAAATCTTTTCAGACAAAGAAAGACCATCGTCCATCACGATGGTCTTTCTTTTTTCTGTGCAAACTTGTAGATTTCTATCCAGTGGAGGTAGGCACATGAATAGTGCGCGGCGGATAAAAAACTGGGAGCGGGCCTTTCTCCTTGGGCTTTGCATCATTTTTGCGGCAGGCTGCGCCGGCACATCAGGCGCGGGTGACCTGGGACTGTCCGGACATTATCAAGCTGACGTTGGACTCGCTACTGCCTTCGATCTCAGAGATAAGACGAGGCGAGTTCTCGACAAATACCAGTTTGAGGTCCTCCGATTTGACCAGAGCGCTGATATGATCTACTATGAAACACAGTGGAAAGATCGCTACCCATTCCAGGATGAGCTGGACCAAGGAATTGAAGGAACGCGAACCCGAATTGTCATTCAGGGCAAACCCCGGACTCGCCGAAAAAACCAGACAGATGTCTTCTCTGTGAAATTCAATGCAGAAAGCCAGGTGCGTTTGAAAGAGACGAGCGATTGGAATTACGCCATAATCAGTCCA
>JACVXU010000238.1 GCA_015661185.1 Bacteroidota bacterium
TCCGCGGAATCAACCTTGAGGCTTGCAGGCAATTGTACTCAGCTCACGCCACGGAAATGAACGCTATTCTCCGGTTTGGCGACGTATCCGCCGTCACATTGAGGGCAAAACGAAAAATCTGTCAAGAAATAGGCAAAATTACATCATTTGGAATGATTACGACGTCTGAATTCACGTCTCACGGCGGGTTGTATCACCTTGGGCTTGAAAATCGCCGCTTGAAGGATCTCGCATCAAATATGTAACATGGCAGTCTTGTTTTCGTTATATAGAGAATCCCGGAAACTGACTTGACACAAGCCACAAGCCTCAGATATCATTAAATCCCCAAGCAGAAACTTTGAGCGTGAAATCACGATGGGCAAATCGATCGTCCTTGTTTTTCTCATTTTCCATGTCGGCCTTGCATCCGGATCAGTGCCCGGGTCTGTTGCCCCCTTGAGACCTATGAGGGCTGCTACCCAACCAGTCATCGATGGCAAACTCGATGATTCTATCTGGCAGGCGTGTCCGACCGTTACCAACTTCAAGACCTTCGCCCCCGATTTTGGTCGCGACGGCTCTGGAGAAACAATTGGCTATATGGCATACGACAGCGAGAATCTGTACTTCGCATTTCGGTGCTTCGATCGAGAGCCGGAAAAAATCAAGAGCGTTGTCAGCAGCCGCGACAACGTCAGATCTGATGACTGGGTGTGCATCAATCTGGATTCCTTCAATGATCAGCAATCGCTCTATGCGTTCTACGTTAATCCGGATGGAATTCAAATGGATAGCCGCTATGCGGCGAGACGGGAGGATTTCAGCGTTGATGTTGTATGGTACAGTGCGGGACACATGACGCCGGAAGGATATACCGTGGAGATCCAGATTCCGCTCAGGAGCATTCGCTATTCGGAAACCAACCCTGTCCAGATGTCGATCTTCTTTGAGCGGTACATCACCCGGCTCTCCGAACATTCATCCTATCCGGAACTCGACCCGGCGCAAGGGATGAACTTCCTGCCGCAGATGACTCCGTTGCTCTATCCGGATGTGAAGCACTTTTCTCTCTTAGAAATTCTCCCCGCAATGACGTACAGCCAGAAGTACAAGCTAGATGTCGGGAAACTCGTCAGTGATGAGCGAAAAGGAGATTTCAGTCTGACGGCGAAATACGGGCTCAACTCCGATCTTATCCTCGACGGGACATATAATCCTGATTTCAGCCAGGTTGAGGCAGATGTCGGTCAGGTCGATGTGAATCTTCGTTATGCGCTGTACTATCCCGAGAAGAGAGCGTTCTTCCTCGAGGGGAGTGAGATCTACAACGTCGCGGCAACCCAGATGTCAGCAATCGATCCCGTCGTATCCGTCGTCCATACGAGAATGATGGTGAATCCGCTGGTCGGGGCAAAACTGTCGGGAAAGATTGATGCAAAGACGACGATTGCTTCTTTCTATGTCATGGATGAAGTTCCATCCGATGAGACAGCGCTCTATGGTGATTACTCTCATTTCCCAATTCTTCGTTACAAACGATCGTTGACGGAGGATAGTTATCTCGGCGCAATCTATGCGGGTCGGGAGCTCAAAGACCATTTCAACCGGGTCCTCGGTGTTGACGGAATGCTCAGAGTGACACCGGCGGGTATGTTCCAGTTTAACGGACTGTATTCAGCAACGAAGACTGGTGCGGCCTCAGGGCAAACGCCTGGACACTCGATCGGAGTGAACTATACCTACGGAACGCGGGACCTCGACTATTCGCTGAGCGCGAACGATATTTCTGAAGAGTTTTCCGCCGAGTCGGGTTATATCACCCGGACGGGCATCCTCGGATTTGCAGGGCTTGTGAGGCCGAAATTCTATCCTCAGGCGAGCGTCTTTCAAAGGGTCTCGATCGAGCTGGTTTCGGCGCAGACAAGAGACAAGTTTGCGTCATTGTGGGAGACCTACAACTACGTTGCGATTCGGCCGGCGTTTCTCGGGGCGATGAATGCTACTATCCAGTATGCGTATGCGACGGAGATTTTCTCCGGTGAGAGATTCAAGACAGGCGGCCTCCAGGCGTCAGTGAGCGGCCTGGTGACGAAGCAGGTGCGGGCGTCTCTTTCCTACAGAAGAGGAAATGCGGTCTACTACTCCTCGTCGCCATACCAGGGGAGAAGCAGCGCTGCCTCTGCGACGGTGATTTATCAACCGACAGCAAATATTGAAACAAATCTGAGTTTTGTATTCTCCGATTTCTATCGTGAATCGAATTCAGAAAAGATTTATGAGTATCCGATTGCGCGGGCCAGGGTCACGTACCAGATGAACAAGTATCTCTTCTTCCGCGGAATAGTTGAGTATAACAAGTACAGGAGGACGATGCTAGCAGATTTCCTCGCATCGTTCACCTACATCCCTGGTACCGTGGCTCATGCCGGTTATGGATCGCTCTACGAGAGATTGGAGTGGGACGATTCGCGCGGTAGTTATGTAAACAGTGACCAGTTCATGGAATCACAGCGAGGGTTTTTCTTCAAGATGTCGTACCTCTGGAGGTTGTGATCGACCAGTTGTGGGATCTTCAAACCGGGTCCTCCTCCCGAAACCATTTCCAAAGGTTTCGGCCAACCCAACCTCAGGAGCCCACCCAATCGAAAGAAGGCCTATCTGGAGGAGTGCCAGGAAATCGCGCGGGAACATGGTCTGCAATTTTCGCCAGAAGCCGTTGAAACGGTTTCGGAGTCTCCCGGCGAACCATCCCCCCACGACTGAAGTCGTGGGCAAACTTTTTGCGTTGGGACAGACGATTGCCCCCCCTTTCTTTTCTCAGAAACCTCCGTAGATTGAGAACGTTTATCGTACAATCCAGAATTGCATCTGCACAATCACCTCAATTCCAGGCCACCATGACCAAGCACCGTTTGTCCTCCGCCGTTCTCTCTCGAGCATCATCCGGAATCCTCACCATACCAGCTCTCCTACTGTTTCTCTCCGGCTGTTCTTCTACAAGCACGCTGCAGCGTCAGGCGAAATCCATGTCTGAAGCGGAGCTGAAGGCACTCGCCGGGGGGATCCATGAACGAGCTCTCACCATGGATACACACGACGATATCTCGGGCGATTTCGCCTCGGAGAAAGATGACGAATCGAGCCCGGAGAATCGACGACAGGTCACTCTCTATAAAATGAAAAAAGGGGGACTCGATGCGGAGTTCTTTGCCGTTTTCACGGGAACGGGCGAAAGGACGCCTGATGCATATGATGGTGCTTACAAACGTGCCATCGGTCTTTTCGATGCCATACAGCGACTTCCTCAGCGATATCCTGACCTCGTTGAAATCGCTACGTCACCCGCCGATGTCGTCCGGATACACAACGCCGGGAAGTTGGTGGCCTGTATCGGCATGGAAAACGGCTACCCGATTGGCACAGACATCGCCAGGGTGAAAGAGTTTTACGACAAAGGGACTCGTTATATCACGCTCACGCACAGCGGACACAACCAGATCTGTGACTCATCCACGCCGCGGGACGATCAACCGAAGGAAGAATACGGCGGGCTGAGTGAATTTGGAAAGCAGGTCGTGCAGGAAATGAACCGGCTCGGTATCATGGTGGATGTATCACACACCTCCAAGAAAGCAACGCTCGCGGCGCTGGCGCTCTCGAAGGCACCAATCATAGCATCGCATTCAGGCGCGAGCGCTGTCAACGAGCACGCACGGAATCTCGACGACGAAACCCTCCGAGCCATCAAGAAGAACGGCGGAGTGGTTCAGCTCGTGTCGCTGGCGGATTACATCAAGAAGCGTCTCGACACACCCGAGCGGCTGGCTGCACTTGATATCGTACGGAAGGAGTTTGGCATCCCGGAGGGACGGGGCGACGCAGCGCGGAAAGCAATGCAGGCGTTGAGCCAGGAGACACGAACGAAGTACCGGGAGAAGGTGAGGGAACTCGATACCAGGTTTCCTCGCACACTGGTGACAGTGGAGGACATGGTTGACCACATCGATCACATTACGAAGTTCATCGGCGTCGATCACGTTGGAATCGGAACCGATTTTGACGGAGGAGGAGGAGTGACGGGATTCAACGATGCGAGTGAGAGCATGAATATCACGATCGAACTTGTGAGGCGGGGATACACAGAAGAAGAAATTGATAAGATCTGGGGTGAGAATCTCCTGCGTGTCTGGAAAGAGGTAGAGCGAGTGGCGGGAAAGAAATGAGGAGAGCGGGGGAAGTAAGCAGTAAGGAGTAAGAAGAACTAAGAAGCAAGTATATGAGTAGTTGAGTAGTGGAGATTGAAGGAGCAGGGAGTCGGCAGAAAGCAGATTGCAGACAAGAACGCAAGGGTGTCATGACCTTCAAATCATGGGAACCTGATACATACGGAGATGCATCATGAAAACGATTGGTTTGGTCGGCGGGACGAGTTGGGCTTCGACAATTGACTATTACCGGATTATCAATGAGGAAACGAACAACCGGCGCGGTGGATTGAGCTTCGCTAAGATTGTCCTCTATTCGCTCGATTATGGGGAGATTCACGCGCTGAGCTTGAAAGAGGACGTCGACGGAATCTGCTCTCTCCTCATAGGAGCTGCGAGAAACCTCGAAAGCATTGGCGCGGGGTGTGTTCTTTTGTGCGCGAACACGATGCACATGCATGCCGACGCGGTCCAAAACGCCGTCGGGGTTCCATTAGTCCACATTGCCGTGGCAACGGCGATCGAAATCAAGAAAAAGAAGATGACCACCGTTGGCCTGCTAGGGACGAAACTGACGATGGAACTCGATTTCTACAAGAAGCGACTCCTGGAAGAAGGGATCACGGCCATCGTGCCGTCACTGGAAGATCGCAATTTCATCCATCACGCCATCGACACTGAATTAGTCAAGAGTCTCGTTCTCCCGGAGACGCGATCCCGATTCCTGAAAATCATCGATGCTCTTCGTGCTCAGGGGGTTGAAGGAGTCATCCTTGGCTGCACAGAAATTCCACTCCTTATCAAGCAGAGCGACACGGATCTCCCGGTCTTCGATACGACGCGCATTCATTCACTTGCTGCAGTTGATTTTGCGCTTTCCGCTTGAGATCATTCCCGGTACGCATCGGGAGCAGACCTCCCGATGAGCCCGGATGAAAATGAATAATGAATATCGCTCGCCTGACCTTCGTGATTCAAAAAGGCGGGCAGGAACATTCGAACCGCAGAATGTCGAAGTGAGGAAAACAACTTCAAGATTTATTATTCGGCGTTCGATATTGGACATTCACATCGCAGACAGAGCCGACAGGATACGATCGCTCCCTTCTGCTTCTACGCGCCAGAGACAGCTATTTGTCGGAACTGCTTGGACATTGATTTTGACCTGATACTCTCTTACAACTGCGCTCGCACCGCGCCAGCCTCTGGAATCATCATCGAACGAGCACATCGCAATCGCGTGGATGTTGGGAGCAGCTCCCGACACCGACAAGGAAACCTCCAAGGACATACCAGCCACCGTTCAATCGCTTATCTGCAAGTATGGATGAGGAAATCGGAGCTTTGT
>JACVXU010000239.1 GCA_015661185.1 Bacteroidota bacterium
CTGCCCGCTGAAGTCGTATCTCAGACGTAGGCGGGAACACAGAATGAAAAATGACGAAGTTGATTGTCTGTTCGTCGGGGTGACAGGATTCGCCGCCTGCACGACCATTGTTAGTACTTTGAGCGTTTCGGCGGCCAGGGAACCTGCGACCCCCTGTTCGAAATTGTCCGGCGAGCGCTTCTTGCGAGCCGATGACAATTTCAGAATCCCGTTCGCTTTCTGAACGGGACGCCCAAATTCAGCAAACGGAATGAGCTATGTGAATATCTGCGCCGGAGGCGCATCCCCGCCAGCCTCACAAACTCAATGAGGCGGGCTGGCGCCTCTGGCGGACAATAACGAACGCCCAATAATGGGCCGATACGGGGGGAAATGCTTATGCCGCGGTGGCCGCAAATCGGACCGTCAAGCGAGTTGCCCCCGATGGTTCGGTGGTAGTTGTGGCTCAGTCAAAGTCTCTCTGGTCGCCCTCCGGAGGATTGACAGCCCGAAACGGAGCTATGTGGATTCTTGAATACTCGGTCATCAATGCCGTCCGCGTGCGGCGCATCGACCGGTCGGGCCAAAGCACAGTGTTTGAGTAAAGCGCTTATTGTCTGCAAGCTGTTTTCTGCACGCTGCATTCTTTGCTTATCTGCATTCAGCCTTGACTCTCGTCCACGGTCACTATAGATTTGTAGTGATCGTCTGCGCAACCTGGATCGCCGGGCTGATCTAGATCGAGACATCAGATTTCAAACACAAGCATTGTGCAACATGATCTCCAACGTTCTGGAAGTTGATACGGTCACGAAAGCTTTCGAAAGAGTCAAAGCGGTCGATCAGCTCTCATTCCGTATAGAGAGAAACGAGATCTTCGCTCTCCTCGGCCCCAACGGAGCAGGCAAGACAACGACAGTAAGAATGCTCCTCGGAATCATCCGCCCCGATTCCGGCTTCGTACGATTCCGCCTGAACGGTCAGGAAGTCGCTTCCCCCCTTTCGTCCGAGCTCGGCTATCTACCCGAAGACCGTGGTCTCTACAAAGAACTTCCGATTGAGAAAACCCTGATCTATATGGGCGTCCTCCGTCGGATGCGGCGGGCGGACGCAGCAAAGGCAACGAGTGAATGGCTGGAGAGAGTTGGCCTGAAAGACCGCGCGAAGGACAAACTCGAGACGCTTTCGAAAGGAAATCAACAGAAGGTTCAGTTCATCTCCTCCATTCTTCACAAACCCGCTTTCGTAATTCTCGATGAGCCATTTTCGGGTCTCGATCCGATCAATCAGGAATTCTTCCTCGGCGTGATCCGTGAGCTTCGTGATTCCGGAACAACCGTGTTGCTTTGCGCTCACCAGATGAACCTCGTCGAGCGGCTTGCGGACCGTGTGCTGTTGATGAACCGGGGAAGAGAAGTGCTGCAAGGTACTGTTCCGCACATTAAAGACCAGGCCCGTTCAACACAGAAGGTGATCCTCACCGTGCAGGAGAACATCGACATTTCACAGTTCAAGGATTCGTCGGCGGTTCTCGACGTCCAGCGACAATCGGACGGTGCTCTGGTCTTCCTCCTGAAAAAGGGGGAGAGCATCAACGGATTCCTCCAATCCGTTTCTTCAAAAGTGACGATTACTGCCATTCATTCTGAACAGATTAGCCTTCATGAGGTTTTTGTTCAGTCAGTGCAATCAGACGAGGGCGAATTACTGATAGAGAACCAGAAATGAGTAATCTTCGGATCGTGTTCGAAATTACGAAATGGGAATTCTCTCGCTGGTTCAAGCTGAAGGACCAGCTTGTCACACTTGTCGTTTCCTGCGGGATGGGTTTCCTTGTGTGGGGTGGTACAGCACTCCTCAACCGCTCGGACCAAGATCCTGTAACACTGCCCGTCTTGAACAGTCATCTTCTTCCCTTCACACGACCCGAAGGAAGCAGGCTGGTGTTTAAACCGGTTTCTGCCGACAGTGAACAGATTTTGCGAGAAGCAGTTGGACGGCGCGAGTTCGACGGTCTCCTGATCCTGAGCAGCATCGATACAGCTGACCTCGTGGTTTCCAGACAACCGGTTTGGAAACACGAACTTGAACAGATCCTGACGCAGGCCCGGCTTCAATCAAAGATCCGCTCAATGGGCGTTACCCCCGACCAAGTTGCAGATGCATTTCGGCCGTTCTCCGTCAATGTTGTTTTTCATGAAAATGCCAAACGACCCGCTGGCACCGGTGAGAAAATCGCCGCAGGGATTATTATTGGCCTTATGTTACTGGGTGTCTTCGTCAGCTTTGCCTATCAGTTTGTTACGATCACGGGCGAAAAACAGCTTCGTGTGACAGAACAGATTATCTCTGCCGTCTCACCGCAACAGTGGGTCGACGGCAAGATCCTTGGCCTGTCTGCATTTGCGTTCTTGTCAACGATGACGTACGTAGTTTCCATCCTCATATTTGTTGGGATCTCGGGCCTGTTCGGCAAGGGTCTGGAAATCCCGGTCGAGGTGACGAATCCACTCATCATTGTTGCACTGGTACTTCTTGGAGCAGCTGGATATTTGTTCTGGAACACGTTCTTTGCAGCGCTTGCTGCCACCATCAACGATCCAAACACATCCGCTCGTGGCTCGATGATTCTCTTGCCGGTCACAGCAACGGTTCTCGCTGGTCTTCTCGCATTGAAGAACCCCGATTCCCTCATCACACAGGTATTGGCCGTCTTCCCACCGACTGCACCGGCGGCGCTTTCAGCCCGACTAGTCCTGACGGAGACATCGACGTGGGAGGTTCTCGCCGCATACCTGCTTCTTCTCGTGAGCATCTGGCTCATGCGTACGGTCGCCGGCAAGGTCTTTCACCTTGGCGTTTTGATGTACGGAAAGGAACCAAGCTTCAAAGAACTGGTTCGCTGGATACGCGAGACATGAGGAAGAACCCTTGAAAAAGAAGATGGAATGACCCATGAATGTCGGCGACATCATCACGTGGCAACGCCTTTTCACAGAAGAAGATATCCGGCTGTTCGGCAAACTCTCGGGGGACGAAGGGATCCATCACATCCAAACGGACGAGCAGGGTCGTCTGATGGCACAAGGGCTTCTCACCGCTACGCTGCCCACCAAGATCGGCGGCGATCTGAATTTCATCGCGCGTGAAATGACGTTCCGCTTTCTTCGCCCCGTCTATGCCGGCGACACGATCGAATGCAAGGTGACAATAACGGACCTCCACGAGGAGAGAGGGCTTGTAAACGTATCCTCACGGTGGCAGTGCCGAAATCAGCGCGGCAAGGAAGTCATGAACGGACACGCGGCGGGTATTATCGGCCAATAGGGTGTGTGCTATTTTTTCCCCAGCGAACCCGAGCTCTTCGACAGTTAAAGTGTCGAAGGTAGCCCATGGTTTCAAAAGAGCCGGCACGACACACTTCATAATTCATTAGTCGATGTTCGTTATTGGTTATTCAAGTGAACAAAATCTATGAGAATACCCCCACTTTTTTAGAGGCCCGTTGAAGCCAAGTGAATATCTGCGCCCTGGGCGCATCCCCGCCAGCCTTACTAGCGCATTGAGGCGGGCTGGCGCCTACGGAGGAGAACACCGATCAAGGAATGTAGAATATTGAAGTTGTTTAGTGTGGAGCAGAGCTCACGACGAGCGTGGGGGCAAATAAACCACATGCTGTTCGTGAGCTCTGCTCACGAACAGCCAGGTGATGAGTGTCCCGGCAAGTCGGGGTAAACGGCTTGCTTAAACTGCTTGCGCCACTGCCCGAGCTGCGGTTGAAGAAATCGATTATGCGCCTGTCATTAAGGGCCAGAATGTGCTTTTTCCAGGTTTTGTCACGACTTGAAACATACCGAGTTTACGGTATTGACATTCAAGGCGGTACTGGTAGCTTTCAGTGTAGTATTCCCCCTCAACGACACCGATAGTAGTACGACTCTCAAGGGTATACCAGAAGCTATCTCAAAAATCACTGTCGAGCCTCGTGAAAAGTCACGGGCTTAGGCCTTCAGAGACTTCGGAGCGGTTTCGCCTGATGCAGGTCTGGACTCGGAATGACGTTGGTCCTTTCGTGTTACACAAAGAAAGCTTGACATCCAGAGCGAAGTCGAAGGATGTCTCTGGCTCGGTTCGGTCTTCCCAGCCCGCCGATTTGCACCGATGTGGCTGGCGGGGACTACGTCCCGACAGATCCTTCGACTCCCCTTCGACTCGCTTCGCTCGCTCAGGGTCGCTCAGGATGTCGGGACTGCGCTCAGACTGACGGGTTGTGGTTTGGGGAAAAGGGAGAAGCAGCCCGCCCCAAAAAGTTATCGCTATCCTGAGTGCAGTGTCCGCCGTGAGGCGGATACGAAGTCGAAGGATCGTTAGATGGCCCGTAAGCAGTTTGCACATTCCAACAGAAATGGTCAGCGGCGGCTCACACTTTATAAAGGATCAGAGTTTCCGCAAAGAGCGTGGTTGAGGGAGGGAGTCCAGGTATGAAAAATGTCTTGCTTGTTGAAGACGAGGAAGAGCTTGTCGATATCGTTGGTTCCGTTTTGGGGGAAGAAGGCTATAACGTGAAGAAATCGGTGACCGCCGAAGCGGCACTTCAACTTTGTGAGAGTTATCAGCCTGATCTGATTATTTGTGATGTCAAGATGGGTGAGATGGACGGCTTCGCTATGCTTGAGAAACTCAAGATGTCTGAGAGGTTGAAGAACATCCCGTTCATTTTTCTTACGGCTTTCGATGAAACGGAGGCCAGGAAGAAAGGGGTGAAACTGGGTGCTGATGCGTATATCACAAAGCCCTTCGACATAGATGACCTTTTGAGAACAGTACGGAAGCTTGTCCCCCCGGCATGAATCTGTAAGGAGATCACTTTGCAAAAAACAAAACAGGGCATCCCCGCAAAAGACGTCGACGCCTACCTCGCAGCGCTTCCCCCCGCTCAGCGGAGAGCGCTGAAGAAGCTCCGTGCGACGATCAAATCCGCCGCTCCAAAGGCTGAAGAAAAGATCAGCTACCGGATGCCGCTCTACTATTACCTGGGTTACCTTGTCGGCTTCGCTGCTTTCAAGGATCATTGCAGTTTCTTCGTCATGAGCTATAAGGTAATGGGGATGTTCAAAAAAGAGCTCAAGCCTTTCCGGAAGGCGACTGCAACGCTCCACTTCACACCCGAGAAGCCATTGCCGGTTTCTCTCGTGAAGAAAATTGTCAAAGCAAGAATTGAGGAGAATGAGGCGAAGAAGGGTATCAAGAAGTCTAATACATGAATTGTACAGTAATTGTTCAAACTGTATGCGCCCATTCGCCGGACAGCGTTTTGTGGAGATGATGGAGGAGGTAAGGCAAATATTAGCAACACGCATGATTGGTTCGGCATTGTGGTGCGTGATGTTTAGTAGACGCAGTACATCTTTGCAGCAGTTAGGCGCAAACACAACATAATAGAGGAGTTCATACTATGACTCATCAACCATTCCCCTTAGCTCCCATATTGCTGCCAGTGCTCGCGCTAATCCTACTCGTAGGCTGTAGCTCAAATGATCTTAGTCGG
>JACVXU010000240.1 GCA_015661185.1 Bacteroidota bacterium
TTTCCTGGCCTCCTCGCTGCGCTGGGACACCTGGTCGTAGCGTGTTTCGCCGATCGATTGGATCAGCGGCCCCACGAGACCAAACCCGCGAAATGCATCAGCATCCTCTTCAGAAACTGTGAGGATGGAGGTGAGCCCGTCGTACACGAACCGATGGAAGTTGCTGAGAGGGAAAACTCTTCGCAGAGAGTTTTTCCTGAGGGTCGCGTTGGCAATGAACGTCGGGATCTTCCTTCGCTGGAGCTCCCACACGTGGTTGGGCCAGACATCATAGCGAACCATGACGGCAACTGTCGGCTTGATAAGGTCGAGAAACTTCGTCGCATTGCCTCTGGTATCGAAAGGGATATACGATATGAGGTCGGCGAGTTTGTAATTCTTCGAATGGTCATAGCCGGAGGGAGAAAAGAAGGTGACTATGATGTCAATGTCCGCATGCCGCTTTCTGAGCGCTGAGATGATGGGTTTCGCCTGCTCGAATTCCCCCATCGAGGATGAATGAAACCAAATCCGGCGTTTCGACCGGAGTTTCTGGACGTCAGCTTCCAGGTGTTTGAGAAGACCCCGCCTTCCCCCGATGCCTCTCCTGATCTTCGGGTTGAAAAAGGCGGCAATCTGAATGGCAAGCCAAAACAGCGGGATGAAAAAGAAGTTGTAGGTCAGCTGCCAGAACTTGAGCATGCGAGCAGCTGTTATGAAAGAATGGTAACTGGATCACCCACTCGAATCAGGCCGCCTTGAACGACTTTTGCCAGCATCCCTCTTCGCCCCATGAGCTGCTCCTGCAACCCTGCCCGAAGTTCCTCCATTCGCTCACACGGCTCGCACTCATTGGTAATCTCCAGGACTGCTTTTCCCACAAGGAGGCGTTGTTTTCCCCGCAGGGACATGAGTGGAATGCCTTCCGTCGTGACGTTTTCTCTCAGCATGGCAGGCCTCAACTTCAACGCGTCCAGCGTTTCCTTCTCAATCAACAGGACTTGCCGGGAGTTCTCCTTGAGCGCGTGAATGTCTCCTTCAAGGCCCAGCCTTTCAACGGCGTTCACCTCATCGAGGAGAAGCATGGCTTTACGGTGGCCTTGACAAATCTGGAGCGAGGTGACTTTTCCCCTGGGAGTCATGAAAAGCCTGAGAAACAGAGACCAAAAGCGACTCATGGTAGACAAACTTTGACGGAAAATCAAGAAAGACAAATTGATTTTCGTTCCCAATTCGATTACATTTTCGAGCGCTCTTCTACCACCACGACGAAATAACCAGGTGACGACACCCCCGCAGTCCATCCCGGACGAAACCCAGCGGCTGAAGCGAGCCGTCGAGGAGTTGTCAATTCTCAACGACCTCGCCCGGGCGATTGGAAGTACATTGAATCTTGAAGAGATCATGCAGACGATCGTCCGTCGTTCTCTCCGTGCGGTTCACGCTGAGCAAGGAGTGATAACCCTCGTTGACAAGAAGACTCAGGAACCGACCAAAACACTCGTCCGCGCTATGGTCAGCTCGAGCGACCATGTGGAATTCCACCTTCATCAGGCACTTCTCGGATGGATGCATCTGAACATGAAGCCGCTTCTGGTGGAAAACCCGCAGCTTGATGACCGGTTTCGCGGCGTGCGGTGGGACGAGGCAATCGACACTCTCGTATGCGTTCCCCTCCTCGTAAAATCAGAGCTCAAGGGAGCATTGACCGTTTATAACAAGAAGGAAGGGCAGAAATTCAATATTGATGACCAGCGGTTGCTTTCGATTATCGCCGCCCAATCTGCACAGGTTATTGAAAACGCACGCCTTTATGAAGAGGAGCGACAGTTCATCAAGATGCAGGAAGAGGTCCACCTTGCTTCGCGCATCCAACTCGACCTTCTCCCGAAGGAAATGCCGAAACTGGATTCGTATGAGATCGTGGGCAAGACCATCCCGGCACAGACCGTCGGGGGAGACTATTTTGACTTCATCAGGACACCGGACAACAGGCTTGCCCTCTGTCTCGGGGATGTGACGGGAAAAGGACTTCCGGCATCGCTCCTGATGGCAAACCTCCAGGCCACCCTTCGGGGACAGACACTCGTTGCAGGTCATCCCCGTGAATGCCTGAGTCGCTCCAACATTCTCCTGTATCAAAGCACAAGCCCGGAAAAATTCGCCACATTGTTCTTTGGGATCCTTGATAGTCGTACTCACCAGCTTTCATACTCGAATGCAGGCCATGATCATCCCTTCTTGATCTCCACCGACGGCAGCCTCCGTCGTCTCGACCGGGGCGGTATGATGCTGGGTGCGTTTGAGGAAGCAACCTTTGAGGATGAATCAGTCCTCATCAAAGCTGGTGACGTACTTATTGTGTATTCTGATGGAATTACCGAAGCGATGAATACAAAAGGTGAAATGTACGAGGAGGAGCGTCTCTCGCAGCTCCTTGTGTCTCATCGTGACCGATCGCCGCAGGAAATACTTCAGTCATTGGTTCACGATGTGCAGAGCCACGTAGGCAATTGCCCGCAATCCGACGATATGACGATTCTTATCGCGAGGCGAACGAAATGATCGGCCAAACCATTCTGCATTACAAGATTCTCGAAAAACCCCGCCACAAAGATGGCGGGCAGGTCGGCGAAGTCCGAAATTTTCCCGCGAACGCTCCCCAGCGAGCGGCTGAAAATTTCAGGATCCCGCTGAAGCGAAGCGAAAGCGGGAGCGGAATCCTATGATCGGACAGACGATTTCTCATTATAAGATTCTGGAGAAACTGGGTGAAGGTGGAATGGGCGTCGTCTATAAAGCCCAAGACACCAAGCTCAATCGCCCCGTCGCGTTGAAGTTCCTGCCTCAGCATATCATCGCGAAACCCACCGATAAAGCCCGCTTTTTGCAGGAAGCCCAGGCTGCCGCTCTTCTCAACCATCCGAATATCTGTGCAATTTATGCTATTCACGAAGACGGCGATGAGCAATTCATCGAACTCGAATTTGTCGAAGGAGTTACTGTGCGGGACCGACTTCCCATCGAAAAAACGACGGAAATCCTGGACTACGCTATCCAAATCGGCGAAGCACTGCAAGAAGCACATGGCAAAGAAATCGTTCATCGGGATATCAAGTCAGAAAATATCATGCTGAACGCAAGAGGACAGGTCAAAGTGATGGACTTCGGTCTTGCCAAGCTCAAGGGTTCGGTGCAGCTCACGCAAAGTTCCACCACCGTTGGCACGCTTGCTTACACTGCGCCGGAGCAGGTCCAGGGCGCTCAGGCCGACCCTCGCTCAGATATATTTTCCTTCGGAGTCGTCCTCTATGAAATGCTGACCGGGCGTGTTCCCTTCCGGGGCGAACATCAAGCGGCGTTAATGTACTCCATCCTGAACGAAGACCCCGAACCAGTAGAAAAATACCGCCCGAACGTACCGCCAGATGTTATTTCGATTGTTGATAAAGCTCTCGAAAAGAATCCAGCGGACCGGTACCAAACCGTAGCTGACATGGAGGTCGACCTTCGACGCGCTCGAAGGAAAACATCAGGCACATCGCCGGCAGCACTCTCAAAGATGAAAGACCACGATTTCGAAAAAGCGGTCGGGGAACTGGGGCTCAAGACGGCGACGATTCCAATTAAGAAACAACGAAAATGGGCGTTCTTGTTCTCGGCACTTGGATCTCTCTTGTTGGGGGTCCTCATCATTGGCTATCTGATGTTTTTCAAACAGGGAGAGCCTTTGTCGTCTCTTGCGGTCATGCCCCTCGTGAACGTCGGCGGTGATCCTGACGGCGAATATCTGAGCGACGGCATAACGGAAGCCGTGATCAGCACTCTTTCGCGTCTGCGGAACCTTCGGGTGATGTCCCGCTCATCGGTGTTCCGCTATAAAGGAAAAGAATTTGACCCTCTCGAAATCGGCAAGGTGTTTAACGTTGGAACAGTTTTGACGGGAAGAATTGTCCGACGAGAAAACGATGTGCAGCTCAGCGTTGAGCTTGTCGATACGAAAGACGGCAAACAAATCTGGGGCGAACAGTACTTCAGAGCCATGTCAAACATTCAATCGCTTCAGGGCGAGCTTTCGAAAGACATTTCAGAGCAGCTTCGTCTCCAGATAAGCGGCGTTGAAAGCGCAAATCTTAATACAATACCTACCAGTAATGCAGAGGCCTATCAGCACTATCTCAAAGGCAGATACAATTGGAACAAGCGGACGCCGGAGGGGCTTGAGCGTGCCCTTGCGTTCTATCATGAGGCAATTCAACGGGACTCAAGTTTTGCGCAAGGTTACAGCGGGATCGCCGAAACACATGTCCTCCACCCTGTGTATATTTTCCCGCCGCCAATAGACGCAATGGAGAAAGCTCGTACCTTTGCCAGAAAAGCGCTCGAATTGAATCCGAGACTTGCGGAAGCCTATACTGCTTTGGCATACGCGAAATGGAGTGAGTGTGAATGGCCGGAGGCCGAAAAAGACTACAGAAAGGCCATAGAATTGAATCCCAATTACGCGACGGCCCACCATTGGTATGCATTGCTGCTCGGTGCATTGGGAGACACCGAGAATGCTTTCTCCCAAATGCGGAAGGCGCAAGAGATTGACCCTCTCTCGTTCATCATTCAAATGAATCTCGGAATAATATTCGAGCTCATGGGTCGTCGTCAAGAAGCAATCCAGGAGTATCAAAAAGTTATTGAAATGGAACCCAACTTCGGGTTAAATCATGCGGCGCTCGGTGCTGCTTACCTTAACAGTGGCCGCTATGATGAAGCCAGAGTAGAACTAGAAAAAGCTCAATCTCAACTCGGGACCGTTTCACCGTTTATCGCAGCCTACTACGCCAGGACAGGGAGAAAGGACCAAGCCCGCAAGCTGCTCAACGAGTTGGAACAATTGGCCGCTAAGGGGCACAAAGTCCAGAGCGCTATCGCCTATGTGTATCTCGCCCTTGGTGACCGAGAGCAGACGCTCGCCTGGCTCAAGCAAGTTTATACGAACCGATCCGTGAACCCACTGTATGTTCTGCAGATCAAGGCACACCCCGGCCTGGAATCGATGAAGTCTGATCCGCGAATCGTTGAGGCTTTACGCAACGCTGGGATGGAAAGATGATTGGGCAAATTCCCCGCCAGACCGCTGGCGGGCTGGCAAAATTGCCCACTAGCGATTCTCAGCGAATGGTTGAATATTTCAGGACACCGCTGTTTTCCAGCGGGAGCGGACAGTCATGATCGGCAAGACCATTCTCCATTACAAGATCTTAGAGAAACTCGGAGAAGGCGGCATGGGCGTTGTGTACAAAGCACATGATATGAAACTCGACCGTCATGTTGCGTTGAAATTCCTCCCACCTCACCTCCTGAAGTCGCCGGAGGATGTTGCACGATTTCAACAAGAAGCGAAGGCTCTTTCGACACTCAATCATCCCAACATTGCAATCATCCATGATATTGAACAACCGGAAGGCTTGAAGTTCCTTGA
>JACVXU010000241.1 GCA_015661185.1 Bacteroidota bacterium
ATATTCTTGTCATCGATGATGAACAAGTCGTCAGAGATGCGGTGAGCCGGGTTTGCGAAGCGGCCGGACTGACCGTTGAGACGGCATTCGACGCGAGATCGGGCCTGGAAAAGGTCCAAAAGAAGGAATACCGACTCGTCCTCTGCGATGTGATGCTGCCGGGGCTCGATGCGTTCCAAGTGTTGGACGAAATGAAGCGTGCAGACATCCGCACTCCAGTCATTATGATCACCGGCTACTCGACCGTGGAAAACGCGGTCAACTCGCTCAAAAAGGGAGCGATCGACTTCGTCCCAAAGCCCTTCACCACAGACGAGCTGGAAAGCGCCGTTCGTCGGGGACTTCGGTATCGGGAGGGGCCCCGTTCAGAGTCGCTGAGTGGGTTTCAAATCGACGATGCATCAACGCTCCATGTGCCATCCTCGCCTGCGTACTATCGCCTCGGATACCTCAGCTGGGCATTCATCGAACCCAATGGGACGGGGCTCATCGGCATGACCCACGAGTACTTGAAAACCGTGTCGCCGCTGAAGGAGATCAGGTGTTTTGATACAGACGATGATGTCGTTCAAGGAAGCGTCTGTGCGAGGGTTGTCTCGACCGACATGCTGGTGCACGACGTCCTGAGCCCGCTGAGCGGGAAGATCCTTGAGAGAAACCACGCGCTTCTGACGAGTCCCGAAACGGCTGAAAACGATCCATATCTCAGCGGATGGCTGTATCGGATCATTCCAACGGAAGTGGCGTACGAACTCATGCGTCTGACGCCCTGTATTCAGGATCAATGAAAATGAAGAGAATCACCTCTAACACTCCGGTCCGTCGAATTGCCGGCACAGTTGTCTGACGACCTCGAAGGAGAATCCATCATGGGACTGTTTATTCTCGCCGTTATTGTCTTCGTCTTGGCTGACATGCTGCTCAGGTATATCCTCAAAGGGATGAAGGAAAAGAAACTGAGGGAGGAACGAGAGGCGGCGCTCGCCGTCAGCCTGAGACTGGACTTCAGTCGAGAGGCAAAAAGCCTTCGACGCGCGGAAGTGCAGAATCCGAAAGCCCGTATACTTTCCGTGGACGATGAGGCGGTCATTCTTGACAGTTTTCGCAAGATCCTTGTCCTCGACGGCTACTCCGTCGACACGGTCGAAACGGGTCCCGAGGCTCTAGGACTTATTCAGCAGCATCATTACGATTTCCTCTTTACGGATTTGAAAATGCCGGGCATGAACGGTGAAGAGGTCACCAAGGCGGCAAAGCATCTCCGGCCCGACATCGATGTCATTATCATCACCGGATATGCAACGGTCGAATCCGCGGTGGAATGCATGAAATTCGGGGCGATGGATTACATTCAGAAGCCTTTCACGGAAAGCGAGTTGCTCGATCTGGTAGGAAAATTCCACATCCGTCGTCAGGAGAGAGTATCCAACGAACTCAAGCCACGGGTGCACATCAGTCAGGTGTCGGAACTCAGCAGTCTCCCCACGGCCGAATTCGCGATCCCGGGTGGTGTGTTCATCTCCAAGGGTCACTGCTGGCTTACCATGGAGGAGGATGGCAGCGTCAAAGTCGGCATCGACGATTTTGCCAAGAAACTGCTCGGTCGCATTGACGATGTTGAATTCCCGAATCTCGGGATGAGTGTGAAGGCAGGCCAACCACTCTTCTCAGTCCGGCACGGACAGCGAACCCTCCCGTTTCAAGCGCCTGTCAGCGGACGCGTGACGAAGGTGAACAAGCTGCTCAGCGACCGCCTCGAGGCGCTCGATGTGACGCCATACGGCCGGAACTGGATCTGCAAGATCGATGCCGATGACCTCGACACAGAACTTAAGGGCCTGAAGATCGGAAAGACGGCGGTGAATTTCTACCAAGCTGAAATCGATCACTTCGTGGAATCTATCAAAGAAACGGGCGGCACGGGAAATGGGAGCTTGGGGGCGGGAAGCGGGGAATCGCTGCATGTGGGGCAACTGGCGAACCTTGACGACCATGAGTGGAACATGATAGTCGGCAAATTCTTCAGGCCCTGAGGAGACCCCATGAACCGTAGAAATTTTGTATCGACGCTCGCCGGGATTGGCAGCACGGCGCTGATGACGGAGAACGCCCGGGCGGAGGATCCTGCAGAACTTCGGGAGTTCGTTGGAATTCTCGTGGATACAACGCGCTGTGTCGGATGCCGGAGCTGTGAAATGGCGTGCGCTGAGGCACACGGATTTCCGGAGCCCGATTCCGATCCCTCTGTCTTTGAAAAAGAAAGATCTCCGTCGACAACGCAATGGTCGATCGTCAATCGCTACAGCACGCAGAAAGGAGAGGTGTATGTGAAGAGGCAGTGCATGCACTGTAACCAGCCTGCCTGCGCAGCAGCGTGTCTGACGAAGGCGATGTTGAAAACCGAAGAGGGTCCTGTCATCTGGCGCGAAGACAAGTGCATGGGCTGCCGGTTCTGCATGATTTGCTGTCCGTTCGATGTTCCGAAATTCGAGTACGAAAGTCCCGTACCCAAGATTCAGAAATGCAACTTGTGCTGGGATCGTGTGAAGGAGGGAAAGGTGCCAGTGTGTGTCGAGGCCTGCCCCGCGGAGGCGCTCGTGTTCAGTAGTCGTAAAGAACTGATTGAGATGGGCCGCGCGCAGATCGCCAAAGATCCGGACTCTTACGTGCACCAGATATATGGCGAAAACGAAGTGGGAGGGAGCGGCTACTTGTACCTCTCGAGCGTTCCATTTGAACAACTTGGATTCCGCACCGACCTTGAGAACATTCCCTATCCAGAGCTGAGCAAAGACTACCTGTATGCCGTGCCTGTGGTCCTTACGCTCTGGCCAGCTTTCCTCCTAGCTCTGAGTAATGCGACGAAAAAAGACGACGATCGACAAAGCCATGACACGTAAGACAGAAAGTGAGAGTAAATCATCCCTCCTGATCGCCGAAATCCGGCGATTCGGGCCATTTCTCTTGAGCGAAATGAAGCCCAAAGGAAAGCTCGCGACGCCCTTCAACGTGTTCGCAGCTATCGTCCTTTTCGTCGCCGTGGTTCTTCTTGTCATCCGGTTTACTCAAGGCCTGGAATCGACCACGAACCTCTCTCAAGATTTTCCGTGGGGGATCTGGATCGGATTTGACGTCATCACAGGTGTGGCCTTTGCCGGCGGGGCCTACGTCATCACCTTCATGGTCTATATCCTCCGGATCGAAAAATACCATCCGATCGTCCGCATGACGGTCCTGAACGGTTTTCTGGCTTACGTCTTCTACGCCGGCGCCCTTCTGTTCGACCTGGGACGTCCGTGGAATGTGATCAACCCTATCATCGGCAATTCTTTCGGCGTCAGCTCGGTCATGTTCCTCGTCGCATGGCACTTCATGCTCTATATGATTGCGGAGTTCATTGAGTTCTCTCCCGCCATCGCCGAATGGCTGGGATGGAAGCGGGTCAGACGTATTCTGGGCACGTTGACTCTGGGCGCCGTCATCTTCGGCATTACGCTTTCCACCCTGCACCAATCAGGACTCGGCGCGCTTTTACTGATGGCGAAGAGCAAAATTCATCCTCTCTGGTATTCAGAGTTCATCCCCATCCTCTTTTTCGTTTCAAGCATTTTTGCCGGACTCTCCATGGTTATTGTCGAGGGGACGATCAGTCAGAAGGTCTTCCGCACTCAGATCAATCCGCAGCACCACGCAGCCCACGACGATATTGTCGTCGGCCTTGCAAGGATATGCGCCGGGACGATGTACGTCTACTTCTTCCTCAAGGTTCTGGTGTTCATCCACGGACAGCATTGGATCCACATCAACACCCCGATGGGCTGGTGGTTCCTGGTCGAAATCGTGGGGTTCGTGCTCATCCCCGTGCGACTGTACGCGCAGGCAGTGCAATTTCGAAATCTGTCGTTGATCCGAATTGCAGCCGCGCTGACGTTGATCGGGATTGTCCTGAACAGGCTGAATGTCTCAATCATCGCTTTCAAATGGTACGCACTCGAACGGTATGTTCCGTCGTGGATGGAACTTGAGATCACATTGGGGGTGATTGTCGCCGAGATCCTCGTCCTCAGATGGGTCGTCAACAGGATGCCCATCTTGCGCGAACATCCCGATTGGACGGTTCCGCGACCCGAACTATCTTGGAAAACGAGACTTGTCGTCAAGGAAGGAGCCGCGACGCATGAACGGTAACCAGTATGTAGACATCTTCGCCACGAAAGGGATCGAGTACCTTTTCGTCATCGGTTTTCTGTTGACCCTGATCGTGTTCTGGAGGTTTCTGAACAGACCCTCCGTGCGTGCGGGGTCCGGTGTCAACGCCATTCCACCGGAGGCCCTTCCGTGGTTCCGGATTGTCGACGGCGTGTATTTCCATCAGGGTCACAGCTGGGCGGCGCCGGCAGAGAACGACCTGATCAGAGTCGGCATCGATGACTTTGCCCAAAAACTGATCGGTCCGATCGACGCTCTGGAAGCACCGCCCGAGGGTGCGACCGTTGAGCAAGGTGACATCGGCTGGCGACTGCGGGCCGGATCAAAGTCCATTCCACTGTTGTCGCCTGTGAACGGAAAAGTGCTCGCAGTCAACGAGGATGTAATGAACAGTCCTCATCTTATTAATCAGGACCCCTACGGAAAGGGATGGCTGTTGCTCATCGAGTCGTCGAAGAAAAAGTCGACTCTTTCTAACCTCTTGTCCGGCAGGCTAGCGACGTTCTGGATGGAAGAGACAATCGACGCGCTTCGCCGCAGGATAGAGGGGAGTCTCGGTCCGTTGCTTCAAGATGGTGGCGTGCCGATCAGTGGTTTTGCCAGAACTCTCTCTCCCGAGAGCTGGGAAGAGATTGCCTCGGAGTTCTTCAGGACAGGGACCTGAAGTCCGTCTCGGGCTATCTGTCGTAAAGGTGGAGATGGGTCATGAAGTTTTCCTCATCGTATCGGGTTGCGCCGGCCGACCAGCGGTGCGTGTGGATGACGGCGGGCGTGCTGACATACCAGCTGTGCGACCGGGATTTTGAATGCGCCGGATGCCCCCTGGATGCGGCGATGCGGAATGCGTATGAACGCCCGGAATCGGTCCTGCCGCCGGCCCGTGACCGCAGACCGCTGCGCCCCGGGCACTTCTACACGGCGGAGCACTGCTGGGTGGACGTCCGAAGTCCGAGGGTCGTTCGCATCGGCGTGGAACCGGGATTTGCAATTCGATTGACGGAGGCGGACGGGATCAGTCTGCCGCCCGCGGGCAAACTTCTCCATGAGCGGGAAGCGGCGGTGTGGTGCAGTTTTGACGACGCGATGGTGCCCATCCGCTTGCCGTTCGACATGCGAGTGCGGGAGAGCAATCGAGGGGTGCGTTCGCGTCCGGCGTTGGTAGCGGAGGATCCCTATGAGGCCGGATGGCTTCTGGAGGCGGATGTGGTGCCCGACCATCTGGA
>JACVXU010000242.1 GCA_015661185.1 Bacteroidota bacterium
AGATCACCATCGCTTATGACTCGTAGTTGAAACGGCGCCATTTTCCCGCGTATCACCCAGCTATGTCGCTCACGTCATCCACACGAAGAACGGTTTTCATAACGCGTCTTGAGGTTTGATAAGGAAATAGTACATTTGGAGAGTTTAGAGCCGTCGACGATCTTCGTCGCAAGACTCCGTTAACCCGTCACTCACGGGAAAGACCCTCTAACGACTAGTCAGGAACCGGAACACCATGAATGGAAAAATTGCTGCATTTCTTCTTTTGGGAGTGTGCGTCATACTCGCCATCCTTTTGTTGACCGACGCTATCGGTCCCCTTCTGAGTGGGTCCATATTTGCTGTGGCCTTGGTCCTGCTCGGAGGTTTGTCAGGCGGATTCAGAAAGCAGAAACAGAAGTAATCCGCCGGGCACTTGAGAAACCAATGAGCGACGAAACGAGACCGTCATAGTCCTTGTAGTCTTTGTGCCTTTGTGGTTCAAATCAAGGAGATCAGTATGACAGAAAAAATCCAATTCAAACTCAATGGCGAATCCGTGCAATTGACCGTTGATACGGATCGGATGCTTCTCTGGGTGTTGCGCACCGATCTCGGATTGACAGGAACGAAATTCGGTTGCGGCGAGAGTTTCTGCGGCACGTGCACAGTCCTGGTCAACAACCTGGCGGTTCGCTCCTGTTCGACACCAATCAAATATGTTCACGACAAAGAGATCGTGACCATCGAGGGACTTGCGAAAAATGGAAAACTCCATCCCTTGCAGAAAGCCTTCATGGATCACGACGCTCTCCAATGCGGCTACTGCACGCCGGGTATGATCATGAACGCTTACTCCCTGCTGAAAAAACATCCACATCCGTCTGATGCGGAGATCGTCGAAGGAATGGACGACAACTTATGCCGCTGCGGAGCACATACGCACATCGTCCAGGCAATTCACGTA
Organism: Bacteroidota bacterium; assembly: GCA_015661185.1. Taxonomy (GTDB): domain Bacteria; phylum Bacteroidota; class Ignavibacteria; order UBA10030; family UBA10030; genus UBA9647. The sequence continues at coordinate 947 of JACVXU010000242.1, forward strand.
GCCGCCAAAGAAATGGGAGGAGGGCTCTGACATGAAGAACGATCAATACTCAGGACTCGAGTTCCTGGAACAGCCTCCCGGAAACGAGATCAGCCGACGCGATTTCTTCAAGTCTGCCGGCAGCGGCATCTTCCTCCTCTTCACGATTGGGGATTCGCTGTTCTCCGGTCAGGACAGACAAGGCAGACCCCAGCGGGGCGTCCCTACCGACTACAACGCGTTCTTGAAGATCGGCGAGGACGGTCGGGTTTCGTGCTACGTGGGAAAAATCGAAATGGGACAGGGCGTGGTCACTTCGCTCGGACAAATGCTGGCAGATGAGCTTGATGTCCTACTCGAGTCAGTCGACATGGTAATGGGCGATACCGACCTCTGTCCGTGGGACATGGGCACATTCGGTTCGCTTTCAACGCGATCCTTCGGACCTTCACTGCGCATGGCCGGTGCCGAGGCGCGGCAAGTACTGCTGGAACTCGGCTCGGAACATCTCAAGATGCCGGCTGATCGTCTCACGACGGAAAACGGTTTCGTGCTTGATTCGACCAACAAGCAGCACAAGGTAGCATACGCCACGCTCGCGAAAGGAAAGAAGATCGAGCGACGCCCCACCGGAAAAGTGAGCGTCAAGAAACCAGGCGAATTCAAAATCATGAACAAGTCGCTCATCCGCAGAGATGCACAGGAGAAGGTAACCGGCAAGGCGAAATACGCCGGCGACATCCAACTCCCAGGCATGCTTCATGCCAGAATCCTTCGACCGCCTGCTCACGACTCCAAACTCATCAGTGCGGACATCTCCGAGGCGAAACAGGTGGACGGCGTGCAGATCGTCAAAGAAGGAGATTTCGTTGCCGTGCTTCATAAGTACCCGGATGTGGCCGATACTGCGCTCTCAAAAATCAAGGCAAAGTTTGAGACGCCGAAATCCGATCTCAACGACAAGAACATCTTCGACCATCTTCTAAAGGTTGCACCTGCAGGGAAGCTCGTTGCAATGGACGGAAACTTGCAAGCGGGTGAAAGCGGAGCCAAGAGCCTTGTCGAAGCAACGTATTTCAACGACTACGTGGCACACTCGCCGATGGAACCGCATACGGCCGTTGCAAACGTGGAAGGCGGCAAGGCGACCGTGTGGGCTTCAACGCAAAACCCGTTCACCGCGAAAGAGGAGATCGCAAAAGCGCTCGGCTTCCCGTCCGAGAACGTCCGGGTGATTACCCCCTTTGTCGGTGGTGGGTTCGGAGGAAAGACGCGAAATCTTCAGGCGGTCGAAGCAGCGCGACTTTCAAAGATGACGGGAAAACCAGTACAGGTGGCATACAACAGGAAGGAAGAGTTTTTCTTCGACGCGTTCCGTCCGGCGGCTGTGGTGAAGATAAAATCGGGGGTCACAGACAAGGGGAAGACCAGTCTCTGGGATTACCATGTCTATTTTGCCGGTGAGCGGGGAACCCAGATGTTCTACGACATCCCGAACTACAGTACGATTGCCTACAACGCGAGCTGGGTGGGAGCCCAGGGTTCTCATCCGTTCCTCACCGGTCCGTGGCGTGCACCGGGAAACAACACGAACTCCTACGCGAGAGAAATGCAGATCGACATGATGGCCGAAAAGGCGGGGATGGATCCGGTGGAGTTCCGCCTGCAGAACATCGTGAACAAGAAAATGCTCGGGGTCCTCAAGGCGGCCGCACAGAAATGCGGATGGAAGCCGGCCAAGTCACCGAGCGGCCGTGGCTTCGGCGTGGCCTGCGGCGTAGATGCCGGGACATTTGTGGCTTCGATCGCCGAGGTTGAAGTGAACAAATCGACAGGGGGCGTTCGGGTCAAGAGGGTCGTCTGTGCACAGGACATGGGATTGGTCATTAACCCCGAAGGGGCCACGATCCAAATGGAAGGCTGCATCATGATGGGGCTTGGGTATGCACTGACGGAAAGAGTTATGTTCAAAGGCGGCGAGGTCCTGAATCGCAATTTCGATTCGTATGAGATTCCGAGATTCTCGTGGCTGCCGAAGATAGAGACCGTCATTCTCGACGACAAGGAGGCAGATCCCCAGGGGGGCGGTGAGCCGGCAATTGTGGTTATGGGGGGACTCATCGCCAATGCCATCTACGATGCGATTGGTGTGCGGCTCTACCAGCTGCCGATGACACCCGAAAGAATCAAAGAAGGCCTGAAGAAAGGCTAGGTTCTCACAACTTTCTGAAGGACAATACGAACCTGCGACTGATAGTCTCGTAACATGGGCGTCGTCAGTGCGCAAAAAATAGCACACGGATGACACAGAAGAAACACAAGATGAGCACGGATAGAAAAATCAGCGGAAATCTCGTGACATCTGTCTCATCAGCGTGCGAAACAATGATGATTTGAAGTCTGCAATTTCTTTCGTACAGTCGAAAGGATCCGAGCCGAATGGTTTCGACGCCAACTGCCACCGGCGTGAATGCAGCCCAGGTGAATAATGAATAACGAACATTCGAATTTCGAATGATGAAGGGGTTGAGGCCAACGATGACACACTATGCTCCATCGGAGAAACGATACGATTCAATGAAATACAACCGCTGCGGCCGCAGCGGCTTGAAGCTTCCGGCCATCTCGCTCGGGCTGTGGCATAACTTCGGCGGCGTGGATTCATTTGATACCATGCGAGCGATACTCCGTCGAGCATTCGATCTCGGCATCACACACTTCGATCTTGCAAACAATTACGGCCCTCCTCCCGGATCGGCCGAAGAAAACTTTGGGAAAATACTGCGGGATGATCTACGCCCGTACCGGGATGAGTTGATCATTTCTTCGAAAGCCGGGTACCTGATGTGGCCGGGCCCGTACGGAGAATGGGGATCACGCAAGTACATGCTCGCAAGCCTTGATCAGAGCCTCAAGCGTATGGGATTGGAGTACGTGGACATTTTCTACCATCATCGGCCTGACCCGGAGACACCTCTCGAAGAATCGATGGGGGCGCTTGATGCTGCCGTCCAGAGCGGAAAGGCGCTTTACGCTGGGATCTCAAACTACCCGCACGATTTGACCCGCAAGGCACAAGAAATTCTGAGGGATCTCGGAACGCCATGCGTAATCCATCAACCCGTGTACAACATGTTCAACCGCTGGGTCGAGAGCGACCTGCTCCGGACACTGGACGAGGAAGGGATCGGCTGCATCCCCTTCTCTCCTCTTGCTCAGGGCTTACTGACGAACAAGTATCTCAACGGAATTCCCAAGGATTCCAGAGCCGGCAAGCCGCATGGTTTTCTCAGGCCTCATCACATCACGGATGAAAAGATCGCGAAGGTCCGGCGACTGAATGAACTCGCCCAAACCCGCGGGCAGACGTTGGCCCAGATGGCGCTGGCATGGATCCTTCGACACCCACAGATCACATCGGCGCTGATCGGGGCGAGTAGTACAGCCCAGGTCGATGATGCCGTTGGAACTTTGAAGAACCTGGCTTTCTCAGGCGATGAGCTGCAAACGATCGAGAAAATACTGACAGGCAACTAATTCTTACTCAAATACGATGACTCTGGCGCCGCCTCCAAAAAGAAAAGTTGCATCTTTGATTGTTATGGTTTCTAACGCAGAGACGCGGAGCACGCAGAGCTACGCCGAGATCATTATCCAGTGTCCTCTGCGATTCTCCGCGTTCTCCGCGCCTCTGCGATGAAAACTAGAAGCTGATTTATTAGGAATGGCAAACGTTGCGCACCGAAGTACGATCACAGGGCAAACAAACTGGGAGAAACACCATGGCTACCACAATCGACAACCTGAAGGAAGCATTTGCCGGCGAAAGCCAGGCTAACCAAAAATACCTCAACTTTTCCAAGAAGGCCGAGCAGGATGGATTCAAGAACATCGCGAAACTCTTCCGCCTGACAGCAGAGGCTGAGAAGATCCATGCGGAAGGGCATTTCAAGTCGCTTGATGGTGTTGGCTCCACGGCGCAAAATCTTCAGGCAGCCATCGACGGCGAGACATACGAATACACCAAAATGTATCCCCCGATGCTTCAGCAGGCGAAAGCCGATAATCACAAGGCGAAGCGGATGTTTGGTTACGCTGTCGAAGCGGAGGCGGTGCACGCAAAACTTTACTCGATGGCTCTCGAAGCCGTGAAACTGGGAAATGACCTGACTGACGTGGAGTTCTATCTTTGCCCCGTGTGCGGATACATCGAGATAGGAAAGCCGACAAACGCATGCCCAATCTGCGGCACAAAAGCGGAGAAATTCGTTACTCTTTGATGCTGCATGGCTTTCCGTTCATCGCCGGCTTCTGATGATGAACGTCATATGATGTGAACACCAACCCCGTCTGTCAATTTCATAATAGATTGGCAGGCGGGCATTCGTATCAGAAATCCCCCAGTGACTTTTCCATCCCCCGTCAGAAAACAGAGAAAGCAGAGATACATGAGAATCCACTCGCCGTGCATCCGAATGATTCTGACTCTCCTCTTCA
>JACVXU010000442.1 GCA_015661185.1 Bacteroidota bacterium
GAGACCTCGTCGTTGGCCTGGCGTATAGAAAGCGATCCCCTCATGGTCGCCTAAATATCGGCCTTCATCGTCCACAAAGGCCCCTGGTTTCTTGGCGGCAGGCGCTTCCTTCTCGATGAAGGTTCGATAATCGCCGTGGCTCACGAAGCAGATTTCCTGGCTTTCCTTCAATTCGTCTGCGGGAAGGCCCAAGGTCTCTGCTTCCTTCCATACGTCCGTCTTCTGTATGCCTCCCACAGGAAAGAGAAGGCGAGCAAGCCATGACTGACGAAGACGATAGAGGAAATAGCTTTGATCTTTCTTGGGATCGGCTGCTCGCTGAAGAGTCGCCAGCCCCTCGGATTCGCCAATGCGAACATAGTGACCGGTGGCCACAAAATTGATCCCGCGTGCGTCCGCAAGTTCGATGAGACCCCGCAGTTTGACGCGCTCATTGCACCGGACACAGGGATTGGGCGTTGTGCCTTCGAGATAGCCGGCAACAAAGTCGTCGATGACGCCGGCACGAAAGGTTTCTCTGGTGTCGACCACCTCATGCGGGATCTTCAATGTCTGCGCGACATACCGGGCAATGCCGACCTTGCAGCACCCACGTTCCTCCCAGCGCTTGGAGGCCGCGACTGTTTCGTCTTCGTGTTCCCAGACCTGAAGCGTGACGCCATGAACGTCGTAGCCCTGGCGAACCAGAAGCGCTGCGGCGACAGAGCTGTCCACTCCACCGCTCATGCCAAGAAGAACTGTAGGGCGAGCCATACGGTCGCCATTGTACTGATGAGACAGGAAAAGGGCTAGAGGGGACTACTCCCTGCAGCTAGTGGGAGGATGCAACAAGGCCGGGGGACACGTCGACCGATAGGGCGCGGAGCCTTCTTCGATCGCAATGACTGGGGTCCGGATATCGCCAACAAGAACACCGGGCTTAAGGATGTGAATCTTTTCAATGGCAGTGATGGTGCCATTGATCTTGCCGCTATTCATGAGCACACCAGCTGACACGATGCCTTCGATCACGGCATGCTCTCCGACGATTAACGTTCCGGTTGTATGAATCTCGCCTTCGACGCGCCCGTCAACCCGAACGGTGCCATCAAAACTCACGACGCCCTTGAAGTCTGTGCCCTTCCCCAGAAGCGTAAAATTCTCGCTGTCCTGTTCGGCTTGCTGGCTCCGGTCTTTCATTGCCCACATGATCGCCTCCTAAGACTCTTCCCGCACATGCGTGGCCCATCGCCACACAAAGAATATGCAGGTATATTACCTAAATAATAATATCCCCTCTAGCCATTGACTCGCTTTAGGTTAGGGGGCATGATCATTCCGACGGGATGCAGAGAGGCGTCCCGAGGGAGGTCGCACACGCCATCATGAGCCATTTCGAGTGCGCCGTTGAATAGAACGCCATCTTCCATTGAAAGGACTGGCGTCTTGACACTCCCATTTATGACGGCCGGAGCCCGGAGCTTGACGCACTCTTTCGCAACGACATCCCCGGTGACCTTTCCTTTACACACAATGGTTCCCGCGGTAATTTTTGCCTGAATGACGGCCTCTTCACCAATCAACACCACGCCATCTGTGTGAATTTCTCCATCGAGATATCCGTCAATTCTAACCGTGCCGCTATAAGTGATAGTCCCCTTGAACTCGACACCCTTTCCCACAAAGGCATTAATGTCCCCAGTCCCCTCGGCAATTGTTGAGTTGGAAACATCCATAATAACCTCTTTGCCTTCCTGCTCGCTTGAGCTCGTCTCTTCTTTTTTTTCCTGCCCCCACATGAACGCGCCCCCTCGAATTGGTGACTCCACTATTCCAGCGCAATTGTGATGCTGTTATGGGAAATAGTCGATCAGAATGAAGTATGGTCACGAATACGTAGAAGCAACAAGTATGCCTCTACCTCTCATGACTCCTGCGAAGCAAGAATGCGGGGTGGATTAATTCAGAAGTATCTCAAGAATTCCGTCGAGTTCGGGAGGAGAGAAATAGTGAATAACGATTTTGCCGCCACGTCTTCCTTTTTGGATTATGACTTTGGTGCCTAATCGTTTTTGCAATCGCTCTTCAACATCAGACCAGGGCGTTCGCTGTAATTCCTTTGTCCCTCGCTTCTTTGCAACTGGTGAGGATTCTACGAGTTTTTCCGTCTCTCTCACCGATAAAGCCTTTGAGACCACACGCTGGGCGACTCTAAGCTGTTCATTCTGGCCGGGAAGACCGAGAATCACTTTGGCATGTCCCATGGAGAGCTGATTCGTTTCAATCAGCTGCTGGATCTCTGAAGGAAGATTCATAAGACGCACGACATTGGCGATCGATGATCGCTCACAACTGACTCGTTGCGCAATTATGTCCTGAGTCAGTCCAAATTCGTTCATCATCCGATGGTAGGCTCTGGCCATTTCCATGGGATTGAGATCTGCTCGCTGAAGGTTTTCTACCAATGCCAGGACGACAGATTCTTCATCTCCGCAATTGCGAATCCAACGCCGTTCACCGGAAATGAGTTCGTACATTCCGTCACCCTTGCGGCGCACTAAAATTGGTTGCAGCAACCCACTTTGCTTCAATGAAGCCGTGAGTTCTGCCAGTTCCTGAGGAGAAAACGTTTGTCTCGGCTGATACCGATTCGGCACGATCGCATCGACCCGCAGACGGCATCGATGCGGGCTTGGTGGCAGGCAGCAGTGCGTCGAGTCCTCTACCGAGCGCTTTTTTCTCCATGACTCATAAACTCCTTGGCTAAGGACAAATAGGCTTGAGATCCTGCCGATGCGACGTTATATAACATGGCCGGACGTCCGTAACTTGGAGCCTCGGCGAGTGTCACATTGCGGGGGATCACCGTGCTGTAGACGACCTCTTTGAAATACTCGCGAACTTGCCCAACGACCTGACGCGCCAACGTATTCCTCGCATCAAACATTGTCAAGACGATCCCTTCCAGCTGGAGCTCCGGGTTAAAGGACTGACGAACTCGATCAATGTTTCCAACCAAGCGGCTTAACCCTTCCATGGCATAGTACTCACATTGAACCGGAACTAAAATGCTACGAGCT
>JACVXU010000046.1 GCA_015661185.1 Bacteroidota bacterium
CCGGGCTTCAGGCAGATGGAGCCGAACGGGCGAAGCAGCGAGACTACAAGGGTGCCCTGGAAAAGTATCTTGCCTGTCTCTCGAAGGATCCTAACCACACACCTGCCCTTGCAGGCACAGCAGAGATCTACTATCGCAGGATGGAGTATAACAAGGCTCTTGAGTACGCGAAGCGTGCTCTGGCAAACGACGCATACGATCCGGATGTCAATTTCATCTATGGTGTCATCAACAAGAAACTTGGGAACTTGTATGATGCGCTGGACGGCTTTGGAGCTTCTGCACGGTCGATGAAGTACCGATCTGCAGCGAACGCCGAGATGGCAGAAACCGCCTTTCTTCTGAAGAACTGGCCCGCAGCCGAGGCCTATGCTTTCCGGGCATTGGACTATGATCGATCCAATGTGCGGGTGAGTCGTTTCCTGACAGCACTCTACCGCGTTCAAGGGACTGATGAAAACGTAAAGAATGCGATCACACACCTTCGCGACATTGATCCGCTGAGCCATCTTGCATACTTCGAAGACTATTTGAGCGACACGACAAAAGAAAAGCTTGCGAAATTCAAATCAATGATTCGAAATGAGCTCCCGCAGGAAAGCTATCTCGAACTCGCGGCTTTCTATCTAGGCCTTCATCTCAACAAACAGGCAATCAAGGTACTGGAGCAGGCTCCACCACACCCGATCGCCGCCTACTGGCTTGCGTATCTGAGTCATCTTGAGAACCGCGAACAGAAGGCTGCAGGATATCTGAAAGAAGCCCTGGAACTTTCACCAGCGCTCGTGTTCCCATTCCGCCAGGAGACTGCTGAGATCCTGCAATGGGCGGAGGCGAAAAGGCCTCATTGGAAAACGAAGTACTATCTTGCCCTCGTGTACTTGAGCAAGGACAGGGCCGAGAATGCCAGAGAGCTGTTCCTGAGATGTGGGAATGATCCGGACTATGCACCGTTCTATGTGACGAGGGGCAACCTTCTGCGTTCAGATAAGTCTCCGGAGGTGTTGAAAGACTACAAAAGGGCGATGGAGTTGGGAAGGACCGAGTGGAGAACCCATCGTACACTTATCGATTACCACGTGGAACGGCTTGAATACGCGGACGCACTCGCAACGGCGAAGTCGGCGGCAAAGATGTTTCCCACGAGCTATGTTGCGCTCTTCAATCTCGCCAGGTCGCTGGTTCTGAACCGCCAGCCGGAAGCCAGCCTCGCAATTCTGGATACGCTGACGGTTCTGCCCTTTGAGGGAGCACGGTATACCCGTGAGGTCTACCGACAAGCCTGCATGCTCTCCGCAGCAGATGCGATGAGGGATGGGAAGTACCAAAACGCAACGAAACTTCTCGACAAGGCCCGTCAGTGGCCGGAGCGGTTGGGTGTCGGCAGGCCCTATGATGTCGACAATCGCTTTGAAGACTATCTCGAAGGGATGTGCTATGTCAAATCCGGCGACAATGCCAGCGGACAGAAACTCTTCGGGCAAGTTGCTGCATACACGCGCAGTCACGCCGGCGATTTGGGTGTGAGTCGACTTTCGCTCTCGCTGAGAGGGCCCTGGGAAAGGAAGCAGCGGCTACCAAGCTGGCCGAGGAATGGCTAAAAGAAGGGAAATCGAGTCTCGCGCGATGGCTGGTGTCGGCACTGAAGGGAAATGTTATGGAAGCTTCTGCCATCGGGAAAGAACTGCGCGGCTCATCGAGCGCGCCTCTTCTAGGAAGACCTTCGATTGACCAGGAGTTTGCATTGATCGTGGAGGTCTATCGCTCAGTGAAATTCTAATTGCCCATTGTGCGATCCTCTCACCTATATAGAAGGAACAGTATTTGATGAAGTCGAAGCGAGTTCCTCCAATGAACAAGCTCCTGATGGTTCTTTTCTTTTTAGTGCCATCCGGACTTGCGGCCCAGGGAGCCAACGGTGCCTTGAAGCCAGAGGCTAAGTTCTACGGGATTGGAGCCTGGGACGCAGATTCCCTTGGCAACCATCGAGTGGTCATCGAAGTACAAACGAAGTCAGATGCAGTTCGTGCTCACATCCCGTGGCGAAGAAGAGATGTTCGACCGGAACAGAAGAATGTAATCATCATCGATGCCGCAACCGGGAAGAGAATCACAAATGTCCATTGGACCCGGATGCATCGCGAAGCCGGCGACGTGGTATTCCAGCCGAAGACCGCGCCGGGGAAATACTACCTCTACTATCTTGTGTACAAATCCATAGGATCGCGTAACTACCCTAAAGGCTACCATCAACAGATGGAACGAACGGCTGATGATGCGTGGTTGAAGAGGGTCGGTCTGGACCAGCCCTCGAATCTTGAGTTGCGGTTACGCAGCCTGGAGATTGCCAAGCTCATCCAGTTCCAGTCAATCGATGAACTCAACAGCTTCTATCCGATGGAGATCATTGCTACGGCGCAAGAAGTGAATTCCATCGTGAAGAAGCATCCTCGATCGCAGCACCTCCTGTTCCCTGAGGACCGTGACCATCCTATCAAAACATCAATTATCCATTCCTCAGGCCTCCGCAGATGAAATCATACATCGATGAGGCCCACGCGCAAGGATTCCGGGTGAAGATCTACTACACAGTGCGCGAGCTTTCCAATCGAGCGCCGGAACTCTTCACGTTGCGAAGCCTTGGCGATGAGGTGTTGTCATACGGACCGGGTGGCGGGTTCTCCTGGCTCCAGGAACATCTGGATTCAAGCTACATCGCCGCGTGGTTTGTCCCGGAGCTGAAGGATGCGGCGATCATCAACAGCGGTGTTTCCCGATGGCACAACTACTATGTGGAAGGATTGAGCTGGCTTGTGAAGCACGTAGGCATCGACGGGATCTACATTGATGATGTCGCTTTCGACCGCACAACCATGAAGAGGGTGAGAAAGGTTCTTGATCGCAATCGGCCCGCCGCGCTCATTGACCTTCACTCTGCGAACCAGTTCAATCCGCGGGACGGGTTTGCGAACAGCGCAAATCTTTACCTGGAACACTTCCCGTTTATCAACCGGCTCTGGTTCGGTGAGTACTTTGACTACAATTCCTCCCCCGACTTCTGGCTCACTGAAGTATCAGGAATTCCCTTCGGTCTTATGGGAGAAATGCTCGAGAAGGGGGGAAATCCATGGCGGGGAATGATCTACGGCATGACCTCACGGTTGCCTTGGGCCGGTGATCCGACGCCCGTCTGGAAAGTCTGGGACGATTTCGGAATGGAAGGAAGCACGATGGTGGGATACTGGTCACCCAGGTGTCCGGTGAAAACAGACAATCCAAACGTTCTTGCTACTGCGTACCTGAAACCGGGCAAGGTGCTCATTGCACTCGCCAGCTGGAATCCGGACCGTGTTGGGTGCAGTCTCTCTATCGACTGGAAGGCAATTGGGTTGGATCCCGCAAAAGCTGTGCTTCGTGCACATGCGGCAAAAGACTTCCAACCTGAAATGCGATTCGGCCCACGTGACGTGATACCTGTTGATCCTGGGAAGGGCTGGCTTCTCGTCCTCAGCGAGAGGCCTTAAGGTACTGTATTCGAGGCCGACGGAACCTATTGAAAAACCTGCCTGCGAGTTTATGCTGGAAGCTCTTCCTCTCCGGAGAGCCACAAAACAAAAATGGCGACACATCCATATGTGTCGCCATGCGAAAAACAGATCTGGAACGAGACACTCTACCAGGACATATCATCCGTCGCGGCTTGCCTGCCCGAGCGAACAAGGGGAAGCCAGACTTTGAAGGTCGTTCCGCCTTCCGGGTAACTTGTGAACGATACCTTCCCCCGCAAGTATTGCTCACCGAGAAGTTTCATGCTGTACGTTCCGAGGCCGCGGTTTTTTCCCTTGGTCGAAAATGAACGCTGGAAGACCTGCAGTTGAACGTGGCGAGGCATGAAGTGGGGATTGTGAACCAGGAACTCGATACCTGTCTTGCTCGATTGGCATGAGAGCCGCACCGTTTCGTTTTCAGCCGATCCTTCAAGCCCATTCTTTACCATGTTGCCGACGATACGCCGCAGGAGTGTAGGATCGGTCAGAAACTCTATCTCGACTGAATTTGTGTCAACTTCGATGATTCTGGAACGTGCAGCGTCGTGGTTCTTGTATGCCTCGCGGATCTCATGCATGAAAGCCGCCGACTTCGTAGGAACAAATGTGATGGAAAGCTCGTTGTTCTCTGCTGCCACCAGGTCCCTTTGAGCCTTGATTTCTTCGACGAGTTGTACGGCTAGTTCGAGAAGAGGTGCTCTGAGTTCTTCCGCCTCTGATGCATCGGAATGTTTGAGCAATTCGACAAAGCCGCGCAGGCCACCTGCCGTGTTCAGCACGTCATGGAAAAAAATACGCTCGAGAGCCTTTCTCCGCTTCTCGTGGCTGACATCGGATACGGAGAGAATTGTGAACGGATAGTCGTTTTCGTGAAGGGGTGATGCATAGACTCTTAAATCGAGCGGCTCGACGGGTTCGGCAGTCTCCTTGCGTGTGAGATGCCACTCTTGAGCAGAGACATTACCCAACTGGCTGGCAAGGATCGATCCTATGGCGCCACAAGACCGGCAAGACTCTGCAGTCCCGCATCCTCCCGGCGTCTCACTCGCATGAATACACTGGAACGCCTCGCCAAATCGCTGTCCGAGGAAAGTTCCTGAATCTCTGGTCCCTATGAACTTGGCGAATTTGTCATTTGCCAGAACAATCTGCCGATCCTTGTTCAGCACCAGCACCATGTCGAAGACGGAGCTGATGAGGTTATGCAGTATCGGGATTTGTGGCAGCTTTCGAGCTTGTGAGAGAATCTCCTCACGTGAAGCCCGCTCTGCCGGCGCGAATTCCGTTGGAAGCTTTTCCGGAAAGCGGGGGATGAATCTGAGTGGCTGTGGACCGAGGTTGCTCGGGTTTTCGCCATCCGAAGAATCTGTCGGCAGCTTCTGTGGGTTCATAAGTGTCTAGCCTTGAGCGGAGAGCAACTGAAAACAGCCTGGAGTGTGTACGCCCCTGGAAAAAGATACAACCAATCTTCCACTTCTCCAAACGGTTGTAAGAAAACGAGAACTATACGAGCCTGATGAAGCGAGTACGAAGAGGGTGACTCTTCACCAACCTGGCACTGCAGTTTGTCGTTTGAAGCCCACGACAACATACGCCAGAGTCAGATGGCAAGCGGTGTTCCGAGTCACCTGTCACCGGGAGGCTTGAGCCTGTGTTTTCAAAAACTTGTGGCATTCTGAGGAGAATTTACTTAACATCACGATGCAACAATTATAGGAGGTCCGCAAGCCGTGCCATTCGCATATCGTGTTCTCGCCATTGATGATTCGCCTCACTTTCGCATCCTGATGACGAAACTGCTGAAACGATTCGGATTCGAGACGATCGAGACCGCCGAAAACGGGAAGATCGGAGTAGAGAAGGTCGAGTCCTTCAAGCCCCACGTGGTGTTCCTTGATGGTATCATGCCCGAAATGGATGGGTTGACGACGCTTCGGTCGATTAAGGGACGGAGCCCGGGGACGATCGTCGTTGTCACCTCCTCGCTGTCTGAGCGTGACAAGGTTCTGCAATTCAAAGAAAGCGGAGCAGATTTCTACTTGATGAAGCCGTTCGAGGAAGCCAAGTTTCAGGCAGTTGCACAGAAGGTTGTGAACACTCTGGAAAGTCGTGCGAAGGAAAGTTGATGATTTGCCCTCACTGTAACGCTGAGAATCCAGCCAGCGGGAAATTCTGCGGTGCATGCGGATCGACGCTGGGGAGCATTTGCAGCCGGTGCGGCAATGTCTCTGAACCGGATGATCGCTTCTGTAGCTCATGCGGTCTGGCGGCTGGCGACATCGATCTTTCTATCTCACCCCGTCTACCTTCCCCCGTAAGGCAATTCACTCCGCAAGAAATCGAAGAACTCCTTATACTAAGAAGATCGATAAGGAAAGCGGAAAATGCCTCAAAAACATTGAATCAGGACGACGTCGACAAACTCTTTGAGTAAACTATGGCGTTGACACGCGAGCAACAACAATTGCTGGATGTGCTCGTTGCAGAGAAGGTGCTCCAGTCCGACCGGGTGCAGGCGAAGCAGTCCATCCTGGATGACACAGCGCGCCAGAAGGGGATCGCTCGGAGTCTGGTTGAGATACTCTCTGTGTCGGAAGAAGATGTCGTGAAAGGCATCTGCAAGGCATTTGGTTTTGCCAGGATGAAGATCGCCAGCGAAATCGAGACGGCCCCCTCCAATGTGCTCACCGAAGAGGAGATTGTCAGGTTTCGAGCTCTTCCGGTGTTTCAGATTGGTCTTGAGCTGACGGTTGCCCTCATCGATCCGCCTTCCCAACCTCTTGTTGCAGAGCTCCAGAAGATCACCAGCAGACGAGTGCTTCCTGTCATCACGACGATTTCCGACTTTGAAATTGCTTTTCAGAAGTACGGCGGAGCGCTGGATAAGCTGGAGCGGATCGGTTCGTCGCTCGATTTGTCGAAGTACGACATCCGCAATCGAAAACCAAGTGGCTCTATCCGCGGCATGGACCTCGAGGCCGAAGCGTCCATGTCAAAACTAGTGGACGAGCTGCTCCTCCGGGCAGCTAAATCAGGCTCAAGTGATATTCACGTCGAGCCGGGCGAAGCAGAATTAATGATCCGTTTCAGGATTGACGGAGTCCTCCAACGCATCGTCTCGCTGCCGATGACCTATCACCAGGGTCTTATCGCAGTCATCAAAGCCCGGGCGGGGATGGACATGTTTGAGCGGGCAGTGCCGCTCGATGGAAGAATCTCGCTCACCTTCGCCGATCGTTTGTTTGACGTGCGAATCAATACGCTCCCCCTCCTGTACGGAGAGAAAATGGTATTGCGGCTGCTGAGCAAGACCTCGATGATTCTAAGCCTTGACAATCTTGGTTTCTCAGCCGATAATCTGATCAAATTTCGTTCGTTGCTCTCAATTCCTAACGGTATCGTGTTGGTCACAGGTCCGACAGGAAGCGGGAAGACGACGACACTGTACGCCGGGTTGAACGAGATGAAGAGTATTGGCCGCAACATCACGACGGTCGAGAATCCGGTCGAATACAAGCTCGAGCTCGTGAATCAGGTCCAGGTGGTGGCTGAACGAGGTTTGACGTTCGCGGCGGCACTCAGAGCCATTCTCCGCCAGGACCCAAATGTGGTTCTGATCGGTGAAATACGCGATTCCGAGACCGGCACGATTGCGACTGAAGCGGCGTTGACTGGACACCTGGTCCTCAGCACGATGCATACCAACGACGCGATCGGAGCCATCCCGCGAATGATCAATCTGGGTGTGGAGTCTTCCTGGGTGAGCGCCTCGGTTATCGGTGTGCTCGCACAGCGTTTGGTCCGTCGGCTCTGCTCGCGATGCATCGACGAATATGAACCAGATGCTGCCATGCTTGAAGCAGCCGGACTGATGCATCTCCCGCCCGGCACAACCCTCTTCAAAGCCCGAGGATGCAGCTCCTGCAATGGGGTAGGATACAAAGGCAGATTAGCGATCCATGAAGTTCTGACTATCAGTGAGGGGATGCGTGACCTGATCACCGGCGAAGTTACTACGACAAAGCTCCGGGTGCTCGCTGTTGAAGGCGGTTTCCGCGAAATGTACTTCGACGGAGTGCAAAAAGCTCTCGCCGGAATTACCTCCCTCGAGGAAGTGCAGCGCGTGACACGTCGAAACTAGGTCGCCCAAAGCTGCAGAACCAGATCTGCGCAACACTGTCTCCCCGACCTCTGAATCGGGATCACGCCTCTGCGTCACCGTCATTTCCCGTATTGAATCCAGGTACATAATCACTGCTCGGACCAGTCACCTGCAGGGACGGCGTCATCTTCTTTCGGCTATCAATGACATCCTCTTCCGTAATCTCCCTCTCAAACACGGAGCCTGATCATGAATTTCTCTCGTATGCGATCTGTCACTTTCCTTCTGTTCGCTCTTTCCTTTACTCTCGTTGCTTCCCCCCAGAAGTCGGGTGACGAAATTCGCATCAACATCCGACAGGAGGTTGATCCAAAGAATCCTGCGTATGTCGCCACATTTCTGAACGGTTACCGGAAGAGCATTAGCGGACAGCTCATAACGTACCGGTCATCGCATCCTGATGCGGAGGTTGCAATGCTGGTGCGCGCCCGCAAAGAAGCCCACTCCATCTCATGGGAGACAGACACCGTTCCAAATATCTACGCGGGTGACCAATACCGGTTCATCTGGCTGGCCGGATTGGAATGTGAGGGATTCCAAAACCCACATGAGGTTCATTCGTTTGACCTACTGGTGAATGGGGAGCGCTGGCTCACCTTCAAGAATGTGAAGGACTCGACTGCAAAGCTGTGGAACGTCAAGGCTGCCAACGGTGCCGAACTCTCGTTTGAGGCGACGGTGGTCGATCGAGCAGGTGATCTGTTCGGTACCATGGTTCTCAACGTCCCCAGGCGACTTGTCCCCTCCGGAAAGCCCCTGACTCTGCAAGTTGTGGGAGAGGACGCAGAGAGCGGGGATTGGTTCATGACGTTTCAGTATAGCTTCAGCTTCGAGCCTCGGATTCGGATCGAGCCCGTGCTCATGCGGGAAACAAAAGGCGAGTCTCAGATCTTACGATTGAGCCTGGACAATCTGCGAAAGGGAAGAGCCATTCAGATTTTCGCAGGAAGCTGGCAGTTGACATCCAAACCACTCGAAGTTGGTTCAAACGTTTTCTTCGTTCTGGTCGCAGCTGCGCGTGCAACAAAGGAGATACCAGTTTCCTTCTCTGTCAATGAGAAGCCCCTCAGCAGGAGATTCGTCGCCATCAAACCAGTGAACAAACGCGACATCTATATTCTCTCCTATTCTCACAACGATATTGGGTACACCGATCTCCAGCCGAACATCGAAAGAAAGCAATGGAGGAATCTCGACGAGGCATTGCGCCTCATCAACCTGACGAAAGAGTATCCCCCGGATGCCCGTTATAAATGGAATATGGAAGTGCTTTGGGCACTTGATAGTTATCTCCGCCAGGCGCCGGAGTCAAAGCGTCGGGAGGTGATCGATGCAATTCGGGCCGGAAGCATCGGACTGAACGCACTGTACGCGAACATCCTGACAGGTCTGGCAAACGCTGTGGAAATGAGTCACTTCACTGAGTTTGCGAGGACCTTGGAATGGAGCTACACGATCCCGATCACAACCGCGCTCGTGTCGGACATCCCGGGTTTTACCTGGGGCATCGTTCCAACACTCGCTCAGTCCGGCGTGAAGTACTTCTCGATCTCTCCGAACCCGGGCGACCGCATCGGTTTTACGATCGAGCAATGGGGGGACAAACCCTTCTATTGGCAATCTCAATCGGGCAAAGAACGAATACTGACCTGGGTCGCCGGCGAAAGCTATGCAAGCTTTCATGAGGGGGATTTGAGCAAGCTGGGAGACGAGAAGGTGTTCAAACTTCTCCGGAAGCTCGATGACAACAGATACCCGTATGAAATTGTTCAACTGCCATATACGGTTGGTGGCGACAATGGTCCACCAGATGCAAAACTCCCAGACTATGTGAAACGATGGAACGAACGTTACTCGACTCCGCGGTTGATCATTGCGACACATGACCAGATGTTCAAGGAATTTGAGCGGCGCTACGGGCCGACGCTGCCTGCGTACTCGGGAGATTTCACGCCGTACTGGGAAGACGGAGCGGCCTCGTCCGCCTATGAGACGGCGCTCAATCGTCAGGCCGCTGATCGGTTGATTCAGGCTGAAGCCG
The DNA here is from genome assembly GCA_015661185.1 of Bacteroidota bacterium. GTDB lineage: Bacteria > Bacteroidota > Ignavibacteria > UBA10030 > UBA10030 > UBA9647. Next base: position 9,752 of record JACVXU010000046.1, read on the forward strand.
TTTGGTCCATGCGAGCGATGGCTTCTTATCCGGACTCCCAGTTCGCTGCAGCATGGCGCAATGTATCATTGTATGACGAACATACCTGGGGTGCACACAACAGCATCTCGGAACCGGATCTCCCCTTCGTCAAGGATCAATGGGCCATCAAACAACGTTTCGCACTTGATGCAGACAGTCTTTCCAAGCTGCTTCTCAAGCAAGCACTGCACGAGGCGCAACAGATCAAAGAAGAGAGGAGCTTCGATATCTACAACACGCAGTCGTGGCCGCGCACCGACATCGTGTATCTCACGGCAGAAGAAAGTTCCGTTGGAGATATGGTTGTGAGTGGAGATGGAAAGACGATACCAACTCAGAGGCTTTCGACCGGCGAACTTGCAGTGATGGTCAAAGACATTCCTCCGATGTCAGCGAGAAGAATCTCTGTGCGAAATGGGAAGGCAGTAGCTCAGGGAAGCGCGCTGGCAGTAGGAAGCACACTGAAGAACGGCGTTTTGTCTCTTACGATCAGCAAGACGACCGGAGCAATTGATGCGCTGCAGTGGAACAGAAATGGCCTTCAGCTTGTCGACACGGCTCGAGGGGCGGGATTGAACGAGTACATCTACGTGCCAGGCAAGAATCCGGCCGATGCCAAGCGGCCCATCAATGTGAAGGTCACCGTCGGAGAACAGGGAAAACTCATTTCTTCTCTCGTGGTAAAGGCAGACGCTCCCGGGTGCAAGAGCTATTCCTATGAGGTTCGAGTCCTCGACGGAATCGACCGATTCGACATTATCAATGTATTCGACAAAGAGGCGGTGCGGGCGAAAGAAGGAGTCCACCTGGCGTTCCCGTTCAGCGTCCCGGATGGACAGCTTCGATACGATGTTGCGCATGGCATCGTCAGACCGGAAATCGATCAGTTGCCCGGAGCGTGCAAGAACTTCTTCTCGGTCGTAGGCTGGGTCGATGTCTCCAATGATCAGAGAGGCGTTACATGGGCGACGATCGACGCGCCGCTCATCGAAATTGGAGCTATCACTGCGGAAAAACCGTGGATGAAGGAAATCGGTCCTGCGCAGAACTTCTATTCGTACGTGATGAACAACTACTGGCACACGAACTACAAAGCTGACCAGGAAGGAGCGGTCTTGTTTCGCTACTCGGTCAGGCCCCATGGCGAATACAGGCAGGAGGAAGCTGCAAGGTTCGGTATCGAACGAAGGCAACCTCTCGTTGTTTTGCGCGCGCACGAAGTCGGAACACTGGAGGGCTCTCTGTACGAACTGGAATCTGACGGAGTTCTCGTTCTTTCGACGAGGCCGGTTGCTACCGGCGGGGGGTGGCTCCTGTATCTCTACAACCCTACTCCTCAGGCTCAGCCGGCGAGGCTGAAGTGGAACAAGCGTATTCCTGTATCAATACACGTGAGCGACGGTTTTGGAAAAGCCGGAGAGCCGATTGAAGGCTCGTTTGAGATCTCGGCGTACGGCAGTGTGTACGTGCGTGTGAATCCAAGGTGAAAAAGACGTGAGGTGCCACGCACCTGCACGGAACACCCATGAGGTGCCACGCACCTGCATGGAACACTCGTGAGGTGCGTGGCACCTTCCTGGCTACGAGGCTAGCATGTCTCAGAGAGAACTGCGATTTGAAAAGGGTGAATACTATCACGTTTACAATCGTGGCTGTAACAAGGAGGACATATTCCGGGATAAGGAAAACTACGTCTATCTGTTGCGCCTTATGGAGGAAGGGCTGGAGGCATATGATGCAACGCTGGCCGCGTATTGCCTGATGCCGAATCACTATCACCTGCTGGCGAGGCAAGATTCAGAGACACCGATAAGTGAATTGATACAGGACGTGTTCAATCGATATGTCAAAGCATTGAACAAATGGGCTGGAAGACGCGGGACGCTGTTCGAGGATCGCTTCAAAGCAAAACACATCGATAAAGAAGAGTACTTGATACATCTTTGCAGGTACATCCATCTGAATCCACTTCAAGCGGGTTTGGTTAGGTCGGTTGAAGAATGGGAATTCTCAGACTACCTTGAATGGGTACGCAAGAGACCGATCAGGTTTGCGGATCCACGGATTATCCGTGCGAATTTCCGAACGCCAGAAGCGTATGAGCGATTTGTTATGGACCATGCAGCTTCAAAGGAGTTCGAACTCACACATAGAAACTATCTCTTAGACTAAGTGAGGTACCAAGTACCCGTGAGGTGCCACGCACCTGCACGGAACACTCATAAGGTGCGTGGCACCTTCCTGGGACTCATCCTCTGCATTTGCTTCGGTGACGTGAGCTCAATGCTCGCCTGCCAGCAGACTCCCGAGCTTATTCATGTTGACCGTGTTCGGGTAGAATTCCCCCCACCACCGTTCGCATCGATTGGCATCGAGTGGAACTCCGACCACGGGGACATCATACTTCAGACACATCCTCATTCCTCTGACAAGCTCCGGGATACACGCGATACCAAGGACGCCAAGGCCGTCTCTCTCCTTCTTCGCTTTCCGTAAGAGCCCCCGGAGATCCGCACTCATCCATATATACGGTTTGACTCCGTGAAGTCGCAGCACTTTGCTTGTGTGATTGACGTTGCAGTCGTCGGTGCACCCCTTGCAAACGTAGTCGATGTCCCGCTGAGCCGCTCGACAATCCGCGGAGAAGTCTCTAAGGCAGTGGGGAAGAAAAGCGAATTTTCGAGAGCTGGAACGGAAACGATCTGAGTACAGGCGATTCGTCAGCTCGATCTCGAGCATATATAGATGATATTGCTCCTCTGATGTCGCCAGAGTCCTATCCCACCTGTCGATAACCCGAAGTCCCCGTAGATGAGAATGCACGTTGGCCGTATAGGTTGCGAGTTCGTCTTTGAGTGTCGCGACCAATGTGCCGTCATGGGAATCTGAGCCATCCCGGACAAGTCTTCTGAGGTAGCGCTTGCTTCTGCTGAGTCTCTGAATGCTGGTCAGGAGGTAGTCTGGGTCGGGATGTGGCTGAAGGATCGTGTCCGCGAGTTCTGCAATCGTACGGTAGAAGACGTCAGAGTCTGGCACGTGTATCCGCAGGGAGTAGGTCTTACCCTGAAATTCCTCTGGTGTCAAATTCTGCAAGGGCTCTGAGACCATTTGGGTCAAGATTCACACTATGTGTGCGAAGCAGGAATCAGGTTCATCCGGCGACGCCTGTGAAGTCGACTAGAACACATCTCAAAAATGTTTGTCACTCCCACCGCCCTTGTCATTCCCGAACGTATCTATCGGGAATCCAGACGTGAACTGTAAAGTCGATCGGGCTATTCTGGGCAAGGTCTGGATTCCCCGCCAGACCCGCCCGACCAAGTCGTTCGGGCGGGCCGCCGGCGGGCTGGCCGCCTACAAGATGCGGGAATGACATTGGTGAAGGTGGCAGCATTTTTGAGACCAGTTCTAATGAGATTCAAGTTCTGTCATCTGCGCGCTTGATTCCCAGAGTCGTTTTGCGACGTCCCGATCATAGGAAATCCTGGACGAGCGAATCTCTTTCTTGTCGAATATCCCTCCTGCATTGTTGACCAGGATATCGAGTTTTGAGTATTGCGACTTGATATCACTGGCCAGCTTCCGTATATCCTGCTGAGATGAGAGATCAGCGACGGCGAGATGGATGATCTCGTTTCGGGTGTTTTCGGCGATGGCAGCCCGCACCGATTCACCTTTTTCCTTGTTGCGAGACACCATGACGATCGACGTACCCTGCCGGGCGAGAGAGAGCACTGCTGCCTTTCCGATGCCGGATGTCGCGCCCGTAATCAGGTACACCTTATTGTCGCTCATTCGACCTTTCCGGTACTTTGTTGACTAACTCGGTTTTCTTGCCTAATATAGCGCCACGACTTGCCTCAAGCAAGGGTTCATGACGCGAAAAGTTGTTTGGGTATAGAGCCACCTCCCAGCCGCATGTTCGGCGAAAAGCCTGTTGTCAATGGCTCATTGATTGAGCCGCCAGTAAGAAAAGGAAGGCACCCCCATGAAAACTCTCCTCACGCTTTTCTTCACCGTCGTTTGTCTTGCCCAGCCTCAACAGACGAAAAACTACCTGGAGGAGTCAAGACCGCAATATGAAGCGCGGATGAAGTGGTGGAGTGAGGCCAGGTTTGGCATGTTTATTCACTGGGGGCTCTATTCCATCCCGGCCGGTGAGTGGAAGGGGAGCACAAACCATGCAGAATGGATTCGAACAACGGCGCGAATCCCCCTGGAAGAGTACAACAAGTTCGTTGGACAGTTCAATCCCGTCAAGTTCAATCCCACAGAGTGGGTGCGTATGGCGAAGAACGCGGGAATGAAGTACATCGTCATCACTTCGAAACACCACGACGGGTTTTGCCTGTTCGATTCGAAATTCACCGACTTCGATATCATGGCGACGCCGTTCAAGCGCGATATCTTAAAGGAACTGGCTGACGCCTGCCACAAAGAAGGGATCAAGATTTGCTGGTACCACTCTATTATGGATTGGCATCATCCCGACTATCTGCCCCGCCGCGAATGGGAGAACGATCGTCCGAACGCCGGGGCGGAGTACGAACGGTATGTTCAGCATATGAAAAATCAACTCAAGGAACTCTTAACGAACTACGGTCAGATCAGCGTACTCTGGTTTGATGGAGAATGGGAATCGACATGGAACACGAAGTATGGAACCGAGCTCTATGATTACGTCCGAAGCCTTCAACCCAACATTATCATCAACAATCGAGTCGGGGCCGGGCGATCGGGGATGGAAGGATTCACAAAGGCGGGACAATTTGCAGGCGATTTTGGTACGCCTGAGCAGGAGATTCCCGCAACAGGTTTGTCTGGTGTCTCTTGGGAAACCTGCATGACCATGAACGATAACTGGGGGTTCAACAAGAACGATCAGAAATGGAAATCGACTGAGGACCTGATCCACAAGCTGGCTGACATCGCATCGAAGGGGGGCAACTTCCTCCTCAATGTCGGCCCGACGTCCGAAGGCGTATTCCCCCAGCAGGCCATCGAACGGCTTCGTGAACTGGGCGGGTGGATGAAAATCAACGGGGAGTCCATTTACGAAACCAAAGCCAGCCCATTCAAGGGCCTTGAATGGGGACGGTGCACACAAAAGGCCATTGATGGAGGCGCCAGACTCTATCTTCACGTATTTAATTGGCCTGCGAACGGGAAGTTGATTGTTCCTGGTATACTGAATGAACCGAAGCAGGCTTTTCTTCTGGCGGACAAAGAGCAACTGCATCTGCTTGTGCGACGGCAGGAAGATGCACTTGTCATCGATGTCCCGGCGATAGCTCCCGATCCAAATAATAGCGTTGTCGTGGTGGATGTCCGCGGAGGTGTAGATGTAACAACTCCGCCAATCATCAGTGCGAAGTTCGACATCTTCGTCGATGCTCTGGATGTCACGGTGAAGTCTGAGAGAGAGAAGGTCGATCTACGATACACACTCGACGGAACGACGCCGGCCGCCAGCTCCACTCTCGTGACAGGTCCGATCAGACTCACGGGTACGACAACCGTGACGGCACGTTGCTTCCATGATGGAAAACCAGTAAGCGGGTCTGTTTCGTCCCGTTTCACTAAAGTGGAGCCAAGACCATCTACGAACCTAACAGCAAGCGTTCCGGGAATCCGGTATTCATATTACGAAGGCTCCTGGTCTTCAATGCCTGATTTTGCGCTACTCAAGCCGGTTAAGCAAGGCATTCTCCCAGAGTTCGATCTATCGCCGAGGAATTTGCCGGAGGATTTTGCATTCGAGTACCGCGGCTTCGTGAGAGCGCTGGAATCCGGCATCTATGGCTTCTTCACTGATTCTGACGACGGCAGCCGTTTGTTTATTGGTGATGTGCTGGTCGTCGACAATGACGGATTACATGGCATTCGCGAGAAAAAAGGAGTCGTTGCTCTCGCGGCAGGTCTGCATCCGATTCGTGTGGAATTCTTCCAGAAGAGCGGCGGCCGTGAACTGAGGGTGCTGATGCAAGGACCAAAGGGGGAGAAACAAGAAATCCCTGCCTCCTCACTGTTCATAGAAAAGTAAATCATTGTCGCTTTTTGGTGATCAGGTCCGAACCGTAAAATTCATTTTTGAATGATGCTTTAATAGTTCAGGGATGTACACGCGAAGGGCGAACATCAAACTGATGGGCTCATGTATGGATAGAGCCAGTTTCGTGTGCGTTTGTCTTTTGCACATCCTGGGTCCTGTGGGACTGCTTAGCCAGGACCGATGGATGGTCGAGGGGAGGGTGTTCGACGACGAGACGCGGATGCCGGTCCCTGGCGTCAATGTGCTTGTGCGAGGAGAAAGATCTGGCGCCATGACAGACACGACAGGATACTTTCAACTCCAATTCCAGTCGGGTAGTCCCCGTATCCTGGTTTTCAGTCACGTTGCCTACAGGAAAACGGCTTGGAGGGTTGAGTTTGACTCGACGCGTGAAGCGGGTTTTCGGGTTTACCTCATTCCGGACACGATCAGACTCGGAGAGGTGGTCGTTACGGCAAAACGGCAACTCGTTCCGACGAAGGCCGCGGAAAGGCGCGCTAGTTACGCGATAAGCGGTGAGGAGTTCGAACGACTTGGCGAAGAGAGAATGGAGCGCGCACTGATGTATTTTCTTCCCTTCATCGTGAAGCGGCCGGAGGAACGGATGAAAAAGGGAGGTGAGGATTTCACCCTCTATGTCAACGGAGAGTGGAAGGAGTCGCTTACCCTGGATGAAGTTGATCCATTCAGCGTGCGTCGTGTCATGGTGTGGGAGTACTGGGGTATTGAAAAAGATATCGACATGTTCCCGCTTGGATTTCCACCTCATGGCACCAAGCGTGTGATTATCATCGAAACGTCGCAGAAGTGAAATGGCGCGGCAGCAATCAGGTGCATCAGCGATTATGAAAACGTTGGGAACATGCTCCACGGTGAGTAGAGGGTGATTCTAATGAAGTGGTCCGATGTCATATTGTTGCTGGCCTTGAGTGTTCTCCTCGTTGCGACAGTCTCGGCTCAACAGAGTATCTGCAAAATTTCCGGCAAAGTAATTGATGATTCAACGAAAGCTCCCATCGACAACGCGAACGTATTCATCGCCAACTCCATGATGGGAACTTCCTCTGACGGGAACGGGTATTTCGAACTCAAAAATGTGCCACTCGGGGTTCACGAGCTTGTCGCATCGTGCGTTGGCTATCACATGTCGGTTAGGAAAGTCCAACTTTTCTCCGCGGAAGGGCAAAGCGTCGATTTCACGCTCAAACCGAGGAGTGTGGATTTCGCACCTGTGGAGGTCACGGCCCCACGTCCGGCAGAATGGAAAGAGAATCTGAAGACCTTCACGAAGCTTTTCCTGGGAACAACGCGGGAGACAGAAGATTGTGTCATCAAAAACCCTGAGGTCCTCGCATTTTTCTCTGGTCCCTCAGGCGGATTTGATGCACAGAGTGATAAGGAACTCCAGATCGACAATATGTATCTAGGGTACCGATTAAATGTGAATCTGGGAACATTCAGATTCGATGGGAAGTGGTTGACGTCGGTTTGGAAGGTCCGATTCGAAGATCTCGGGCCGGCCGATGACGACCAAATCTCGGATTGGCGGAAGAGGAGAGTGATCGCCTACGAAGGCTCACTCCGACATTTCTTTCGCGCTCTCATCAATGGCGAGCCGTCGGAACAAGGATTCGAGATGCTGAGCTCTGAGTCGGGCGATTTGAGAAAACTTGGGTACTATCTCCCGTCATTGAAAAGGCGAAATGTCCTCAGCCAGGTTTCTCCCAACGTTTGGAAGTTCCAGTTCCGTAATTTCTTGGTTGTCGTGTACGACCGCAAACGTGTTGACGGAGGGTTTGGCCAGTCGGTGTATGATAGCCGGATAGGTGGAACTCGCGAATCTCCGAGGTATCGCTCTCAGGCTTCGGTATTATCCCTGCCAAAGGAATCGCTACTGCTTGATCTCGACGGTCAGCTTCTCGATAACCTTGCCCTCAAAGTTTCCGGAGATTGGGGAAAAGAAGGATTGGCGAGGAGCTTGCCGCTGGAGT
>JACVXU010000047.1 GCA_015661185.1 Bacteroidota bacterium
CGGCAAATTTGGCGTGCGAAGCGAAATCGACATATACATTACGAGGTCCAGGGAAGCGATCGTTACAGGTCTGCCGATGCAGGAAACAGTGGTGGCGATTCTCGCGTAGTAATTAGTTCGCTGGACAGATTGTCAACCTGTCCGTCATTGGTTGCGGGTTGTCAGGCTGTCAACGGGTTAGGAGTGTTATTTCTGAACTCTGAGGAGGTTGACAACAGCGAGAGCCAGGAAAATGATATTGGCGAGCCATGCGGTGAGCATAGGGTTGAGATCGCCGTTGTAACCGAAGACTTGGCTCGTCTTCATGAAACCGAGGTAGATAAACGTCACTGCAACGCAGACACCGAAGTCAATCGCGATTCCGCTCCGCCGTTTGATGGATGCGAACGGCACTCCGAACAGGACAACAATAACGCTGGCGAAGGGAAACGCGATTCTGTTGTGGTAATCCACCATCCAGCGTGAAACATCCTGTCCGGCTCCCTGTTGATTCGCAATGAACTCCCGGAGATCCGGATAGTTCATCTCGTCGGGCCTTCGCTGTTTTTTCTCGATGTCGGTCGGACTGATACTGAGCCGACCGAGAGCCAGGTGTTCGAACGCCGTGATGCGCTGGTTCTCCCCTTCGAATTCCCGGACAGCCCCGTTCGTCAAAATCCATCCATCACGTGTTGAATCTCCTTCGCTCGCCCACGGATGTCCCCACTCCATCTGCAGGGCATCGTATCGCCGGCGAAGGACGGTGGCATTTGTATCGGCGAATTCTTCAACACTGACGCGGTATCCGATCCTCCTGACGCCTTCATAGTAGTTTATCGACACGAGGCGCGAGCGTCCGTCCTGAAAAAAGAGCGGCAGCGTACTCCGCATCCCCTGCGATGGGCGGAGGTGAGTCCGCTCGATTGCTGCCTTCTTCTGATTGGCGTAGGGCACAATCCAGCCGTTGAAATAAATCGACAGCATGCTCACAACGACGGCGACAACCAGGAACGGGACCAGAAAGCGATAGAGGCTTAGGCCGCTCGATTTCATGGCCGGGAGTTCGTTTTGATTTGTCAGCCGACCGACGACGAACAATGCGCCGAGAAGCATAGCGACCGGTGTCATGAGCTTAATGATCTCCGGCGTGAACGCGAGATAGTACTGCAGGATGATCTGAAATGGCACATTGGCATCGATGAAGTCGTCGAGGCGCTCCATCATGTCGATGACGACGAAAATGAGAAGAAACGTGATGAGGCCGAACAACACAGTTGCAAGGAACTGCCGGACGATATAGCGGTCGAAGATTGTCACGCGGCTTCTTCCTCGGATCGCCACTGCTTTGGAACAAACCGCCGAAGATACGACCAGTCGATTGTCAGGCTTTCGCGGGCTGTCCTGAAGGTAAGATAGATTCCCATCAGCCCGATGATGATGTTGGCAATCCACATCCCGAGCCATGGGTCGGTATATCCGCGATCGGCGAGCTTCTCGCCTCCGATAAGACAAGCCCAATAGAGAAGGAAGAATCCAAGGCTCAGGCTTGCGGCCACTCCAAACGTGCCCCGCCGCGCCATAATCCCCAGCGGCGCACCAATCAGCACAAACACAATGCAGGCAAACGGGATCGAGTATTTCTTGTAGATCTCCACGGAGTATTCGTGGATCCGTCGTCCATAGTACGAGGCACGAGCTTGCTCGCCTTCAAGGGCTGATGCGAGGGAAACCACCCGGGCTTCGGCGACGGTTTTTGGATCTCCAATCGATTGAAGAGACGGGTTGATGCTCCTCTGGGGAGCGAAAACCGCGTTGAGTTCTTGCTGCACAAGAGCGGCGATATGTGCGCGTGACGTATCCAGAAGCTGCCGAAGACTGTCAACAATCACATTCATCGCCCGGGCGCTGAGCTCGCGGTCACCACGGGAGAACGCGCTTTCCTGCGATCGCTGAAAATCGAAGCCCTCGGCATTCATCGCGATCCTGTGTTTCTCAAACCGGATTTTGCGGTAGCGGCTGAAATCCGTCATGCTGAGCTCATGGATTTCTCCGTCGTAGAGATCCATGATCAGCTTCTGATAGTCGGGAGAGAATGAAACTGTTCCATGGTCCGCCGTCACAGTTGTCGTCACCGCGCTATTCGTATAATCGAAGATCGTCACCCCTTCAAGGTCATTGGTCTGCTCGAAGGTTTTGCGGACGAGGATGCTGTACCCCTGGATGTCTCTTGGATCCGAAAACAGACCGGGGACAAGCGAAAAGGTTGGTTTCTTACGATAGATGTCCGTCATCAACATCTTCGCCCTGTGGTTCGCATCGGGAAGCACCCTGTTGTTGAAAAGGATCAGCAGGTAGCAGAGAATGAGGGAAAGGAGCAGGACTGGTGCAACCATCCGGTAGAGACTGACGCCGCCGGCGCGCATGGCTGTAATTTCATTGCCGGAGGAGAGATTCCCGAATGCCATCAGCGTCGCAACGAGCACAGCCATGGGCACTGCAAGGACGAGCATCCATGCGAGGTTCATAACAATGAGCTCCGCAATGACGCCGGCGCTCAGCCCCTTGCCCGCCAATTGATCCATCTTCTGCATGACGAATTGGAGCAGGAAAATGAACACGAGGACAAAGACGGAGAACAGAAAGGGGGCCACATGCCGCTTCAGAATATGACGAGACAGGATGAGCATGGCAGTGAGAATATACAGAGAATGCCTTCTGATTACAAGTGATGCCCGATCTCCCGGCAGAATCGGATTGCGGCTCTCTCGCGAGTTGCTTTGCCCGTGCCATTGGCATTTGTTGATTTGCGTGTCGGCTTTGCGTATCTTAGCCGACAAGCATGTCTTGAACGAATCGTTCGAAGGGAACCGACTTCCGCCGCTCTATGAACTCCGACGACATGGCTCACGTGCGTAAAGAATACTCCCGGCATTCACTCAGTGAATCAGATGTAGACCTGAACCCGCTGCTCCAGTTCCATCGGTGGTTTGAGGAAGCGTTGGGCTCGCAACTGCTTGAGCCGAACGCGATGGTGCTGGCGACCGCGACTGCGGATGGCAAGCCGTCCGCCCGCGTCGTCCTGCTCAAAGGATATGATGAGCGGGGATTTGTGTTTTACACGAACTATGAAGGAAGAAAATCCTCCGAACTCCTTCAGAATCCATATGCGGCGTTGCTGTTTTATTGGGGTGAGCTCGAGCGACAGGTCCGCCTCGAAGGCGCGGTTGAAAAGACCTCGCGCCAGGAATCCGAGGACTACTTCAAAACGAGGCCTCTCGAAAGCCGACTCGGTGGATTGGCGTCCAGGCAAAGTTCCGTGATACCCAGTCGAAGCGACCTGGAACAGAAAGTGTCCGACTTGAAGAAGCTCTATGAGAACCGCGAGATTCCGGTTCCACCATCCTGGGGAGGATTTCGCCTGCAGCCGCAGGTCTTTGAATTCTGGCAGGGAAGGGAGAATCGTCTGCATGATCGCATCAGGTACTCATTGCAGGGGGGCGTCTGGGCGATCGAGCGGCTGTCTCCCTAGTATCTCCGGTTGAAGCACGATGACTGCAATTGGTCTGCGGTGCTGAGGGCTTCATCCGTCACGGCTTCCTAATCAGGGATCGGTAGTGGAATACTTCGACGGTGCGCGCATACTGCTCTTGATCGTATCGATCGGTACGTTCTTTTTTTTTGCCAGGCGTCTCAAGGACACCTTCCTTCGAGCAATTCTTCTCATCGCAACCGGTTTCACATTCTTCTTGCTGGATCTCATACTCCACCCCTACCTCGGCGGCGGGTTTCCCTTTGATATTCCCGCACCCGGATCCTCAAGTCTCGTCTCGATGATCGCCGTATATTTCGCGCAGGTTGCAGGTTTATCGCTTCTCTTCTTTGGATTCTACAAGGTTTATCGCGCTTTGGTCGGCATAAACATTCACCGGGAGGTCGAGAGGGAACAACACATCATCAGCAAGGCTCTCGCCGAAACTGAGAAGCGTTACCGCGAGTTCTTCGAAGAAGATCTTTCGGGGAACTTCATCTCCAGTCCTCAGGGAAAGATCATTGCATGCAATCTGTCGTTCGCGAGCATGTTTGGGTATGATTCCGTGTCAGAGGTAATGAATTCAGACGGCCGGCACTTGTTTGAGAGCCCCCGGGCCTTTGAAAGCTTCGTTGAATTGCTTGGACAGGTCCGTCGACTCAAGAACTATCAGATGATCATGCGACGGAAGGACGAAAGCCGCATCTATGCTATCGCAAGCATCATAGGCGAGTTCGACGAACAGGACGAATTGAGCCAGATCCAGGGATTTGTTCTTGATGAAACCGACCGGGTGGAGGTCGAACAAACGCTGCGCAACAGCATTGAGCAGTTCCGGCAGGTGTTCGAAGAGGGGCCTGTGGGAATGATGCTCGTGAAGCTCGATGGTGAAATCCTGAGGGTCAACCGTGCGTTTTGCTCGATGGTGGAGTACTCCGAAGCGGAGTTGCGCAGAATCTCCTTCGACGGAGTCACGCATCCCGAGGATGTTGGCAAGGATATCGAACGCATCCAGCTGCTTGCGAAGGGGGAGATCGGGAGCTATCGGACTGAGAAACGGTTCTTGACGCAGAAAGGGAATGTGATCTGGGGGCTGTTGACGGTCTCCGTGGTGAGGGAGGCGGATGGAAATGCGCTGTATGCGGTGCGTATAATCGAGGATATCACGGCGCGCAAGCGCGGCGAAGAGGAACTGGAACAGTCTCTCTCCGTTCTGCGGGCAACGCTTGAGTCATCAACCGATGGGATCCTGGTCGTCGATCAGAACAGAGGGATCGTGAACTACAATCGGAAATTTGTCGAGATGTGGAAGATCCCACAAAGAATCATGCTCAAACGCGAAGAAAGCAGTATCGTCGCGTTCATGCTTGAGCTGGTCGAAGACCTGAAGAACTTTCAAGAAGCACTCGAAACGACGTACGGCCAGCCCGAAGGAGAGAGCTTTGACATCCTCGGCTTAAAGGACGGCAGGATAGTGGAACGGTATTCGAAGCCCCAGAAAATCGGCGGCAAGACTGCAGGAAGGGTGTGGAGTTTTCGCGATGTCACACAGCGGCTTCGCTCTGAGGAAGAACGGCGTACGTCGGAAGAGAAGTACCGTGCTCTCTTTGAGGAGTCTAAAGATGCAATCTTTGTTAGTACGCCGGATGGCAGGTTCCTCGATATCAATCCGGCCGGGGTGGAGTTGTTTGGCTACTTGAACAAAGAGGAACTTCTCGAGGTCGATATCGGCCGCGACGTGTATATCGACTCCGAAGCGAGAATCAAGGGAGCTCAGCTTCTTGCCGAAAAGGGATATCTCAAGGACTACCAGATTCACGTGAAGACGAAGAACGGGCGGGAACTTGTGGTGTTGGAAACCGCGACGGCAGTTCGGGATCTTTCGGGCAAGGTGGTCGCCTACCGCGGCATTATCCGCAATGTCACCGAACAGTATCGCCTGGAAGAACAGTTGCGTCAGGTGCAGCGAATGGAGAGCGTTGGTACGCTTGCAGGGGGGATTGCTCACGACTTCAACAATATTCTCTCCATCGCATTCGGGTACCTTGCGAAGCTTGAGCGGACGGATTCTGATCCCACAGCGCAGGCTCACGTGACGGGGTCTATCAGGAAAGCTCTGACACGGGGAACCGGCCTCGTGCAGCAACTGCTGACGTTCGCGCGCAAGACAAGTGGTGTGCTCGAAGCAGTTCGCGTGAATGAGGTTGTCCAGGAGTTCTCCACATTGCTCACCGAAACATTTCCTTCAAGCATTCGCTTCGACGTAAAGCTCGGCGACAACGTGCCGCTTCTTCTCGCCGATTCGGGTCAGCTCCAGCAGGCCATGATGAACCTGTGTATCAATGCGCGTGATGCGATGATTGATAACCAGCCCGGTGGCCGGGCCGGCGGAACGCTGACAATTGAAACCGCAACCATTCCGGGCGACAAATTGAGCGGCAAATTCCCCGCTGCGACGGAGGAGCGCTATGTGCTTATCCGGGTGGAAGATACAGGGGCCGGGATGGATGAGGCCACGAAAGGAAGAATCTTTGAGCCATTCTTCACGACCAAGGCCGTGGGTAAGGGGACGGGGCTCGGGCTCGCTGTCGTCTACGGCGTCGTTGATGGCCATAGGGGCTTCGCCGATGTTGAGAGCGTTCCCGGAAAAGGTACGACGGTCTCACTCTACTTCCCTGTACTGCCTGTCGAAGACATAACATCGCCCGTGAAACATGTAGCCGCGCCGGTTCGCGGTTCCGGAGAAATGGTTCTGCTCGTTGAGGACGAAGAGATGCTGCTCGATCTCCTTCAGGCACTGCTTGAAGAAAGTGGGTATCGCGTGCTGACAGCAAAGGATGGTATGGAAGCCGTGGATGTCTATAGATCTCACGCTGAAGAGATCAGTATTGTCCTCTCCGACATGGGATTGCCCAAGCTCGGGGGGTGGGAGGCTTTTCGCAGAATGAGGGAAGTGAATCCGAACATTCGATGCATTTTGGCCAGTGGTTACTTTGACCCGGATCTTCGGATAGAAATGATCAAAGAAGGGGCAATCGATTTTATTCAGAAGCCCTACGTGCCCAACGTTATCCTTGCGCGCATCAACGAGGCCATTCACGACGGAACCAGGAATCGGCCCCCTCGTTAGGTAGGGGCTGTGTGCTTCAGATCAAAAGAGTCTTGCTATTGTTCATCCTTTTTTTTAAGTTTTCATCAGTCAGGCAGGTCGCACTACTCACATCAAGGGACGGAGTTTTATCGATTCATTCGCTACCATACCAGTGCATTGAATTCTCGAGAGTTGGTTCACGGTTTCTATTACTGACACATCTCGTAGAGCGGCGTGAGACAAGGTAGCGAGTTACGGAGTCCGAAGATGTCGGGTGGGCGTGGTCTGGCCATCGGTAGAGCGGTGGGTGTCGTTGCGGCACTCATCATCTCCTTTTCCTTCCTCGTTTCATTTCTCTTCCCTGATAGCAACTTTTTTGCCGAACAGGCCTATGCCTCACTGCGCGCCAGCGCTGAGGAAATAGCTGCTCGTTCCGGGAATTTCCCAATCCTGCAAGACACCACCAAGCGTCGACAGACCGGCGGGCCCTCGCGGCGCGCGCGCGCGTTGGAGCGGAATCGATCGTCCCTCGATACATCCGATACAGGCCAATCTGCCGCACGCATTCTGGAGACAATCAAGGCGATGCCACGGGACTCTTCTGCCCGCCTCGCCTTTGGACATGTCCGTCGTGATGACCGGGTCGCCCACATCCTGGAACGTCCGGCGCATCCGCTGTATCTGCCCGACCCGATGCTCGTGCGCAAGTCGCAGACGCTGGACTCATCGCGGTTTGTGTACCGTATTCGACGGACTCTCGGAGCAGCTGATACCCGGATCCCGCTCGACTTCACGCTTGACGAGTACCACAGGCTTCGACTGCAGCAGTTGATCCGAAAGAACTGGGAAGACATGGCCCATGCCTACCGGCTTGAATCGGAAAAGAAGAAGGGACTCGGAGATCTCTTCAGTCAGGTTACAAATATTGAGATTCCAGTCCCGAAAAACCCCATCTTCAGCATCTTCGGCCCAAATATCATTCGCCTGCAGATTAACGGTGCTGTCGACATTCACGGGGCGTTCCGTAACACGACGTCCGATCTGTTCCTCAACAACCCCCTCGCGCAGAGTCGGAGCGAACCCGATTTCAGCCAGGAGGTGCAGGTCAATGTTAAAGGCCAGATCGGAGATAAGCTCAATATCGATGCGGACTGGAACACGAATCGCCAGTTCGAGTATGAAAACCAGCTGAAGGTGCGCTACAAAGGGTATGACGACGACATCGTACAGAGCGTCGAGGCCGGTAACGTGTCTCTCACGACAAATTCGTCGTTTGTCGCCAGCAGTTCAGCCCTGTTCGGCATCAAAGCCGGGTTCCAGTTCGGACCGTTGAAACTCACGACCGTCGCTTCACAGAAGAAGGGGCAGATCAAACAGCTTTCCGTGTCTGGGGGAGGAAGGCCAAGCCCCTTTGAGAAGCGTGGGACCGACTATTCAACCGATCACTACTTCATCGATACTAGCTACATCGCCTGGTTCGATTCCGCTTACCTCAACATCCCGCCTATCGTGAGCAGAAGCAAGGAAATTCGTGACCTCGAGGTGTGGGTAACCCGCATCGGCAACGAGGATCCGAACGAGCGGGACGTCGTGGCGTTTATGGACCAGAACATGGTGATGGCGACGGCGAAGGATCCCGTGGCCCGCAGGCTGGACTACAATATGATTCCCGGCGAGGTGGAGGTCGGCCGGTTCATCCGCCTGGACCCCAACTCCGACTACACGTACCACCAATATGCGGGATATATCACACTGAACCGGTCACTCCAGCCGGAGCAGGCGATGGTTGTCGCGTACTCCTTGCCGGATACAATCGACCCCCGGCACTCTATGGACGTGGGCAACTTCGGCTCGCGGCTTGATACCACGAAGACGTTGAAGCTCGTGATGAAGCTGGTGCGCCCGCAAAAACTCGGCCCGCAATACAAAACGGCCTGGCGGATGATGCTCAAGAACATCTATCCGCTTGGGGGACGTGGGATCAAGAAAGAGGGATTCGAGCTCAAAATCGTGTACGAAGTCCCAGGTAAGGAAGCGCAGGACAATATTCTTGGAGTCTACAATCTCCTTGAAGTCTTCGGCCTCGATCGGTACGGTGAGCAGCCTGGCTCGCCACCTGATGGCAAGTTCGACTATGCCCCGCTGTTGACGATCAATGAAAGCCGTGGGGAGCTGATCTTCCCGCGGGTGGAGCCGTTCCGCGAAGGAATCCGGCGTTTCTTCCTGTCGAAGGGGCGCTCGATCGCCGAGGCGGATTCATTTGCCTTCAACGAAGTGTATGACACGACGTTCAACGGCGCGTCGAACAGCCAGAGGAACAAGTTCCTCATCCGGGGGTCTACCTCTTCGTCGATGGCATCAACGTACCAGGTTGGTTTCAATATTGTTGAAGGGAGTGTCAAGGTCATCGTCAACGGCAATCAAGCACAAGTGAATACCGATTACACGGTCGATTACATTTCGGGGCAGGTGACGATCAAGAATCAGGCACTGCTGGTTCCGGGTGCAAATCTGCAGATTCAGTATGAGGCGAATGACCTCCTCCAGCTCGCCTCGAAATCGCTCCTTGGCGCGCGCGGTGAGTTGAACCTGGGAAAAACGTCGGCATTCGGTTTCACGATTATGGGTCTGAGTCAACAATCGCTCAGCGACAAAATTCGTCTGGGAGAAGAGCCCATCAGCAATACCATCCTGGGTCTTGACGGCGGGACAACCCAAAACCTCGATTTCTTGACCCGTGTCGTAAACTGGCTGCCTGGTGTCCAGACAAACGCTACGTCCAATATCTCCATCAAAGGAGAGGCGGCGTACATGAGGCCCAACCCCAACACGCGCACGAGTCCGATTTCCACCGACCAAGGTGCGTCGGTTGCTTACGTTGATGATTTCGAAGGTGCGCGGAGGCCGATCTCGCTGGGTTCCAACTATGGAGCGTGGCGCGACGCAAGTGTCCCCGACGATATCCCCGGCCTGGATGACCCGCTCAAACTTTCTAACCTGGAGAAAATGGAGTACAAGGGTAAGCTTGTTTGGTACAACATCCTCCCAAGCGATGTTTCCACGGCCCAGATCTGGCCCAACAAGAGTGTACGCGCCGGTCAGGACCAGGTGACGGTTCTCAACCTCTGGTACCGACCAAAGGAACGAGCACCGTATAACACCTCCCGGGACCTCGATACCAAGCTCAGGGCGAATCCGCGAAAATCGTGGTCAGGGATTCAGAGACTGATCGGATCGACGGCGACGAATCTCCTGGATGAGAACATTAACTTCATTGAGCTCTGGGTCCACCTCAACAAGGTGCAGTCCACCGTGAAGCTCAATATCGATCTCGGGTTGATCAGCGAGGATGTCATCCCCAATAATCGGCTCGATTCGGAAGACGGGCTCGACGGAGGCATCAAGAATGGAATTCTTCGACCCGGCGAGGACCTTGGAATCGATGGTTTGAGCGACGACCAGGAGAAAGTTCAGTACAGCGATTTTATTGCCAGGTATCCTGAGTATGCGAACGACCCGTCGGGCGACGACTGGGTGCGTCCAACCGCCGGATCAATTTCGAAGGAAGATTACGTCGGCATCAACGGTACGGAGAACAATGCGCAGAGCGATGTGGGTCGCTTCCCCGACACGGAGGATCTCAACCGCAACAACAACGTGGATCGGACAAACAGCTACTATGAGTATGAAGTTTCTCTCGATACGACGAGCACGGAGTTCCGCCAGTTCGTCAGCGGCGGCAACAATGGGTGGTTCCAGGTTCGCATCCCCCTCAATGGATTCAAGCGCAAGATCGGAGAGCCGTCCTTCGGTACTGTTGAGGCGGTACGCCTCTGGCTTACGGGTGCACAAGAAGAAGTGCTCATCAGAATAACAGAATTCAACCTTATCGGGAATCAATGGGAAGAGCTTGTCAAGAACGACAGCACCTTCCGCGTCGGTGTCGTCAACGTCGAAGATAACCCGGACTACCGTTCACCCTCTTCACTGCCGCGGCAGCGAGATCCAAATCAACCGGACCAGATTATTCTGTTGAACGAGCAGTCTCTCGACCTGCTTGTCAACGGCCTGAAGGACGGTGAATCGCGTCAGGCGATCAAGCGCTTCCCGACGCGGCCGCTCGACTTATTCAGCTACCGTGCAATGCGTATGTTCGTTCATGGCGACGAACGACCGGGTACCAGGATCCATTACACAGACACGACAAACTACGATCTCGAGGTCTTTCTCAGGTTCGGGATCGATTCCCTGAACTACTACGAGTATCGTGCGCCGATTCAGCCGGGTTGGGATCCCAACGACATCAATGTCAGCTTTGCCGAGATAACCGCCATCAAACTCAATCGCGACAGCTCAAACTTCAGCGCAAGAGTCCCTGTGTCGGGCGGACCGCCCGGTGCGACGTACCAGGTGAGGGGGCTGCCCACGCTGACGAACATACGTCAGATCGTTGTTGGTGTCCGGAACCCGGCGAACAAGGGTCCAACCGTCGTGGTCACGGAAGTGTGGATCAACGAGCTGCGCCTTACGGATGTGGACAATACACCCGGCTTGGCGTACCGGTTCGATACCTCGATCAAGATCGCCGATATCGCGACGGTCTCGTTCAATATGACCCAGCGCGATCCGAACTTCCACTCTTTGGAAGAACGGTTCGGCACGCGCAACCAGGACCGCAACTGGGCGCTCTCAGCCTCGATCGGATTTGAGCGCTTCTTGCCGCAAAGCTGGTCAGGGACGAGCCTTGCATTCTCGTATTCGCGAGTCGAGCAACTCCAAAATCCCAAGTACATGCCGGGAACCGACATTCTTGTCGATCAGGCTGCGAAACAGATCAGTGACATTGAGCGCGCAAAGGGGACTCCCGAGGCTCTTGTGCAGGGAAAGTCGGACTCCGTTCGTCTGCGCACCCAAACGCTCTACGTGTCCGAAACGTACGCGCTCCCCAATCTCAAATTGAACGTCCCGATCGATTCGTGGCTGGTGACGGAGACGATCAACAAAGTGTCGTTGGCGTACTCCTTTACGAAGTCGACGCAACGCAGTCCTGTCACCGAATCGATGGAACAGTGGCAGTGGAACGCGAGGGCAAGCTACGCGCTCACATTCAGCGAAAAGAACTATCTTTCACCCTTGCAGCCCTTCGGGGATTTCTTCCTGACCAGGACTTGGAAAGATCTGAAAATCTATTTCTCCCCCCGCAACTTCAGTGTCTCGGCCACACTTACACGGGGACAGACAAAGGAGCAAGCGCGGGATCAGAGTATCGCCAAACCGATCGTCCGTAACTTTGCCTCGAGTCGATCGATGTCTTTCGCGTGGCAATTCACCGACGGCGGGCTCGTGAACCTCGGGACTGATTACTCTCTTGATGTCCAAAGCACACTTCTGAACTTCGAAGTGGACGAATTGGGCCGCCAGCGGCCATTCACGGAGATCGT
Source organism: Bacteroidota bacterium (assembly GCA_015661185.1). Classification (GTDB taxonomy): domain Bacteria; phylum Bacteroidota; class Ignavibacteria; order UBA10030; family UBA10030; genus UBA9647. The sequence continues at coordinate 12,041 of JACVXU010000047.1, forward strand.
GTCAGACATGTTCGGCAAATCCAAGCTGGTTGATTTCGGAACCGATCTCAACTATGGACAATCGATTAATTTTTCTCCCCGCATCTTGATCCCCGCAATTCTGAAGCTGGACCGGATTTTCGGCTTTACGGCACGCTATTCAGCCAGGTACGATTGGCAGAACAATCTGCAGGCCGGCAATCTCGGGAGAAATGCGGGAGCTTCCGGCAACCTGAGCATGACCTATGACGTGAATCTCAAGGTGCTCGGGAGTGAGATCTGGTCAGATCAGCCGCCGCAGGACGCGCCTGACCCCGTCCAGGACACAGGGAAGGTCGGTCGCACATTCAACCTGGGACAGACACTTGACCGCGCGTCGCGGATCCTCTTCAAGATCCCAATCTTCGACTTTGAGAAACTGAATCTGCAATTCACGCAGCAAACAAGAAGTCAAAACGGCGGTGTGATCGGCAGACCGGGGTTTGCCAATCTCTTCGGCCGGGTTCCGTTCTTCCAGGGTTCGCTTCCGGAAAACGGACCCTCGTTGATGTATCAACTTGGCCTTGCTTCCGATCCTCACGGTGATGTCATCGTCAAGGGAACGAACAAGTTCCCGTTCCTGACCGGCTATACGTTGCCCGGCATCCGTGCGCGCAATGGAAATCTTGTCGATGTCTATTCACAGGCCAACAATGTGACGATGAGAACCAATCGTCCCCTCTGGGAGGGAGCGAGTATTGAGCTCAATTGGAACGTCAACTGGAACTACAATGTCAACAAGTCTCTCCAATCGGACAGCCTTGGGTTCACGACGGAGAATAGCAAGGTTGTGAGTGGTGATGTCAGCCGTTCGTATTTGTCGTTCCCGTCTCTCTTGTTCTTCAAATTCCTCAACACCAGCATCGAACAGGTTCAGAAACAGTATGAAGTTGCTCGTGGGAACCCATCCGACACACGCTCCAACGATGCAAAAATATCGGACGCATTCGAGAAGGGACTGGAAGCCCTGCCGTTTGCGCAGAAATTCCTCGGCAACCTCGTGCCCCGGCCGAACTGGACCATACGGTGGGATGGATTGGAAAAACTGCCGCTCTTCAGCCTTTTTGCCACACGAATTTCCTTTGATCATAGCTACACCTCGGGCTACAAAATGCGTTGGAGGATTGACCCGACCGGAAACCAGATTACGGAGAGCCAGAACGTGACGTACGGCTTTGCCCCCCTTATCGGTTTGAATCTCACCTTCAAGCAGATCTTGAAAGGTAATTTCGGTGCCAATTTCCGCTACGGAACGTCAACGAGCTACGATTTGACTCCGGCGGCACAAAACATCGTCCAGTCCAATCTCACGGACATGACGATCACTGCTACCTTTACGCGGCAGGGATTCGAGATCCCATTCTTTGGTCTGTCGCTCTCGAACGATATCGACATGAGTTTCTCGTACAGCTATTCAAAGAATGCACGTCGTGTCTACGATTTGAACGCGGAGATCTTCAGGAAGGATGGGACACCGCTCGAAGGATCCAGCCGAACGATCCTTGAGCCACGCATTCGCTACATTCTCAGTTCGCGGGTGACTGCCTCCATCTATTACAAATACACCAAGCTTAAACCGGATGAAGGCGGCTCCCGCATTCCCGGTTCAACGACGAACGAAGGGGGATTGGACGTTCGCGTCTCGATCCAACCTTGATGGCTTCTCTTCTCTCAAACACTGTGAAGGGCGGTTCAAGCGCTAAGGCTCAAACAGGCGGATGATCTCGGCTCTCGCTGAGTCCTTTCATTGATTCTTATAGCTTTAATGGGTATTTTTAAAAGAGGGAAAATGATGACGAAGAAGAGAATATTATGGGTTGATGATGAGATCGATCTCCTCAGGGCGCACGTGCGCCTCCTGGAGGAGAAGGGATACAGCGTTGAAATCGCTACTAATGGTGAAGACGCTCTCGAGTTGACCCGGGAGAAAGAGTATGATCTTGTTTTTCTGGACGAAATGATGCCGGGTATGGGGGGCCTTCAGACGCTGTCGAAAATGAAGGATCTGAACCCCAAGATCCCGATCGTGATGGTGACGAAAAACGAAGCGGAAAGTCTGATGGAGGAAGCGATCGGCGGCAAGATCAGCGACTATCTGACGAAACCGGTCAATCCGAGCCAGATCCTGATGGCGTGCAAGAAGATTCTTGAATCGCGAAAGATCACGAGCGAGCACGTTTCCCGCGACTACGCCGCGGAATTCAGCCAGATCTCGCTTGCTCTCATGAATCCCATGGACCACAACCAGTGGTACGAACTCTATACGAAGCTTACGAACTGGGATATGGAGCTTGACGAGCACCCGGAACTGGGACTGCGTCAAACGCTTCTGGACCAGAAGCGGGAGTGCAACGCTGAGTTCGGGAAATATGTCGAGAAAAACTACCGCAACTGGATTGACCAGGCATCAAACAAGCCGGTTCTCTCCACGCAGGTTGTTGAACAGTTCGTCATCCCTGAGTTTGACAAGAATGGATCGGTTTTTCTCTTCATCATCGACTGTCTGCGATTGGATCAGTGGCTGGTGATGGAGCAGCTCCTCGCAGACCATTTTTCCGTTGAGCGTTCGTTCCAGGTCAGCATCCTGCCCACGGCAACGCCGTATTCCCGCAATGCGATTTTCAGCGGGCTGTTTCCGATTGAGCTGGAACAGCGGTTTCCCGAACTCTGGACGCCTGGCGACGATGACGAAAACAGCCGGAACCGGGATGAGCACCTGCTGCTGGACAAGCTGTTGGAACGGAGGAGAATCGTTCTGAAACCGGACCTGAAATACGTCAAGATTCTGGATGCTGACTTTGGACGTCAGGTCGAGGGGAACATTCTTTCATACACCAAGAGCAAGTTGACGGCAGTCGTTGTGAACTTCGTTGACATGCTGGCCCACGGGCGTTCGGATTCCCCGCTCCTGAAAGAAATTGCCCCCGACGAGGCGGCGTATCGTTCGCTGACCCGGTCATGGTTCCAGCATTCCGCTCTCTACGGCATGCTCAAGACGCTCTCGACTCAAAAGAATGTCACGATCGTTCTCACGTCCGACCACGGCAGTGTCCGCTGTCTGCGCGGGTCAAAGGTCTTCGCCGACCGGGAAGCGTCGACGAATCTCCGGTATAAGTTTGGCCGAAATCTCCGTGTGGACGAGCGGCAGGCAGTCTTCGTCAAGAATCCGAAGGACTATAAACTGCCCAGGGCAAGTGTGACGACGAACTATGTCCTCGCGAAAGAGGATTACTACTTCGTCTATCCAACGGACTATCACAAGTACCTCAATCAATATCGCGATAGTTTCCAGCACGGCGGCATTTCGATGGAAGAGATGATGCTGCCTGTCGTCAAACTCACACCCAAAACGTAGAACGCCGGCCGCGTGCGCGAAGACCATTCGACATCCTCAGAACAGGAGACACTCGAGCTGGCGCGTTCATTTGCCCAGCGGCTCGAGCGCGGAGATGTCGTCGCCCTGTGGGGGGATCTCGGAACGGGCAAGACGCGGTTCGTCAAAGGGGTATGTGAAGCGTTTGGTGCGAACCATCACGTTTCGAGTCCCAGCTTCATCATCCTGAACAGATATGAAGGACGAGACCCAGCCAAGCGTGAGCTGTTCGTCTACCACTTGGATCTGTACCGTGTGAAATCGACTGAGGAGATCTACGACATCGGCTACGAGGAGTTCATCTACGGCGATGATATCACCCTCGTTGAGTGGGCTGAACAACTGGGAGACCTGCTGCCTCCCAGGCGCTATGATGTCCGTCTCGCGCACGGTGAGGCAGAATGCGAACGCAGGATTTCGATCGAGCTTATCGGCACGTCGAGAACTCGGTCCATCACCAAAAAGGGCGGGCCAGGCCAATGACGATTCTTGGTCTCGAAACCTCGACAGCAGTCTGCTCTGTAGGCCTCTTTCGTGACGGAAATCCGGGGATTGAGCAATCGCTGCGAGAGTCCCACATTCACTCTGAGAAGCTGCTGACTCTTGTCCAGGACGTCGTTCGTTCAGGAGGGATTGCAGTAGATCAACTGGATGCAATCGCCGTTTCGATCGGACCCGGATCGTTTACGGGATTGCGGATTGGCCTTAGCACCGCGAAAGGTCTTTCATATGCTCTTGACAAACCGCTCGTCGCGGTTTCCACATTCGAGGCGATGGCTGAGGCTGGCCGCCAGCGTCATCAATCGTCGGAACTGATCACCGTCGTCATCGATGCCAA
>JACVXU010000048.1 GCA_015661185.1 Bacteroidota bacterium
GATGTGGTCGCCCGCAATGCTTCGCCCTGGTTCAATTTGGGCATTGCTGTTATCTTCGCTATCTTGGCTCTCGCCATGTTCGACCTCATCCTGATTGACTTCTCCCGGTTTCACAGACCTTCCAGCGACAGATGGCAGGAAGTACTCACTGAAGGATTTCGCCGACACAAAGGGATTTGCCATCGTCTTCTCGTGCAACCATTGCCCGTACGTTCAGGCATATGAAGACAGGATGATCGCGTTCCAGCGTGAGTACGCTCCGAAAGGAATCCGCCTTATCGCGATCAATTCGAATGAAACAGACAATCACCCCGAGGACAGCTTCGAGGAAATGGTGAGGCGCGCACAACAACGCGGATTCAACTTTCCATATCTGCGTGACGAGGACCAGTCCACTGCAAAAGCATTCGGAGCGACTCATACCCCGGAGTTCTTTCTCTTTGATGGTCAACGGGAACTCCGCTATCGAGGCAAGATGGATGACAACCACAAGGACCCCTCAGCTGTCAACGTGAACTACCTCCGCGACGCTGCCGATGCAATCCTCGCGAATAAAGATGTAAAGGTGTCTGAGACATACTCCATCGGCTGCACAATCAAATGGAAATAGGGAAGTCACTGCAGATCGTTTGACAGCGTAAGAAAAAATCACATTCCGAACGGACGGCGTGGACAACGACGACAAGAATCTTCGCTTGGGCTGCACGATCCTGGCGATTGGATATATTGGACTTTTTCTTGCTTCAATCGCCATCGTCTCAAAGCAGGCGGACCCATCTTCCGCAGTCGGACGGCACTTGTGGGCTGGCGCCCTGGCGAACGCTTGTCTCGCCGCTGTTGAAATCATTATCGTTTCGGTTCCTCTTCGGAAGAAGCAGAGATGGGCCTGGTGGGCTGCCTCGTTGCCGATCTTGTTCTATGGTCTGCCGATCCTCATCATTGATTCAACCTATGTATCTTCAGAGAGGCTCGCCGAAACGCTCGCGCCACAGGTACTCGGACTGCTGGCAGCCATCGTCGGGCTGGCTCTCGTTGCCCGCAGCATATTTTCACGGAAACCGACTTCACCACCGTAGACGGAACTTGCGATGCGAAACCCTTCGGAATACCCAGCCACGATTGCCCGCTTCTACGATGTCATCTACGCACATCTGCGGACGGTAGACCGCGACTTCTTCCTCAAGAAGATACTCGGGACAAAAGGACCGGTCCTGGAAATAGGCGTCGGCACGGGGCGATTCTTTCTCGATGCAGTGAACGACGGGGCAGATATCTACGGCATCGACGTCAGCGCCACCATGCTCGAGCAGCTAAGGGCGAAACTGGATAAGAGCCTTCACCATCGTGTTTTCCGCCAGGATGCGAGATCACTGAACCTGGAAAAGAAATTCGACCTCGTCGTGGCCCCATTCCGTGTCTTCTCGCATCTCATCGATGTCGAAGATCAACTCCAAGTCCTCAACAATATTCATGATCATTTGAGCCCGGGCGGGAAATTCATCTTTGATCTCTATGTGCCCGACCTGGGCATTCTCCAGCATGGCATCGATGAACAGATCGATTTCGACGGTGAGTACGCTCCCGGAAAGAAGCTCAGGCGGGTCGTTTCTGCGAGGCCCGATTTCATCAATCAGATCAGCGATATCACCATGACTCTCACTTGGGACGAAGACGACGGGCTGAGGACCGAACAATGGCACACGTCCATGCGGTTCTTTTTCCGGTACGAGCTCGAGCACCTCATCTCCCGCTCAAAGCTGACGCTGGAACATATCTACGGAGATTACGAAGAGCACGAGTTAAGCGGGGAATCCAAAGATTTCATCATCGTGTGCAGGCGGGGATGAGTAGAACCCATCCCAAAAACAAATCCTCGTCAGTCTAAGCGCCCTTCGATCCTTCGACTTCGCGCCGACTGTGGAACGTCAGCGCTGCGCTCAGGATGGCGATAACTTTTTGGGCTTGCCCGCTTATCCCTTTCTCCCAATACAAAATACGTCAGTCTGAGCGCAGCGAACGCTTTCTGTGAGCGTAGTCGAAGACCGACTTCGTCCCGCTCAAGACACGAGCTGGACTGCGCTCAGGATGGCGATAACTTTTTGGGGTTGACCGTTTATCCCTTTCCCCAAGAACCAAAATACGTCAGTCTGAGCGCAGCGAACGCTTCCTGTGAGCGGGGCCTGTCCTGAGCGAAGTGCCGACCGTCAGGGAGGCATGGAGCCGAAGGATCGAACACCGACTTCGTCCCGCTCAAAAGACGAGCGGGACTGCCAGGCCGCCCTGCGGTCTGGCGGGCGCTCAGGATGGACAAGGTTTCTTTGTGTAGCACAAGAGGACCAGCGTCATACTGAATGCGGCCTGGGCCGCGTAGACTCTATCGGAGGTTCTGAGACCCTCAATCCACGATCTTCCGCCAGGCTCGACGTGGATTGTCGAGATGGCTTCTAGTTGTGGCGGAGCGGAATGTTCATCTCTACTGTCGTCCCTTGTCCAACTTTGCTTTCGAGGCTAATGGTTCCGCTCAGGTCTTCAACGACCTTTTGCGTAATGGCAAGCCCAAGCCCCATACCGTCTGTCTTTGTTGAAAAATTGGGTTGGAAGACTTTCGATTGGATATCCTCGGGTATCCCACCTCCTGTATCACGAATGCGGATTGTACAGACCTGGCGTTCAACGATCAGGTCAACGACAATCACACCGCCTCCCTCCATCGCTTGCACGCTGTTGCGGACAATATTGATGAACACACGACGCAACTCGTCCCGGTCAGCGATAACGACTGCCGGCGTCTCCGCCAATGTGGATCTGAACTCGATCCCCTGAACCTCTTTGAACAAGTTGATCGTTTCTTTCAGGAGCTGGTTCATATCGACTCGCTCGAATCTCCGTTCGGGCATTCGTGCGAAGTTTGAGAATTCGGACGCAATGCGTGTCAGGACATCGATTTGCTCGACGACCGTCTGCGACACACGCTGGAGAATGTCCCCGAAGTCCTTGGCCCCCTGACGATAGGCTTGAACGAGATGCTGGATGGAGAGCTTGATGGGCGTGAGTGGATTCTTGATCTCGTGTGCAACCTGTTTCGCCATCTCCTTCCATGCAAGCTCACGTTCAGCCCGCGCGAGGTTTGCCCTGCTTGTTTTGAGCTCGCCGGTCATATCGTTGAACGAGCGAATGAGATCCCCCACCTCGTCGGAAGAGCGCGCCTGAAGCACGACATCAAGGTCACCTTTCCCAACGCTCCTTGCCGCTTTGGAAAGCTCACGCAACGGTCTGGAAAGCGCATTCGCCAGCACAAGTGCGAGCCCGATCACGAACGAGACGACCAAAGCATACGCGCCGAGGACAAATGCGTTCCGCTGGGCGAGTTCCTCATCGATTTCCTGCTGACGGTACAGGGCAGGGACTGCGAGAACACCTCGAATAGTATCTCCAATGATGATGGGTCGATAGCCCACGATGTAGCTGACCTCTCCGATGCGTTCCTGCGTCTCGAAAAATCCGCGTCCAAGCATCACCGTGTTTGCGTAAGCCGTCCCAGTCAATCGGTTATCGAGAATCGAAGCCCGGAACAGTTCCGGCCGACTGCTGGCTTTTAACTCGGAACCTTGATAAACGCTGAAGTCCACCCCAAGGTCTGATGCCACGGCCTCGCAAAAATCGTTGGTGATACCCCGGGAGAAATCTTGTTCGTCCTCAATGGCAGTGGAGATCCGTTGCTGAGTGACATCCAGGTCCTGAGACAGCCGCTTCGTGATGTTCTGGTCAAGTCGGTCAATGGCCAGCTCCCGATTGTAATAGGCCATAAGAAGCAACGGCATGACTGAGAGGATGGCAAAAGAAGTGATGAGCTTTTCTCTGAATCCAAACCGGGGAGGCCGCCCGATCATCATCGCAGAAATTGCGATAGCCCCGCCAATGAGCCCAAGAAAAAGCAGATACACAAGCAGAGTCTTGACAAGATTGAACAGGTACCATCGCATGTCGAGTGCTCCCACACTTAGCGAGAGAACTCTTGAAGGATCAGCGTCGTCCTTTGCATACAGGACATCGTACCCTCGACCCTCCAATGTTTCCTCTGACCACACAAATCTCCCCGTAGAGTTGTTCAGCTCAGATTCAATCGACGACCGGATCTTCATTCCCCTGAAGAAGACAGGATCATTCGTGGACCAGAGTATCCCGTTCCTGTACTCTGAAACCGACATCTTCCTGAAGACATTCTCGAATGGCTCACGCGATGTGCTGCGAAGCTGCTCCGGAGCCTCACCTCTGAAAAGTGTCCTTTGGCTTGCCGACATCACGATCGCGATTGAACCGACCGGCTGCGCACCCGGCCCGAGAACATATCCCCATTTCCCATAATATTTGATGGACCCGTCCGACACTTTCCGGTCAATAACGAAAAGCGCCTCTTCCTCCTTTTGGAAGAGTTGCGTCAGAAGCTCCATTTGTTCAAAGGAAGTCAGTCCGACTGAGAAGCGGCTCAATTCCTTCCCATAAGGACCGTACACAACCAGAGCAGAGTTGTACCCTTCTTTGCTCATCAGGGTCTGCGCCCAGAGGCCGAATGCGAGATTAACCGAGGCCGTTGAGTCATCCCATTCCGTCGCAAGTTGATCGACGGCTCGTGCGGTAGCACCCCGCAAGCTTTCTGATACAACAAGCGAGAGCCAATTGTCGACAGGCCGGAGAAGTTCCTCCGCCAGAAGTTGCCCACCTTCTCGCTCCTTTTCATGGATCTTCGCATCCAGGGCAAACACAGCAAAAACGAAGGCGCCAACAATGAGGATTCCTGTTGTTATAAAGGGGCGCCCCTTCCATGGCAGCCACGTGCGATCTCGCACCTCCCAGATGAGGAGCAAGGCTAACCCCAACGCGTACAGCAGCAACGGCAGGTAGAGGGGAAGTTGCGCTGGTTGATCCACAACGAGGTATGCACCATAGCCAATGAGAAACGCGGCGCTGATCAGTACAACCCTTTTCCATAGCAGCTTCCCGTCTCGAGCCACACCTCCCAGGAACTGATTCACAACGACAAATACAATTCCGCCTGCTGCACCAAGAGCGATCGTGAGGATGAGAATGTTCAGGTGCATTGAAACCATCGGCAGGTTCGGCAGAAGGGACATTGGGTCCTGATAGCGGATGGTAGAATCAAAGACGAAGCTTCTCATCGCCGCTCCGTAACCGCGGACCAGCCATTGAAATGCGAACGGTAAGAACAACACGACGGAGTAGCCAAGGAACGTTCGCGCACGATTTGTTGTATGATCGCGGTTGCGAGAAGATTCGGACCAATTGATGGCTGCTCGTAAAAGTACGAGGACCGTTGAGAGTAGCGTGACAGCCGAAAGGGTGAGTTCACCGAGTGAAGATGCGAGACCAAGTGGAAACGGGGATGAGTGAATGGCTGGATCGAAAAGAAAACCGCCGACGAGCAGAGATGGAAATCCGACATATCGCCACCCGATTCGAACAACCCACATGACTAGAACCAGCGTGGAGACTGTGAGTACCCGCTTCCTCGCTCTGCCACCCGAAACGAGCACAAGGAATGCCAGTAAGCACATTCCAGCGGCGGCAAAAAAGCTCTTGCCCGAATCGAAATAGCGATCTGCGTTCTGAGTCTCGGCTGCGACTGTCGGGAGAGGGACAACGGCATAGCTGAAGAGTTTTGCGTCGCTATCTTTCAGCGGTATGGCAAACGCCGACTCTCCCACCGTGTCGCGAGGCGTAATCTCGGATACAAATCGTATCGAAAGACCCATCTCCTGCAACAGTTCATCGGCAAGGCTCCTGCTTGAAACAAAGCGATTGGACACCGGGTAGTTCGTTTCCAACGGCCGACTGACAAACACGAAGAACCGCGTGCTGGAGGACGCGAGACCGACAGAAAGATAGCGGTGAAGGCTTGCCTGGGATACCAATACGACGACACTTCTATTTCCCGCCTGAAGCTTCGGGCCATATCCCGACACGACACTTCGGCCGGACCAGAGAATAATGTTCCCGACCGAATCAACAATGTCGATGCCATAAACTTCGTCGGCGTTGAAGTGCGCCAATCGCTGAAATGCTGACGCCAGGCTGCCGGCAGTTCCCTTCTCAAAGGCCTGGATGATCTCTTCGTCGAGCCGGATTGCCTCCGCCAGTTGACGCTGGCTTTCAATTCTTTCGTCGAACCTTGACCGGATGATTTCTGCCAGGTCTTGCTGCCTGGAGATCTTTATTCGAGGCCACTCCGTTTCGACGTAAGAGCGCCACACACTTTGACCGGCGAAAAGGAGCAGCAAGACTCCCGCCGAACCGACAAAGGCCCACCAGGCAGAGCGCACAGCTATTCCGGCGGTAGAAAGTGACATGTCTGCCCAGGGATACTTAGTAGATGTTGAACTGGTTGATAACCCACCGTGAGTCCTGGAACCGGAGAGACACATACACCTGAGCCGATTCCCTCCTTCCTCTTGAATTGAAGGTGAGGCGACCGGTGGCAAACGGTGTGGACCCGATATCACTGAATCGTGAAAACTCAAGGGCGAGAGATGTCCGACTCGAGCAATAACGCTGAAGAATGGACACCGTCTGATTGGCCGAGAAGTAACCGCTCTCACCCCCCGGCATGTTCACAAAGACCTGCTGGGCGAAATGAGTTGAGACTGAGGAAAGAGATGAACTGACTATGCCCCGCTCAATGACAGCGAAGAGCTTTCTTGCTTCTGCCTGGTAGGGGGACCGACTCTGCAACTCTCTCGCGATCGCGGGCGCCTTCCTGGGCAATATTCGCTGGCCGGGCAACTGAGCCTCTGTAGATTGGAGGACAACAAGGATGGCCATCAAAACCAAAGCAGTGGATCGCATATGCGGAGACAAAGTATCAGAAAACCCAAATAAAGTCAACCAACGATGCATCAATGGTCAGGACACACGAACGCCACCCCTTTCTCGTGCTCCTCGTTCTCCTCCCGGGGTGGCGCTCCCTGGTCGACCGCCGTATCCAAGCTACTCAATGTCTTTGTGTGTCATTTTCCAAAGAATGCGGTAGTTCGCGGACGCAGCGTCCGAGAACCATCCGGAGCCATCTGACGCTTGAGCTCAGGATTCGAAGCCGCGACCTGATATGCCCAATCGAATGTTACACGCACCGCTGTTACCTCTCGAACACGAACCTTCGCGAAGTGATCATCCCATGTCCAGATCACGTATGTGTGACCCGGAATCGCTTCAACCGACTTTGATGGCGACCATCCGGCGGAGGGAGCTTCAGCGATTTCATACAAGGATTTTGAATATCCCATATCCTGGACATCGGTATCGTCCCACACGTTGAAGTAGTAGCGGCCGTTGCTCGACTCAAAAAACAGATCAGTGTAGTCGTCTTTATAGTCCCCCACCGAATACGTGGAAAAATCGTACCCGGCAAGATTCGGGGCAGTATGATAGTTGTTCAATTTGGTGCCAAATCCTTCGGGTCGGGGAGTAGCATAGACGAGATCCGTGCTTAGGTCACTTTCGTTGCCGTCATAATCGTAGGCTGTCACGCCATAATACGACCGCGTTCCATTCTTGGCACCATAGTCGACAAACTTCGCGGAATTGACTGTCCCAAGAACAAGATACCTCCCATCAAAACGATCACTGACCCAGATCTTGTAACCAGCCACATCGGGCTCGGGATTGCTCAGCCAAGTAAGTTCAACCGCGTTGTCCAGTGCAACCGCCCGAATTCCCTGCGGCGGACTTGGCGGAGTGGTGTCAACAAAGAATGATTTCTCGCAACCGATCATCATCGTTGCGATAAGTACGAGTCCAAGTATTTTCATGGTGTCCCTCTCAGTAACGGTGATTGAATCCATCAATGATAGGGTCAAAGTGTATGCCAGAGGAGAGGAAACCCCCTTTGGCTGCAAATTCTTCCCGAGAGACCTCCGGAAGTGTACAATCCGGCACAGGAAGGAGCGGGGCGTCGAGAGACCCGGTCGAAAAGTGTCGCCACCCCGCCTGCCAACTTAGTTCCTTGGGGCGGGCAGGAACAAATGACGGGTTTTCGTCCGGGCTTCTAGGAAAACAGCACCTTGCCATTGTTGATGATGCCGATCGCCTTCCCTTTCAGGCGGTAGCCATTGAACGGCGAGTTTTTCGATTTGGAACGCAACAATGCTAAGTTGACTGACCAGACCAAGTCAGGATCAAGCAGCGTGATGTTTGCTATTTCCCCTTCACTGAATTTGATGGGTGGAAGCGAGAGGATCCGGCGCGGATTCGTGGAAAGCTTCTGGATCAGTTGCATCATTGTCAGGACTTTCTTCTGTACGAGCTCTGTCACGCATAATCCGACTGACGTTTCAAGCCCCACAATTCCGAATGGCGCCTGCGTGTATTCGACTTCTTTCTCATCGATGGTATGCGGTGCGTGGTCGGTAGCGATGACATCGATCGTTCCATCCCGCAATCCTTCCTTCATGGCCGCCACGTCTTCCTTCGTGCGCAGAGGAGGGTTCATTTTGGTGTTCGTATCAAAACTCGCCACAACGTCTTCCTCCAATGTGAAATGATGAGGAGTGACCTCACATGTAATGTTCATTCCATCCGACTTCGCCTTTCGAACGTGGCGCAACGCGCCTTTCGTACTGATGTGTGCGACATGATAACGCGCCTTCGGGACGTAGCCAAGAAGGATAATATCACGGGCAACCATCAATTCTTCCGCAATGGGGGGGATCCCCAGTATGCCGAGCCGGGTCGATGTCACTCCTTCGTTCATGCAACCGTCTAACGTCATCGTCGGTTCCTCGGCGTGCTGGATGATCGGTACTCCGTACATCGAGGAGTATTCGAGTGCCCGCCTCATGATCTCGGCACTCGCAATCGGGCTTCCATCGTCGGAGAATCCAACTGCACCTGCCTGTGCGAGCTCAGCCATCGGAGCTAGTTCTGTCCCCTTCCTTCCCTTTGTGGCCGCACCGATCGGGTATACGTCCACAATGCCGTCGCACACTGATTTCCCTTTCTCGTGAACGTATCGTGCAACGGATTCGTCATCGATTGCCGGATTTGTATTCGGCATGCAACAAACAGCGGTAAATCCGCCAGCCGCGGCAGACCTGCACCCAGATTCAATAGTCTCTTTGTGTTCATATCCGGGTTCACGCAAGTGCACATGCATGTCGATGAATCCGGGTGCGACGATCTTGCCACGCAGATCAATCTCCTCGAAGCCTTTCGGGAGTGAGATGCTTCCTGCTATGCGCTCAATTCGTCCATCGAGTATTTGAATGTCCACTGTCTCGTCCCTGCCTGATGCAGGGTCAACAAGCCTGCCGCCTTTTAAGAGAAGCTTCATAGATTCCTCTGCTTACGTTGATGTGCCCAGCAAGTACAAGACCGCCATGCGGATGGCGACCCCATTGGTCACTTGTTGAAGGATTACGGAGTGTTCGCTATCTGCGAGGTCAGCCGAGAGCTCGACATCGCGGTTGATTGGCCCCGGGTGCATGATGGTGATCGGCTTTGGCCCTTTGGATACCTTCTCTTTTGTTACTCCGAAGAAACGATGGTACTCGCGCAAGGACGGGAACAGTCCGCTTTTCTGGCGCTCAAGCTGGATTCTCAGGACATTCAACGCATCAATCTCAGGGATCACATCCTCAAGTTTGTGATAGACAGTGACGCCAAGTTGTTCGAGATCTCGTGGTATAAGCGTTGCAGGTCCGCAGACCGAAACGTGCGCACCCATCGTCGTCAATCCAAAGATATTTGATCGCGCCACCCTGCTGTGCGTGATATCGCCTACGATGCATACGCGAAGCCCTTCAAGTGTACCGAACTTTTCCCGGAGCGTGTACATGTCGAGCAAACCCTGCGTCGGATGTTCGTGCCCCCCATCGCCGGCATTGATCACGTTGGCGTCGACAACGCGGCTCAGGAAATGTGAGGAACCAGCCGCCGCGTGACGAATGACCACCATGTCGATTTTCATTGCCTCGATGTTCCGGGCTGTGTCTTTCAGGGTCTCACCCTTGCCGACACTGCTTGCGGCTGCCGAGAAGCTGACCACGTCGGCCGAAAGACGCCGTTCCGCAAGCTCGAAGGAGATCCTCGTCCGTGTCGAACTCTCAAAGAACAGGTTCACGACGGTTTTCCCCTGGAGTGGCGGGACCTTCTTGATCGGTCGATCAAGGATTTCGCGAAACGAGATCGCAGTGTCGAGGATAAGCGTGATCTCTTCCCTGGACATTCCATCCAATCCAAGGAGGTGACGGCTTTTGAGCTTCATCGCTTCAACTCCTTTCCATCGTCTTCCACGTCGGCGAGATAGACCCCGTCTTCAGAATCTGTTTCGGTCATCATGACCTTGATCTCCTGTTTCAGCGATGTCGGTATGTTCTTGCCAATAAATTCTGCCTTGATGGGCAGCTCCCTATGCCCGCGATCGATCAGGACGAGGAGCTCAATCAGAGCCGGCCGGCCCAGGTCCGTGAGAGCGTTGAGAGCAGAACGAATTGTCCGCCCGGTGAACAACACATCGTCGACCAGTACAACCACTTTGCCGGTGATGTCAAAGAGTATCTCAGTACTTTTCAATTGCGGTTGATCCAGACGACCTCGCAAGTCATCCCTATAGAGGGTTATGTCGAGAATCCCAACCTGGACTGTTTTGCCTTCAATCTCCTCAATCTTCCTCGCGAGTCGCCGTGCCAGATATTCCCCACGCGTTCGGATTCCAACGATGGCCAGGTTTTCGGTCCCCTTATTCCGCTCCACGACCTCGTGGGCGAGCCTGTTCACAGTTCTCCGGAAACTCTCACTGTCAAATATTTTGGTTTTTGTCATACGGCCCCTTTTAACGAAAAAAGCCTCCAAATCCGCCGACATCGGAAAAGGAGGCATAGTCAATGCAAAACTCAAAAATGAAGAAGGAAAAATGACCTCTTTCATTTTCTCGCTCATCACCTGTGCTTCTGATGCTCCTTCCCTACCTCGCCGGATAGGATTAAAGGATCGATTCAAAGAACGTTCAAACTCGTTGCCAATATACAACCGAAATCTGCAGAAAGCAAGACATTCAACAATGGGGCAGTGTCCTAATTTGGTTGTAAATTTCAACGCGGAGACCGCAGAGTCCGCAGAGAAACGCGGAGAAACTCCAATATTGTGAAACCTCTGCGATACTCTGCGTGCTCCGCGCCTCTGCGTTTAAGAATTACGAACAAAAAAGGATACCACTAACAACGGACCTCCTGAAACCAGAAAACGGAGGGTCAGGTCACGCGGTCAACAATCATGAGAGCGATGAGCGTAGAGAGATAGAGCAGCGATGCAAAGAAGAGTCTCCTTGCATTCGCGTTGCTCCGATCCTTATAGAGCTTGATCGCAAGCCACAGGAATCCCAGCGAAAGAAGCAGGGCTCCTGCAAAATACATCAGCCCAAGAATCCCGACCATCGTGGGCATGAAAGCAGCCGGGATGAGGGCGACGCAGTACACCAGGATCTGGCGACTCGAGGCCTCCCCACTCGGATCAACAACCATCAACAGTTTATAGTCTGCCCTCGCATAGTCCTTTCGGTACATCCATCCCAAGGAAAGAAAATGGGGCATCTGCCAGAAAAAGAGAATAAAGAACAACGACCAGGCGCCCATCGTGAGCTCACCGGACACCGCCGCCCAGCCTATGAGCGGTGGGAGCGCACCGGGAATGCCGCCGATGACCGTGGCGAAAGGGGTCACTCTCTTGAGAGGAGTATACAGGAACAGGTAGGTTGCGAGTGTCAAGACAGCGAGGAACGCAGCCAGTGCGTGCGTGAAGAGCAACAACTCAAGGACGCCAGCGGAAGACAATACTGAACCGAATAGCAACGCGTGGTGTTGATGGATCCGACCTGAAGGCAGCGGCCTGTTTTCGGTCCTCCTCATTTGAATATCAAGATCCCGCTCGATGTACTGGTTCAGAGCCCCGGCACCACCACCGACGAAGAGAGTTCCGAGAAACGTATGAAGCAGAACAGAGTATGGAAGCGTCGTCCCTGACGCGGCCAGATAGGCCCCGCCGAGCGCCGTCACGACTGAGAGCAAGGTGAGCTCCGGCTTCGTGAGCACCAGGTAGTCAAATACTGGCGAGCGGCGGACGGCAATTGCACCGTTCTGTGTGATGCCTTCCTTCATTTGAGCGGGACCGTTTGTCCCGGAGCTGTGGCTTTTGCATCAACGGAACCGAGCCTTCTGAGGAGGTAGCTGACGATTGAATCGGCCTCAGCAGGCTTCAATCCCTGGTTGGGCATTGGCGGGAAAGCCGGGTCCTTCTTGATGGGATTCAACACGAACGCGACAAGCTGATCTTTTTTTCCGCCGTACTTCGTCAAGACATCCTTGTATGCCGGGCCGATCTTCTTTTGGTCAAAGAGGTGGCACGCCGAGCACCTTCCATTGTAGATATCCTCGCCGGAAACGCTCGGTGCGGCAACCCCCAGCCTCGACTTCAACTCCTCGGTGGCCACATCATAGCGGTATGCAAGATAAGCAGCCTGCACATTTGTCGCATTGTGGACGGCGACCTGGTCGTTGAGAGACAGGAATACAGATGCAACGGCCAGCGTGTACACCGCTGAGTTCACGTACCGTGGTTGTGAATTCCGGTGGTACGCGTACACAGACTGTGCAGTCAGAAAGATCAGGACGAGTGCAACCGCCGCGAATCCGTACAGCGATCCTGAAAGAGAAGACGCCGGCAGCACCACGATGCTCAGCACAACGAATACCGGCAGCGAAAGAAGCGAGCCCACGATAAGGCGTGTTGCGAGACGACGAACAAAGAATCGCTGGACACTGTCGAGACCCTCCCGCCCTCCCTGCCACGCAAGAAAGAAATAGAGTATGCCGACTCCGGTCGCTCCAGCGGCAAGCGCTGCGAACTGCAGCACTCTGATCAAAACGTCCGGTGAGATGAAGAGAGCAAAAATAGTACTCAAATCGTTCCAGTTCGACGGGTTCGCAGTCACCGCCATCGATGAGACGATCAGAAACGATGCTGCGACGAGGAAAACAATACCTACGCGCCCGGATGCAAAATGGGACTTGATGGTCTCTTCTGAGTAGTCGCGTATCTCCTCTACTCCAACGGCCCCGTGTTTCCGGCCTTCGAGGAGGCCTTCATAATCATGCAGGACACCCCTCAGCCGGAAGGTGTATTTGTAGGCATAAAGCGAGACGATGGCGATAAGAAGCAGAATGAATCCATACCCTGCCAACCCGACGGAGATCGCGTCCGTCGACTGGAGCAACTGAGCATAGATGAAGATTGATGAAAAACTCGGGACCAGAGCAAGGTAAGTTGGGACGCTTTTGTTGAAGAGGACGATATCGATCAGATCGTTCGCGAATTTCGTGAGTTGTCGATTCCGTTCCCTGGTCCCCTTTCGATTGTAGAAATATGAAAGGACGGATGAGCCAAGAAGGAATCCGAGGTAAGGATAGAGAACGATCGAAATCATCCCCCCGATGACGATGAGCACATGGAAATGCTCCACGGACTGGGGAATTGCGAGATGTTTTAGAAGATCCATCGTATCCGGGCTCTGTTGTAATCCTTATGAATCGAAATCTCTATTGGGACAGATCGCCAAGCGCTCTATAGGGCTTTGACTGATCGATCGACGCTTTCTTGTACCATCCTTCAAACCGGACGGAGTCCATCGACACCACTTTGTTGTACATATAGGAATGACGCAATCCGCAGTACTCCGCACATGCGATGTCATACTCGGCAACCTCTGTGGTCTTGAACCACATTACGGTTTCCCGATTGGGAAACACATCTCTCTTTATCCGGAATGAGGGGATAAAGAACGAGTGGTTCACATCGACAGAATGAAGCAGGATCTTCATCGGAGTATGGACAGGCACATACAGGGTATCTGCTCTGACGCCGTTTGGATACTCAAATGACCACGCCCACATCTGGGCTGTCACCTTGATGGGAACCGCGTTGTCGGGGATGGTTGTCTCATCCAGGTATCCCTTCCATCCCACATAGAACATCCCCATGAAGAGCACGAGCGGGATGGCCGTCCAGGCTACCTCGAGGGCCACGTTCCCCTCGATGTTTTCAGGGTGGGGATTCCTCTTTCGGCTGTAGCGCACCAGAAAGTAGATCATGAACGCCAGGATGCCGAGGAGAACAAGAGCAGAGATGCCGACGATCGACAAGAACGTCGCATCCACGGAGTCGGAAAATGGAGAGGTACCTTCGAACATTCGTAGTTATCCTCAACGAAACGCGTAGTCGAAAAATGTCAAACAAATGAAGATCAAAAGTACAACTCCAGCCACCAACACGAAGAGACGAAAGGTCCGGTCTTCAGATCTCAGATGCATAAATATGTTGAGCACGAGAAAGCCTTTCACCGAGGCGATGGTGAGCGCCGTGATGATGACCCAGCGCCCCAACTCAATTCCCGCCAGCGCCACCGTTGTGCCCGTCAATCCCATCAACCCGGCCCAGATAAGGATATACTGTCCGTAGCCTACGACGTGGGCTTTTTCACCGTGCTGGTGTGCGTGTTCTGTCATATTCTTCGCCTAATGAACAAGATAGAAAAGCGGGAAAAGGAAGATCCAGATGATATCAACAAGGTGCCAATACAGGGCGCCAGCCTCGAGCTTCACAAAGGAATCCTTCGTTATGATGTCGCGGGAGATGAAGCGCATGATCACGGCTAGCACGACAGCGCCAATGATAACGTGAAGAGCGTGAAGGCCCGTCATCACGAAGTACAGTCCGAAGTACAGAATCTCTCCCTGAGGCCTGCTCAACAATTCGGGGGACTGCGGATACAAGCCGACGGAAAACTTGTGACTCCACTCAAAATACTTGTTCACAAGAAAAACGAGCGCCAGTGCGATCGTGATTCCCACAAGAAGCAGCGAGAACTTCTTGTTCCCCCGCTGGATTGCCGTGATTGACATTGCCACCGTCAGGCTGCTGGTGAGCAGCACCATCGTGTTAACGGTGCCCACCAGCGTGTCAAGCTCCTTGGACCCCAGTTCAAACTCAGCCGGGTGCGAAAATCGGTACACCGCGTAGATGACGAACATTCCACCGAAGAGGATGAGCTCTGTGAAAAGGAACAGCCACATGCCCATACGCGAGCCCTCGTCGTCCCGATGGACGTGTCCCTCGTGATGTGCCGGGATTGCCGCGGTCGTCAAGCTACCTCCTGTGCTGCTTTTTCATACTTGCTGTAGTCATACGGCCCCTTCGTCACAACCGGGATCTCGTCGAAATTCTCCAAAGGAGGAGGCGACGGCGTCGTCCACTCCAAAGTCTCTCCTCCCCACGGGTTGGCAGATGTTTTTGCGCCATTCCGGAGGGCAAGGAAAAGATTCACAAACATGATGCCCAATCCGAGAACCAGAATCCATGAGCCCACAGTGGCGACGACGTGAAGCGTCTGGAACTGAGGCAAATAGTGATAGTACCGTCGGGGCATTCCTGCGTACCCCAGAATGAGGAATGGGATATAAAGAATGTTGAAGCCAATTGTTGATAGCAACCAGGCGATCTTTGCGGCACCTTTATTATACATCCTGCCGAACATCTTCGGGTACCAGTAGTGGAGGGCCGCAAAAAAGCCGAAGCCTGTGCCCCCGAACATCACATAATGGAAATGCCCGACAACAAAATATGTATCTGTCACATGGATGTTGACCGACAGCGCTCCCAGCATCAAACCGGTAAATCCACCGATGGAGAATTGCACGATGAATGAAAGAACAAACAGGAGCGGGACATCGAGATCGATCGACCCCTTATAGAGCGTGGCAACCCAGTTGAAGATCTTGATTGCGCTCGGGATCGAAACAAGAAACGTCAGCAGCGAAAAAACAAACATTCCGGTGTCGCTCATACCGACAGTAAACATATGATGTGCCCAGACGAGCGAGCCAAAGAATGCAATTGCAAGACTCGAATAGGCGATAAAATTGTATCCAAAGATGGTACGCCGGGCGAAGACCGGGATAATTTCCGAGACCACCCCCATTGCAGGCAGGATGATAATGTACACGGCCGGATGAGAATACATCCAGAACATATGCTGGAAGAGAACGGGGTCGCCGCCGAGCGTTGGATCGAAGATTCCGACGCCGAACAGCCGTTCGATGATGACCAACAAGAGAGTGATACCGATAATCGGCGTTGCGAGGACCTGAATCCAGGACGTCGCGTACGATGCCCACACAAACAGAGGCATTTTAAACCATGTCATCCCCGGAGCGCGCATCCGGTGGATGGTCGTGATGAAATTCAACCCGGTGAGAATCGAAGAAAAGCCCAGAATGAACGCCGCCAACAAGGCCGGGATCACATTTGTCGTCGTCCGGATACTGTAGGGGACGTAGAAGGTCCATCCCGTGTCAGCTGCACCTCCGGGCAAGAACACAGAAGTCAACGCCAGGATGCCTCCGGCGATGAACAACCACCAGGAGAACAGGTTCAGTCTGGGGAAAAAGACATCCTTTGCGCCGATCATCAACGGAAGAAAGAAATTCCCGAACACCGCGGGTACGATCGGAATCACGAAAAGGAAAATCATGATGATGCCGTGCAGCGTAAAGAACGTGTTGTATGTCTGCGGCTCCACGAGCGCACCTTCCGGCTTCAGCATCTCGAGTCGCATAAGAAATCCGAGCACGACCGCAGCGTGGAAGAAGACAAGAATAGTTCCAAGATACAGGATCCCGATCCGCTTATGATCGGTGGTGAGTATCCAGGAGAGTATTCCCTTCCGCTTGGTCACGGTGTGATAAAAGTCTGGCTCTGCTCCCGCCAACACAACAGATGTCGCCATAATAGCTTTACCTTTCCGGTTGCTTCCTTCGTGGCCGCACGATAAACACGAAAACGAATAATCCAACGAGCCCGAGTGTTACAACAAGGGAGATGCGCATGAAGTTGAGGGTGTACGTATGCCCTTCCGGGTTATAGCTGTAGCAGAATTTCAGGACGTTCGCGATTGTCGGTCCAACCTGACCGGACGAGGCCTCATAGACGGCCATCTTGACATCGAACGGCAGGTACTTGATACCGTTGATGTACCGCGTAATCTTGCCTTCCGGCGAGACCACGATCAGTGCTCCGGCATGAATAAAATCGTTGCCGCTGGGCATGAAGTAGAAGCCGGCCCCATCCGTCATCCGGTGAATGTTTAGACTGTCGCCGGTGAGAAACCTCCAGCCATTGGGATCCACCTGCTTCTTGGTCAATTGCAGGTAGCTATCCTTCTTGCCTGCCGCCATGTCGGGGGTTTCCCGATGATCGAAACTGATCGATATAATCTGATAGTCTTTTCCCAGCACCAGGTCGGTCTTATCTACAATCCTCGCGAGTTCGTTCAGAAGGGGCGTACAGATCCCCGGGCATCGGAAATAGACAAACGTAAAGATCGTTGGCTTGTTGACGAGGTCCTTCAGTGAAACCAGGTGTCCCTGTTCATCATAGAACTCGGCATCCAGCGGAATCGTTTGCCCAAGTTTCTCTTCGATCCCTAGCTTCGGTTGACTCTGATTGCCAGCCCGCAGCGGAGTGCTGAAGCCCAAAGCAATCAGACAGGCAAGGAACCAGCGGAGGATTTTCATAGTGAGCCTCTCCGTGATTTCAGCTCGTTCAAGAATTGGTGCAACGCTGTCCATTCAGACGCCGAGAGCCGGACAACGCCTGCCCTGAATCCAAGTTGGGTGGGCTCCGCAGTGACGATTTTGACAAGCTGATCGACACTTTGAACTGCAGAGCTGCCGTTGAAGAGAAGGCCTGTGAAAATTCTCTTTCTATCACGGGCAACCTGCTCAAAGACCTGAAGACCTGCGCTCTTCGCCTGCCTTTCAAGACCGCCTACCATCCCGGCAACTGTTGCCACTTCCGGTGCTGTTTCGGCTTCAATGATCCGAGCGGCTTTCTTCACTGGGATTTGCCCTGAGGAATTACTTCCCTTCGAGAGCTGATATGTTGTCTCAAGTCCAAGTAATTCCGCCTGTAGGTCCGTCGGATGTCCTGCAGATAATGAGCGCACAAAGTGAATCAGCGCAAACCGTTCGAGTGGGGGCAAATAGTCAAATGCGGCCATGGCAGTTCCGGGGATCCCTTCTTGAAGGGTTTTGAAGATTTGCGAGACTTTCGAACCATTCTTCCACTCGCCCAGCAGGTGAAAATTCCGTGGCTTTGGGGTCAATGTGACGGCTGTTGGTCCATCCCCTTGCCCATCATCCCCATGACAGGAAGCGCAATTCGTGCGAAACAGCTCTTTCCCCTTATCGACCAATTCCGGAGTGGGCGTCGCGACCTTCATGACATCAATGGGCGGAAGAGACCTCGCGGTCTGGAATGGAATATCCTTCACAAACGAAGAAGAATCGATCACCACCATCGGAGGTACACTGTTCTTGCCGATCGACGTGAGGTTCTGCACATACGAAATCCCCAGGACCGACAGGATCAGGACAAAGAAGATATAGGAATAACCGAAGAGCTTATGCGGCTTCCTGAGGAGGTCCCTGAAATCGAATTCTGCTTTTAGATCCGGCTTGTTATCCATGCATACCTTTGAAGATTACAGTCGGAAACTGAGTCCGCGCGTAAGTTTGGGGTCTCCCACAGGAACGAGATTGTTCCGTCTCATTTTGAACGACAGCACAACCATCACCAACCCAACGAGCAGTATCGGGAATGCAAACTCTGTCCAACTGAACGATACGCTCTCGCTGTATGTCGGCATGACGAGCCAGTAGAGGTCGAGCAAGTGAGCAAAGAGAATCCAGATAGCCATCAGCTTCAGCCGTTTGAGGTCCATTTTGGAATCCTGCGTGAGCAACGCAAAATACGGGATCGCGAAGTGAACGACAATCAGGAGGATAGAGACATATTCCCAACCGTTCTTCCAGCGGCTCATGAACCAGACAGTTTCTTCCGGCAGATCAGCATACCAAATCAGGAGGAATTGACTGAATGCGATATAAGCCCAGAAATTGATGAAGGCGAACATCAACGCCCCCAGACTGTAGAAACTGTCGCGCTGCAGCTTCGGCAAGTAGCCAGACTCGTGCAACTTGATGATGATATAGGTTGCAGCCGAAAGTGCCGCGAGGACCGTCCCTGAAAAGTAGTACACGCCAAAAATCGTCGACGACCAGTGCGGTTCAAGGCTCATCGCCCAATCGACTGCAGTCAGTGTCAGGGAGATGGCGAACACTGGCATGAAAACCGCGGCCAGCCTGATATTTATCGTGGTCAGTTTCGGATCTTTCGTCGTGTCCTGTTTTGTCGAGTTCCTTGTGAAGAGAAAATGGAAGAGACTCCAAATGATAAAGATAAGGACAAACCGAAGGACAAAGAAGTTGACGTCGAGATAGGGGGATTTCCCCGCAAGGAGCTTGTCTGCCGCGACCACCTCTTCGTGAGTCCAGTGATACACGTCGTGAAGATGAAAGAACATTGGTAGAGCGATCAGCGGGAGCAGCAGAACGAGTCCACCGAGAAACTCATTGACCCGTCTGGTGGGCACGCTCCACACCGCGCCTCCGATATATTCCAGCGCGACAAGAAACACTGAACCGGCAGCAACGCTTGCGAGGAAGAGGTATCCAATAACGTTGTCGAAGGCCATGCGCCTTGCGTCAACAATGTACCCCAGCGCCGCGATCGCCACGCCAGCGATCAGAAGAATCCAGCCAAGCCGGGTAACGCTCGCGGGCAGTTCCTTCCTCCATCCTTCTGCGGAAACGGGGATGCTCATTTCAGATCGGACTCCTTTGCGTTGTGGGCTCGCTGCAACACCCGGAGATAGTGGATGATTGCCCATCGATCATCCCGGGAGATCTGAGAAGCGTAGGCTGGCATGACATTCTGCCCTTCCGTGATCACATGATAGATGCTGCCATCCGGCCAGTTCCGCACTTTGTCCGAGTGCAGTGTTGGAGGATTAGGAAATTGTCCGCGCAAGCGGCTGTCACCACGAGCGAAATTTCCATGGCAGGGGCTGCAGTACGTCAAGTAGGTCGCTTTGCCCCGCTCTATCACCTCTTTTGTCGCGAAGAGAGGATTCACCAGGTTCTTTCCGGCCTCATCCGGTTTGCCTTTGAACAGATACGGCAGGAATCCGCGAGCCACGGTCCCTTCAACGGGAGGCCGCATGCCTATGCCGTCCTTGAACAGGTCACTCGGCCTTTGTGCCTTTTGTTTCGCCTGCGTGCTCATCCATGAGAACGGTTCCATAAACATAAGCTGGTTGAACACGGCATATGTTGCGCCAGAAACAAGGATCGCGGTGAGAGCGAGCACTCCCAGGAATTTGGGATCGAACATCGTCTGACCGTGGTCCAGGTCCTCAAGATCAAAATAGACCGGCGTAATCTCTTTTCCACCAATCTTATACAGGAATTCCCTTACTTCCCGCTCATTGAACTTCGGATCGTCGACCTGGATGCTGATGCCAAACTTGTCGGACGAAATCCTCTTCATGTACGGCGTGTCGTGAAGCGGATGGCTAATGTTCGGGAACTTGAAATACAGCACGATCATCGTCACGACCAGGAGCACCGACGCCATGAGGACTGTGATCTCGAATGCGACAGGCACGAACGCGGGCCAGGACCAGAACGGCTTTCCACCAATGACGAGAGGATAATCGACCAACGTTACCCAGGTCATAAACAAGACCGAGGAGACTGCTCCGAACAAACCGAATATAAGTACGAAGATCCCCAGTCGGGATTGCCTCAATCCCATCGCCTTATCCATCCCATGAACGGGATAGGGCGTATGGACATCGTACCGAGTGTATCCCGCGCTCCTGGTTTCGTGAGCAGCGCGGATAATCTCGTCCGGTGTATCAAAAAGCGCCGTGAGGGAAAACTGTTGCTTCTCTTTCATAGGTGTTGCTCAGCGTCTAACGGTGCGATGGCTGCCCACCTTCGATGACCCCTTTTACTTCGCTGATAGAGACGACAGGCAAGACACGAACGAATATCAGAATCAGCGTGAAGAACAGTCCAAAGCTTCCGAGGAGAATTCCGGCGTCATAGAGCGTCGGCGTATAATGTCCCCAGCTTGACGGCAGGAAGTCCCGGGAAAGAGAGGTCACGACAATCACGAACCTCTCAAACCACATTCCGATGTTGACGAGGATGCCGATGGCGAACATCGCAGGGATCGATCGTCGGATTTTCTTGAACCAGAACAGTTGAGGGAAGATAACGTTGCAGCTCACCATGGTCCAGTATGCCCACGCGTAGGGTCCGAGTGCCCTGTTCAGGAAGACGAATCGCTCGAACTGGTTTCCGCCATACCATGCAATGAATAACTCCATCGCATACGCATAGCCCACCATCGAACCGGTCACGATCATGACCTTGTTCATTTTCTCAAGGTGATCGAGGGTAATGATATGTTTCAAGTTGAAGGCCTGTCTCACGAATATGAGCACGTTCTGAACCATTGCGAAACCGGAGAACACGGCGCCCGCGACAAAATACGGGGGGAAGACGGTCGTATGCCACCCGGGAATCACGGAGACGGCAAAGTCGAAGCTGACGATGGTGTGGACGGAGAGCACGAGAGGCGTCGCAAATCCGGCGAGGATCAAATACGCGCGCTCGTAGTGCTGCCAGTGCCTGTTGGAATGGCGCCAACCGAGACTGAAGACCGAATAGATCGTTTTCTTGATTTTGCTTGTGGTCCGATCCCGCAGTGTCGCCAGGTCCGGTATCAAACCGACGTACCAGAACACCGCCGACACAATAAAGTACGTCGAGACCGCAAATACGTCCCACACAAGCGGTGACGTGAAGTTCACCCACAGCCCGTGCTGGTTCGGATAGGGCGTGAGATACATGGGCAGCCATTGACGTCCCGTATGGAGCAGCGGGAACAATCCCGCGCACATGACGGCAAAAATCGTCATCGCTTCGGCAAACCGGGCGATGCCTGTTCTCCACCGTTGCCTCAAGAGGAACAGAATGGCAGAAATCAGCGTGCCGGCGTGACCGATACCGATCCAGAAAACGAAATTGACGATATCGAATCCCCAGCTCACGGGCTGGTTGACACCCCATAGTCCAAGACCTTCATAGAGTGTCATCCCGATGCAAAATGCGCCGATCGAGAGAAACGAGAGGGTAATGCTGATCGCAATCCACCACACGCGAGAAGGGAATTGATCGAGCGGAGCTGCGATTGTCGCATCAAGCTCGGCAGCTTTGGGTCTTCCCTCAACGACGGGGAACTCGCGCGTGTAGTCCGTTGCAGCAGTGCTCAAGTCAGATTCTCCGAATGAATGTTGCGCAGTTTCGCGAGGTACGTCACGTTGGGCCGCGCATTGGTTTCTTCGAGCACGTGATAGCCGAGGTTGTGCTTGCGATAGGCAGCGACTTCAGAGTCCGGATCATTCATGTCACCGAACACGATGGCAGTCGCCGGGCACGCGTCCTGGCAGGCGGTTTTAACGTCACTTCCCTTCAACGGGATTCCCTGTTCTACTGCGCGCTCGCGAACCTCCATGATCCTTTGCACGCAGAACGTGCATTTCTCCATCACACCGCGAGACCTGACGGTGACTTCGGGATTGTGCATCAGGTTCACAGGCTCCTGCTCATAGTAGCCCTCGGCAACGTGGTCTCTCCAGTTGAAGAAGTTGAACCGGCGGACTTTGTACGGGCAGTTGTTGGAACAATACTTCGTTCCCACGCACCTGTTATAAACCATCTGGTTCAGGCCATCTGGACTGTGGTTTGTGGCGACAACCGGGCAGACGTTTTCACAGGGAGCCTGGTCACAATGCTGGCAGAGCATCGGTTGGTGACTCGCGACCGGAGCATCGGCCGTACCAGAGTAGTACCGGTCGATCCGAATCCACTGCATCTCCCTCCCCTTCGCGACTTGCTCTTTCCCGACGACCGGGACGTTGTTCTCCACATTACATCCGGCGACACACGCATTGCAGCCGATACACTTGTTGAGGTCGATTGCCATCGCCCACTTGACGCCCTTGTATTCGACCTCCGTGTGAATGCTGAAGAGTTCACGCTTCTCGTGATGGAGGAAGTTCGGATCTTTCTCATACTGAAGCAGGGTCCCCTCTCGTACGACTTCCCTCTTGAGATGGAGATCCTTGACAAACGTGTCATCAAGCGAGTGATGCTCCTGCGTTGTCGAAAGCACGTACGTACCCGCAACCTTCGCCACCGTTGCACCGCCAAGGATCCGGGAACCTGTCAGCGAGGATTTTGGAAGCAGCACGTTCACGTCGACGCCGACATCCGACCCAATCGGGCCGGCATTCGTCCGGCCATACCCCAGCTCAATCGAGATATAACCGTCTGCCTGACCCGGTTGAATGAAAACCGGCACAATCTGTTTCCCCTGCGGCAGTGTGATTTCAATTCTGTCGTTCATGTCAACGCCGAGGTCTTTGGCCGTCTTCGTGGACAGGGACGCGTAGTTGTCCCAAACGACTTTGGAGATCGGATGTGGAAGCTCCTGGAGCCATCCATTGTTTGCGAACGCGCCATCACCGATGTAATAGCTCTGGGTCAAACCGACCACATATCCCTGAAATGATGCTGGAACAACCGAGGCAAGAGCCTCTCCCTTGAACCGGTAATCACCGTTCCCCCGCTCGTCGAGAGTGATGACACCGTCGTGGAGAGCTGAGTACCAAAACGTCTTGAATTCCGTCCTCGTGTTGAAACTGGGGAACAGAGTCTTCTCCCAATGAGCCATCAAATACTCGTGGTAGATGGTCTCCTTGTAGGAGTCTTTGCCTTGAATCCAGGAAAGCAGTACGGCTTCTTTCTGTCGTGTATCGTAGAGCGGGGCGATCACGGGCTGCTGGAACGAGTAGACACCGGTCCGAATCTTGTAGTCCCCCCACGATTCGAGAGCATGATTTGCAGGGAGAACGTAGGAACAATACCTCGATGTCTCGTCGCCCCCTTCAACAAGGCTGATAATCCTCTTGGAAGTTGGAAAACCGGATTCGTTCCGACGTGGACCACGACACCGACCCGCCCCGATTTCATCCCATCGACCAGTGACTCAATATCTGATGACGACGACCGTGGCGTGTACGTCACCGACCGCCCCGTTTCATACAGTGCGTTGTTGCCGAGAATTTCATTCAGATAGTTTACTGCAACCTGCGTTTCGACGGGGAGCACATCACCGGCGACCACGATGGATCGGCCGGCGTTATCGACGAGGTCATCCGCAAGATGTTTGAGAACTTCGGAAGAGAGAGAATGTTGGGCTGCGAACTGCCCGAGGGTGATTCCGTTTGCCTGAGACGGGATAGATCCTTT
>JACVXU010000243.1 GCA_015661185.1 Bacteroidota bacterium
CAAGGCAGGGGACGCGACATTTCACGCCGGACGCGCTCTTCACTCGGCACACGCAAACGCAAGCACGCTTCGAAGAGAAGTGATGACGATTATCTACTATGCCGATGGAACTCGTATTCTGGAACCCGACAACGAACATCGGAAGGTCGATATGGAGGTCTTTCATCCCGGTCAGAAACCCGGGGAACTGGCTGCAAGTGAGTTGAATCCGCTGCTCTATGCGCGAGTGTAGGGGAACTGAACTTCGGAGAGAAATCCGAAAATCGAAACCCGAAATTCGAAGGAAATACAAACACGAAATTCGAGGGCAATGTGCGGCTGGGAACTACATTATGAGTTTTGTTCTTCGTGCTTTGAGTTTCTTTAGGATTTCGGATTTTTCAATTGTGTCCTGCGGCCGTGGTCTATCGCGCCATCTCCAAAGCCGAGAGAAACGTTAACCGCGCGATATCCTCAAGGATTTCCGGTGTGATGTAGTCGATCTTGTCCCGAGTTGTATGGTAGGTGGCAACGGGCAACGGCCTTGCACCATAGGCACCAATTCCAATGGTGGGGCCAAGGTTCGCGGTCGAATCAGCCACAATGGGGCGATGAATGTACTTTCTGTTGTTTCGGTCCACCACGTCCCAAAGTTGAGGATAATTCTTGCCTGCGCCGACGCTCAGCTTCTCTCCCCGGCCAATGCTTTCAAGGTTTATGAATGCCTTGACACGCGCATTGGGAATTGGCTGATGGGCCAGGTAGTATTCCGATCCCTTGACGCCCTGTTCTTCGGCACCGAAAAGAATAAAGAGAACGGATCGTTTCGTCAGACCGGACATCTGCGCGGTTGCTTCTGCACACCCAAGGAGCACCGCCGCACCGGAAGCATTATCGTTCGCGCCGGGCATCAGCAAGTGATTCTTCCCGAGGTGGTCGAGATGAGCTCCAACGATGATGACTTCGTTTTTCAGATCAGGATCCGATCCTTCGAGAAATGCCAGCACGTTTCTGCCGATTCCTTCCGGGTGATGTTCAGTCGCGCATCGAATTGCTGCTGTCCTGCCTGTTGAAAAGGAAACGGGCACGAGGTCCCTCCGTATTCGCTGCACCAACGTATCGCGTGATTTTCCTGTCCCGAGAAATACATCATTGATGACATTCCTCCCGACATAGGTAATGACCAATCCCTTGATGAAGACGCAATTCGGATTGACGATATGATAATTGTAGAGGACGCCTGCAACGCCGTGGGCAAAGGCATTCTTCATCTTGTAGTCGTGAAAGGAATACGGACGCCACTTCCTGAAGAGCTCCGGCTGCTTGTCGGGAGAGATGGGAATCTCCGGCTCCATCATCACAATCTTCCCTTTTACTTCGACGTTGTTATAGTCATCGTACCCCAGTTCCGGGGCGGTGATACCGTAGCCGACGTAGACCACATCCGATGTCACGCTCCCCGCGTCCGATGTTGAGCCGGGATAGAAATCATCTTCATATCTGTACGGTTTCCGCAGCGTGTCTTTTTCCCCAACCGGAACGTGGATAGTGACCTCTCCACCATCAAGCACAAGTGTGTAGGCGTTTGGGAAATCCTGGAAATAGGATCCCCGCTCACCCATCGGCGCCAGTTTCCACAGCTTGAACAAATCCGCCGCCCACTGCGCGGCGTCGTCGTACCCACGGGTTCCCGTCAGCCTCCCCTCGTACTTCTCCGATGACAGGTCTTTCACGTAATTGTAGAGTGTGTGACTCGAGATACCATGCATCGCTTTCACGAGTGCTTCTTCTGAGAGCACTTTTTGTGGGGACGGTTGCTCCTGAGCGTAAAGGCCGACGCTGAACAAGAGCAATGCGAAGAAGCCTACGCGGGCGGTTCTCATAATTATTCTCCTCGGCAGTTGGCGGAACAAATCAGCAAAGCGTGGATGTACAACTGTAATTCTCCTTACTTTTTGGGTGAATCTCAACAAGGAAGTTCCAATCTTGTAAGTCGGCCAAACTATCCATACTTTGCCCACGATTGTTGCGTGGTTATTCGTTACATCGAACAACAGAATACCTGTACGTCTCCAGAATTCCCTGAATACTCCGACACTTTACAGGCGATCGCTCAGACGTTCGTCCCACCATCTTACAAACAAAGGAGCTCGGTCATGAAGTCCTTTGCCACAGTATGTCTCCTTGTTCTTCTCCCGCTAGTTGCTGTCTCACAGACGAATGTTGATCGTCTCATCAAAGCCCTCGACTCTTTGTCTCTTGCATCGTTCAATGACTGGAAGGTGAGCCCGGACCTGAAAGCATTCAAGCCCAATGGTGATCCGACACAACTGGGATTTGATGACTCCGGCTGGCAGATACTCAAATTGAATCAGAACATTTATCCGGACTCCTGCTGGATGAGAAAAGAAATCGTACTCCCGTCGAAAATCCTCGGCAAAGCCATCCAAGGACCGATGAAGTTCATGGTGTCGGTCGATGATTACGGATACCTGTGGGTCAATGGTGTGAGCAAGGGGCATTTCCCCTGGGACGGCGAGTTCGAGTTGACGAGCAACGCGAAACCAAGCGACCGATTCCTGGTTGTCATCAAGGCGATCAACACCGGTGGACCTCTGCGCCTGATGCGTGCTCAGATTGCCTCCGAAGAACTCAAGCCGATACGATCCATGATTGAGAACCTCTCCCTCAGCCTTCGGGTGGGTCAGAAGCTCTTGAGCTTCGACACGTACCAGACAAGTTCGAACCAGCGCGTCGACCCCGGAACAGACAGATCGTCAATGGACAAGACTCAAAAGAAGCGGCTCAACGATCTCCTGCAATCGACTGCAGCCCGAGTTGATCTCAAGCCGTTGATCGAGGGTCCGCTCGAGAAATTCGAGTTCACCCTTAAGGAAGCAAGAACGTTGCTGTTGCCGGTTGACGCGTATGCCAAGCGTTTCACGATCTACTTCGACGCGAACGCACACATCGACGCGGCATGGCTCTGGCGATCAAAGGAAACCATCGAGGTGTGCAAGAATACGTTTGCGTCCGTCCTGAATATCATGGATGCGCGCCCGGATCTGACCTACTCCCAGAGTTCTGCGGCATACTATGATTGGATCGAAAAACTCTACCCCGACCTCTTCAAACGCATTCAGGAGAGAATAAAAGATGGGCGATGGGAAGTTATGGGCGGCATGTGGATCGAGCCTGATTGCAACATCCCGAGCGGGGAATCGTGGGCCCGACAACTCTTGTATGCGAAACGGTATTTCCAGGCGAAGCTCGGCGTCGATGTGAAGATCGGATGGAACCCGGATTCATTCGGCTACAACTGGAACATGCCGCAGTTCTACGCCCAGGCGGGCATTGACGCGTTCATCACGCAGAAGATCGGATGGAATGAGACCAATGTGTTTCCGTATCGGTTGTTCTGGTGGGAAGGGCCCGATGGCTCGCGCGTCCTCAGCTATTTCCCGTTTGACTATGTCAACGAGGTCAAGAACGCATTTCAGCTTGTCGATTGGCTCCGGCAATTTGAAGCCAACACTGGTTTGACCAAGATGATGGTTCTCTTCGGTGTCGGTGACCATGGCGGCGGACCCTCCCTCGAAATGATGGAACGCATCGATCAATTCAAGAAGCTCGACATTTTCCCGAAGATTGAGTTTGGTAGTGCAACCGGCTATCTGGAGTGGATCAAGAAACACGAAACGGGCGATCTCCCGGTCTGGAAGGATGAGCTCTACCTTGAGTATCATCAGGGGACGTACACAACGCAGGCGAAGATGAAGATGTACAATCGGTCAAACGAAGTGCTCCTGACCGATGCTGAGAAATTCTCGAGCTTGGCCAACCTCTCGGGAAGGCAATACAATTCAAATGCCCTTGAAGAGGCCTGGAAGAAGGTTCTCTTCAATCAGTTCCACGATATTCTCCCGGGCTCCAGCATCAGGGAGGTCTACATCGATGCGGCAGAGACGCACCAGGAGGCACAGGAGATCGGAAAGTATGAACTGAACGGCGCCCTGCATTATCTTGCCCGGCATGTGAACACATCGAACATGCGCAACGCAATGCCGCTCATCGTGTTCAATCCGTTGTCGTGGGACCGGACTGATGTCGTGAAGATGAAACTCCCGAAGGGGGATGAGACGATCTATGCGGTCCTAGACGAGGGAGGAAAAGAAGTCTCGTCACAAAGTGTACAGATCGCCCGGTATGAACGAGAGGTGATGTTCATCGCACAGGGCGTTCCATCGATGGGCTACAAGACATACCAATTGAAGAAACAAAAGCCCGCGGGAGGAGCCGTCGCGCTCGTGGCATCGACGGAAAGGCTGGAGAATCAATTCTTCAGCATTGCCCTTGATACGAAGACCGGCTGGCTCAGAAGCGTTATCGATAAGCGCAACGGCAAGGAGGTGCTGAGCGGCCAGGGGAATGAACTGCAGCTTCTTGCGGACTACCCGGCGGCGTGGGATGCGTGGAATGTCGGTCTGACGGGTGTCCAGTACCCTTCAACGTTCAGAAAGGCGGAGGTTGTTGAAAGCGGACCGGTGAGGGTTGTTGTCCGATTGTATCGGGACTATCTCAAGCCGGGGACAAGAAAGGATTTTCCGACTGAAGACTACCCGAGCTCATTCTTCACGCAAGATGTGATCCTCTACAACGGAATCGACAGGATTGATTTCAGGAACGACGTTGATTGGTGGGAGGATAAGACGTTCCTGAAGGTCGCTTTCCCCCTTTCGGTCAGTGACACCGTCGCGACGTACGAGATACCCTACGGAACCATTCAACGATCGACGCAGCTTCGAAACAGCTGGGAGAAGGCGAAAGTCGAAGTCCCGGCCCGATGCTGGGCGGATCTCTCCGGAGCAGGGTATGGCGTCAGCCTGTTGAACAACTCCAAGTACGGGTACGACATCAAAGGGAATACCATCCGTCTGTCGTTGCTCCGTTCGCCGAAGTGGCCCGATCCAACGGCGGACCGTGGCAAGCATGTGATCGAGTACGCACTCTACCCACACAAAGGCACCTGGCGCGAAGCTAACACGGTCCAGCGCGGATATGAGTTCAACTATCCGCTGATTGGGATCCTGACAGACGCACACAAGGGGGACTTGCCCCAACAACAGTCCTTCGTTCAAATCACGCCATCGAACCTCGTTCTCACGGGCTTGAAAAAGGCGGAGGAGGGGGATGCATGGATCGTGCAGTGGTACGATGCGAAAGGTGAGGGATCGGAGGCGGTTGTGACATTCCCACGCCAGCCCAAGCGTGCAACGATTTCGAATTTTCTGGAAGAAGATCGGGAACCTGCCCGAATCGATGGGAAGAGTGTAAGGGTCACGACGAACAAATCATCGGTTGTGACGCTCAAAGTAGCGTTCTAGGGGTTTGACCGCTTCTGGTAACGACCGAGCCTGAAGGGGAACGGGGGCGTCGAAGACCCGCGTTAAGTCGTTCAAATAAGGGGAATTTGACCAATAACTTCATCGGGTAAACCTTTCTGGAGCAAAGTTGTCATGAGAAAAGCGAGCAACGCTGGTGTGGCAGCCGCAGGGTCGCGTGATGACGGTCAATGAATCCTATCCGGGGGTAGACGAAATTATCTCAATCTCAAAAAACTGATTCGCAGGCTCTCGTACCGCGAATGGACCATTCATCCAATGAAAAGAAGAGGGGGAACAGGCTATGATACGAAAAGGACTGCTCGTAATCGTGCTGATTGCCATGTGTGGAGTGATCAGCGCTTAACGCGTTTGTAGGTTTCGAAGGAAGGGTGGAAATGAAGTGGTCTCGTCCGCCAGGCGACTCTGTCCGTTACTATCTTGTATACCGCGCCTCACTTCCAAATGCGTTGACATTCACCAGGATTGACTCGACGAATTCCAATTCAAAAGTCGATACGCCGCCCGCGAGCTCCGTTCCACCGGTCTACCTCTACTATGTGGAGGCGAAGATGAAGGGCGGGAGCACGCTCCGCAGCAATACGGTGACGGTGATGTTTTATGTTGTACCAAGAATTGATGTCGTGAGGATCACTTCCGAGCCGGTGAAGACGGGCAGAGCAGGCACGCCATATACATATCAGGTTCGGGCCGTGTCCTCCGATTCCACCGCGAAACTCAAATTCGCATCGCTCTCGAAACCGTCAGGGATGGTCATCGATACCTTGGGTCTGATCAAGTGGACGCCGGAGCGAAAGGGGATTTACGGCGTTCTTGTGACAGTTTTTTCTAGTAAGGGCGGCAAGGCGAACCAGCAGTTCTATGTGACAGTCACAGGTCCATCCGGCGCCATCGCTGGCATCGTGACGGATACAACCGGTAAGCCGATTGCCCGAGTGACAGTCCGGCTCTATGGACAGAACACTGCGGATCACTTCGAGTACAATGCACCCACTGATTCGCTAGGCAAGTACTCGATTGCAAAAATTGACCTTGGAACATACCTGGCGCGCGCCGTCCCGATGAAGGGAGACTACCTGGAACAATGGTACGATGGTGCGACGACGACGGCCTCTGCGAAACCCATTGTTGTCAAAGACAGCGTTGTCGTCACCGTGAACTTTAAACTCAAGTCGAAAGTGGTTATTCCGATCTTCTCAGTCAGCGGAACTGTCACAGATACCTCAAAGAAGCCGCTGAAGAACGCCGCGGTGGCATTCACGGTGTCCTCCTTCGGATTCAACTCATCGCGGTCCAGCGATGACGATTGGTCCAAAGACAGTGATCATCGCGACTTGTTCGATCTCGGGCAGGCATGGGCAATGATGCTCGGCGGCCCAACGGGAATGTCGGTGCCGAGAAGCCTGGGAATGGGGATGGGGAGCGATGATTTGTCTGACTTCAGGCTGGACGGAAACTCCACTTACGTGCTGAAGGCTAAGACGGATTCCCTCGGCCGCTATTCCCTCAAGCTGCCGCAAGGATCCTATATCGCGCAAGCGGAGGCATCAGGTTTCTACAAGATGTTCTACAACAATCGGAGCGATCTGCTCTCTGCCGACATCATCAAGCTGACGGCGAATACGGAGAACATCAATTTTTCGTTGAGGCCATTCCTCCCTGTGGCGTATGGCAAGATCACAGGATCGGTTGTCGATTCCGTGAGCCGCGGCGGTGTGGTTTCAAGAATCATTGGCTATCGATTCCTCGTCAACGGCAAAGACACGCTCATCACTCCGCGGGCCTACGTGACTGATACAGACTCAGTCGGTGCCTACTCGCTTGCCAACTTGCCGCCCGGCGACTACATCGTTCTTGCGCTGCCACTCGGTCATTACGTACCGTCATTCTATTTCGTGAGCGGTCCGACCAGGGAATGGCGCAAGGCAACAAAGGTGAATGTCAATGGGACAACCGTTACAGGAATTACGATCTACGTCGTGCCAATGCTGAGATCTGCCACCGGCTACTCATCAATTCGCGGTAGCGTCCAGTCTGCGACAATGCCGGGTTCACTCGGAAAGCTCAGCACAACCGTTGGAATTGAAGGATCATTGGTTTATGCGGTAGAAAACGCGTCAGGACAGGTTGCGGGATATGGTGTGACGAATACCGACGGATCGTTCACAGTCTCCGAGCTTGCGCCCGGTACCTACACCGTGACGGTCGACAAGCTGGACTATTCGACGGCTTCAACAACAGCAACTCCGACCTATGACCCTGTCACGGGAGCGGCCATCCCTTCAACGGTGGCGCCGCTAATCATCGATGCTGCTGTTACACCTGTGGAGACCGATCCTGTTATGCCTGCAGAGTTTGTGCTTGAACAGAATTATCCGAATCCGTTTAACCCGTCAACGCAGATTCTATTCGCTCTTCCGCAGGCCGGAAAGGTCTCACTGATAATCTATAACCTGCTCGGTCAGAAAATCATGACACTGGTCGATGGCACACTTGCTGCCGGAACGCACGCAGTAAAGTGGAACGGCCGTGATGCCCGGGATTTGCAGCTTCCTTCGGGTGTCTACTTCTACTCCCTGAAGACCTCGAACTTCACTGCGACGAAGAGAATGATTCTCATGAAATAGTATCATAACCCGAGCATTTTCTCTGGAAAGGGTATTTGTCTGAGAAGGCAAATACCCTTTTCCATTGTTGGCGTGTGGCATGTGTTTTGAGGTTTATTTCAAGGCGAATTTTTCTTAGCTTGCCTTCCGTATGGACAACCCGAAGTCAAACATTGTTATCGGCGTCGACCTCGGCGGCACGACGATCAAGGCTGGCGTCGTCTCTGCCGATGGATCGATCCTTTACAACAACAAATTCCCCACGTACGCCGGCGAAGGCCCCGCAACGGTCATCCAGCAGATTCGCGCTTCTGTCCAGGATGCTTTGAAGCACACCGACGGTGCACGGGTCGGGGGCATCGGCATTGGTTCTCCGGGGGTTGTCGATGACGAAGGCGTTGTCAAGGCCCCTCCCAATTTTGTCGATTGGGATGAAGTGCCCCTGAAAAGCGAACTCAGCAAGCTCTTTCCGGCAATCTCCATCGGTGTCGAAAATGATGCGAATGCCGCAGCGATCGCGGAATCGAAATTCGGCGCCGGTGTCCAGTACCCGAATTTCCTCTTCGTTATCTGGGGAACGGGGGTTGGCGGTGGGATCATCCTGAACCACAAGATTTTCCGCGGCCCGACTGGCGGCGCCGGTGAAATCGGCCATGTCTCGATCGACTACAACGGACCGCGATGCAATTGCGGCAACGTGGGATGCGTTGAGGCGTATGTCGGTCAGCGATATCTCTCGCAACGGACGGCGCAACGCCTCCAGGCCCACCCTGACTCGAGAATTCTCCAGCTCGTTGGAGGTGACTTTTCGAAGATCGAACCCGTCTATATCTCGCAAGCTGCAAACGAAGGAGATACACTTGCTCGTGAGATCCTCGTTGAAGCAGGACAACTGCTCGGTGTCGCGCTTGCGGGAGTTATGAATATTATGGATCTGCGGGTGAGCATCATCGGCGGTGGAATCTCGGCTTCGGGGGGCTTTGTTATGAAGGCGGTGCAAGACTCTGTTGTTCAGCACGTCCTCAGACCGCTTCGAAAGGACATCCGGGTACTTCCTGCCCAACTCGGCAACGATGCCGGGCTCCTCGGTGCTGCCGGCCTGGTGATGTGAGGTGGGGTTCCCGGGATGAAACTCCCTACCGTACAAATACTTCCCTTCCTGTTCCTTCTCGCGTGTCATGTTCCTTTCAAAACGCTGACTGCACAGTCTCTTGTGGTTGCTGAGCGGGATACAACCCGCACGACGTCCCCGGACCGTGACAGCGTCGCATCGACGACATCCGGTGTTGATACGGTCGTGACTTACCTGGCGAAGGATTCGATCGTCTACTCCATGAGCACGCGGCTCATGAACCTGTACGGCAAAAGTGAACTCAGATACCAGGCAATCGGACTCAAAGCGGAGCGGGTCGATGTCAATTGGGACACGTCCACGCTGAACGCACAGGGCATCCCCGACACATCTGGCAAGACAGGAAAGAAAGTGATTGGCGCCCCCGTTCTTGTGGATGGAGGGGAGACATACAACGGATCGCGGATCGGCTACAACTTCCGGACTCAGAAGGGAAAGATCAGCGTTGGCGACACCGAAATTGAGCAGGGATACTATCACGGCGAGGAGATCAAGAAAGTGGAGCGCGATGTCCTCTACGTCGCCGGCGGACGTTACACGACGTGCGACGCGGAGCATCCGCACTACTATTTCTACAGCCCCAGGATGAAGGTCACCCTGCGAAATCAGGTGGTCGCAGAGCCGGTATATTTCTACATTGCAGATGTCCCGATCTTTGCACTGCCGTTCGGGGTTTTTCCGAATGAATCCGGCAGGCGGTCAGGAATTATTGCACCGGCATACGGAGCCGATTCCCGCCGGGGGCACTACCTCAGTCACTTCGGCTACTATTGGGCAATCAACGATTACCTGGATCTCTCATCGACATTCGATTGGTTTGCGCGGGGCGGGTGGTTGAACCGGTCGATGTTCCGCTACGCGCTCCGATATGATTTCACGGGATCCGTTTCCGTGAATTTCACAAACCTTCACAGCGGGGAAGAAGGCGACCCCGGTCGCTCGGAACAACGGGATTACAACATTCAGATCAATCATAACCAGCAGATCGATCCCACCGCAAGGCTCGATGTCAACTTCTCGTTTTCGTCAGGCAGTTTCTTCCGGAATGTGAGTTCAAACCTCGATGAGATCTTGCGGCAGAACATCGTGTCGAACGCCACGCTCTCGAAGACGTGGGAAGAAGGCAACCGAAGCCTGACACTGAACCTTTATCGGGATCAGAATCTTTCCACCAAAGATGTGGAAGAGCGACTCCCCTCCTTTTCGTTCAACCAGGGGCAGTTCTTTCCGTTCAGAGGAACATCGAAACCCCGGGGATCTGCGAGTGACCTGAGCACGGAGCACAGCTGGTATGAGATGATTGGGGTGAGCTACAACGCTCAAGGTCAGCTGAACCGGTCGAAGCGTTTCTTGACCGTGGACGGTGCCACCGTTGAACAAAACGACGCGCGGGGAGGCATCAACCATCAAATCAATATCAACGCTTCTCCGAAAGCTGGGCACGTCTCGATCTCTCCGTTCATCGGTTACAATGAGAAATGGTCTAGCAAGAGTGTCGAGCAGGGATTTGAGAGGAGGGATGGTCGTGATACATTGATTGTGCGGGACATCAACGGGTTCAGAGCCGTGAGAACGTTTTCGACTGGACTTTCCGCCTCCACACGTTTTTTTCGGGATTGTGCAGCCACAGGTGTTTGGAATCACGGCAATTCGACATACCGTCACACCGAGCCTGTCGCTTAGCTATCAACCAGATTTCTCAGA
>JACVXU010000244.1 GCA_015661185.1 Bacteroidota bacterium
CCACGGCTTCGTCTATCTTGAGGGGGCCTTTCTCGATCTTTCTGTTGAGTGGAGTACCTTCATAGATCGCCATGACGATGAAGACTTGTCCATCAGGCGATTCATCAATCTCGTGAACGTTGCAGATATTCGGATGGTCAAGAGCGGATGCGGCCTTGGCTTCATGGGTAAAACGCTGCTTGTCCTGCTCGCTGGCAGCGAGTTGAGTCGGGAGAAACTTGAGCGCCACCAGGCGGTCCAGCTTGGTGTCGTGGGCCTTGTAGACAACACCCATCCCGCCTTCGCCCAGTTTCTCCAAGATCTTGTAATGAGAGATCGTTGTACCTATCATAGAATTTCCGTCAGTTTTTGAATTGGGCTACGGCGGGCAGGTCCGCCCTCACCGAACTTCTCAAGAATCTTGTAGTGGGAAATTGTTTGACCGATCATGTCGCAGCCTCCGCTGAATGGTGGGTTCCCATCTGACAAAGCCAATGGCAGCTAACGTTCAGGCAAAACGTTTACCACTACTTGTCCCGAATTCTTTGTCGGGATGCTTTCCATCGGGGCTCCAATAGAAAACATCCCCGAGAACTTGGTACACTGCCTCGATGTATCGCACCCAATTTCCATTGGATTCTTCACGCACCGGATTCGCCTCCAATAGTCAAACCCATCTTTTACTGTCACCGGACGGGGATGCGAATTCTCCACCATCCCTCCAAAAACGAACGAACCTCCATCTTCGTTTTACGAATCCAGAGGTTCTTCCGCAACTTCATCCCCATCTCACTGAACGGTTCTGGGGTCTATTATGCTTCTCGCGAAGGTAGGCAACAATCGAGCCGAAATCAACCTATGCACCGAAAAGGAGCGTTAACAAAAAGGAGTGCGGCAGGGCCTGGGAACAGTCAGAACAGTCTGACTGAACCGAGTCTGATTTTCCGGACACTCAGTTCTTAATCTTTATCCTTAGAAGTTCCGACACCAAGTCGACCTCATAATTGCTCTTGTCAAACTCACAAAGCGTTTCCTCGAATAGCTTGTACGATCGCCGCAATTTCTTCCTCAGATCTACGTCACTCGGATGTTTCTTGTCGTTTTGGAAGATATCAGCGGGCTTGGTGAGAGCTTTCTTCTTGTTTACTAGCGGGAAAAACTCGATGGCAATGAAAAACGACACCTGAACGGGGAATCTGCCATTAGCCCCGACCTCAAAAGAAGAAACAGTTCTTCGACAGATAATCTGTCGAAGATGCCCATGTCCGACAGTCCCGCCATTAAGATCGGCGGGCAAGTCAACTGTCGGACAACAAGAGGAATGAGACGTCGCTTTCTTTGTTATCGAACCTTATCGCTTTTCATACGCCGGCTGTTTCGGTGCAACGAACGGCTTTGCATTCACCAACTTCATGATTTCCTGTATGCCGCGTTCGAGCTGCGGATCTATCCCTTTCGCCAGCTGCGCAGGGTCGTCCACAACTTCAATATCGGGATCGACTCCGTGTCCTTCCCTGAACCACGTCCCATCCGGATTATACATGCGAAACGTCGGGACAGAGACCGACCCGCCATCGACAAGAGCCGGAGCACCTGTGATGCCGATGAGTCCACCCCACGTGCGCATCCCAATCAAAGGACCGAGGCCAGCCTTCCGGAAGTAATCAGGGAACGCATCGCCCCCCGAGCCGCTCCAGCCATTGATGAGCATCACCTTGGGACCGAAGTTGGCATAGACCGGCCATTGCCAGTTCTTGCCGTCGCGTACCGCCCAGAACGCGAGCGGCTTGCGATTCAGAAGCTCGATGAAGCGGTCGGGAATTTGTCCGCCGCTGTTGAACCGCTCGTCTATGATCAGGCCCTCTTTGTTAAACTGAGCCGCAAACTGACGAACGAGTTCCGTTTGCCCGTCGATCCCCGTGCTCGGCACATAGATGTATCCGATTCGGCCGTTGGTGGCTTCTTCGACCCGCTTGCGATTAGATTCGATC
The DNA here is from genome assembly GCA_015661185.1 of Bacteroidota bacterium. Lineage (GTDB taxonomy): Bacteria > Bacteroidota > Ignavibacteria > UBA10030 > UBA10030 > UBA9647. The sequence continues at coordinate 1,971 of JACVXU010000244.1, forward strand.
CAGGCGAGATGGCGCAGTCGCGTTTCGTCAGAGATCGTTTGGACAAGAACCGTGCGGGCCTTGTCCACTGTCGGCATCGAGTTGACCGTAACCTCCACCGTCTTGTTGTCCAGCCCCGCGAATGCAGCCCACGGTGCCTTTGTCACGTCGATTCGCTGACCGTTCACGGCAAGGACATAGTCGCCTTTATGGACATTGACGCCCGGCTGAGCCAGCGGGGACCGGACTTCGGTATCCCAAGGTGCATCGGCGACGATGTTCTTGATACGATACGCACCGCTGGCGAGTTCCCAATCGACACCCAGGTATCCGAAATTGCGCACATCTCCCTCTTCCAGATCGCCGCCTCCGCGGTACGTGTGGGACGAGTTGAGCTCCGACATCAGCTCTCCGATCACGAAATTGACATCCCAACGCGTTACGGCATTGTCAAGCAATTTGCCGTAGCGGACTCTCAAATCACTCCAGTCGACTCCATGCATGTTCGGATCATAGAAGAAATCCCGGTCGAACCGCCACACATCGGTAAAGATCTGTTTCCATTCCGCTTTGGGATCGACGGTCATGTCAAGCTGCGACGTCGGCATCTTCTTGTCGAGCTTCTGGTTCTCTCCCACGTCGATGATGGAATAGCTCCCCGACTTCCCGACCAGCACCTTCTTGCCATCCGCGCTGACATCGACCATATCGACGTCATCCACAACGGTCTTCTCTTCACGCTTGTCGAGGTCGTAGTACATCAAAGGCTTTTTCTTGTCTGCGGAGCCTGCGTTGGGCGCGCGATGGAAAAGCACTTTTCCCGAAATCCCACGGATCTCTCCGAAATTTCCCGCAGTTGGCGGCAGAAGCACAACACGCTGCTCGAATCCCGTAAGTGTGATCTTTGTCTCCTTGGGTTTCTCTTCCTTCTTGTCCTTGTCCTTGTCTTTGTCCTTTGGTTCCTCTTTCTTCGGCTCCTCCTTCTTCACAAGCGTCGAGTCGTTACGCGGCGCAAGCGGAGATGGGGTTTCCTCCAAAAGCGTTGCCGCAGCAAGATTTGTTGTGTTCGGATAGATCCAGGTATTGTCCATGTCGGAGTAGATCGGATTCAACGTGCGACCCGTCAGGAAGTAGAGATATTTCCCGTCGGGATCGAACGATGGACTCGAGTCCTGATAGAATCCCGATGTGAGCTGCGTGGATTTTTCTTCCTTCGTATCAAAGAGGAAGATGCCTGAGCTTCGGTTTTCGAGGTCGCGCCCGTACGCAATCCAGCGGCTGTCCGGCGACCAGCTCACGCCGAATGAATTCAGCGCGCCCTGGTAGGAGAAGAGCTGTTGATCGACCTGCACTGTCTTGTTCTTATCGACATCATACACCTGGATTTTCATCGCTTTATCGATGAACGCGATCATCTTGCTGTTCGGTGACCAGTACACATTGTAGCGGAATCCGGGACCGTACGACGTGACCTTCTTCTCGACGCCGGGATTTGTCAGATCGAGAAGTGTCAGTTCGTACTCGCCGGACTTGTCGCTCCAGTAGGCCACGTATCTTCCGTCCGGTGACCACGCCGGATAGCGCTCGGCGGAACCGGGACTTCGCGTCAGATTGATGACAGGGCCATATTCCGCAGGTACGGAAAAGACCTCCCCCCGGGCTTCGAAGAGTGCCCGCTTGCCGTCGGGAGCAATCGAGACACTCTGAATTGACTTGCTTGCATTCTGCGCGCGCGGCAGGAGTGTAATCTCATCTGTCACGACTTTGACATTGACCTCGTGGACCGATTCGTTGGTGAGGGTCAGCAAGTACAGCTTGCCCCCCTTTTCGAACACGATGTCCGACGGACCGATAGAGGGGAAGTGGATATCGTAATCGGAGAATTTTGTAATCTGCTTCACCTGTTTCGTTTCCAGATTGTATGACCAGATGTTCGCGCGAGCGGCTGCTCCGCGGTCGGAGAGAAAGTAGATCGTCTTGCCATGCCACATCGGGAACTCATCATTGGCCGGATCCGCAGCGACCACCTCCGAGGATTTCCTCTCGAGATCGAATACGATGATGTCAGCCGACCACCCACCGCGGTAGCGTTTCCAAGTTCGGAACGCCTGCGTCAGCGACGTATAGGCGATCTTTTTGCCATCGGGTGACAGAGACGCCATTTCGCCATAAGGAACGGGAAGCTGCTCGGGCAGCCCGCCTGCCGGTGGCACACTATAGAATTGATCGTACCGCTGGCGGCCGCTGTTCATGGACGAGACGAAAAGCAGCTTGCTTCCGTCAGGATACCAATCGACAAGGCGGTCGCTCATGCCGTGATAGGTGACGCGCGTCGGCATCCCCCCCATTGTCGGAATAGCATACACCTCCAGGTTGCCATCATAATTCGCGCTAAAGGCGATCCGTGATCCGTCGGGCGAGAAATGAGGATAGAGTTCCTGACCGCGCGGAGAACTGAGCTTCAGGGCTGTTCCTCCCTGCTTCGCCACAACCCACAAATCACCGGCATAGGAAAACACAATTTGAGTCTGAGACACATCGGGATACTGCAGTATTCTCGCGTCAACCTGCGCCAGGAGGGCAGGAGTGATCACGCAGAGTAGGAGAATCAGTACCAGGGAACGAACCATAACGTGTATCTCCTTGATATTGGGGATCATTGAATGGAAAGTACTGGTTAGAGGCCATCTCAAAAATAAGCACATCCATTGCGAGGCGATTTGTGCCAAAGTCCCGCTCTTTGCCTGCCCGCCCTTTACGCACTAGTGTGGCAGGCGGGGATCCGCCTTGATGCGGGATCCTAGAAGGCGGACAATCTCAAAATTGAACCAATGTTTGTGTGAGATTGCCCGCCTGCCCTCTTGGATTCGCGGAGGCGGGCAGGCTGCGCTCCGCCCCTTCCGCCTTCGTTGCCACTTCGGCGGACAGGCCGGGGCTGCGCTCGCAATGACCTTAAGGGGGTTTCTGACACCGGTTCTGGTCACATCTGTCGCATTTACGGCTCTGAAGCGTGTTAGTTACGAACGTTGACTATCGATCTTATCGAGGCGTTTGCCACCTTGTGAATGCCGCGAAAGCAAGAAAACCAGCCAAATCGATGGTTTCTCGGTATCAAGCCGGATTGAGCTTGTATCTCATTCCGGGGCACTGGTATCACAGTGATACAGGGGCGGTGCAGATACATCGTGAAATCAGGCTATCTGTGCAGTATTCAGTTTGGCACGCCACTTGTATGATACTAAGACAGAATGAAACTAACAAATAAAAATACTAACTTGGAGTCCACAATGAAAAAGTCAATCGTAGTTCTCGCCCTCGTAGTCCTTAGCTTCGC
>JACVXU010000245.1 GCA_015661185.1 Bacteroidota bacterium
ATCTGGTGATCTCGTGATTTGGTGATTTGGTGATTCGGTGATCTGGAGACGTCTATGAAGCGAATGACCTACGTTCTGGATAAATGGAAGGGCCCAGAGGAGAAGGGTTACAACGCGCCACGACTTGGTCATAATTGCACTCCTTTCTTGATGCAGGCCGCCTAACATTGATTAGATTGATCCGCCTAATACCCAGAACACCAGTCTGCAATCCGCATAACACGCCGCAGTTAGAATTCCCAAAAGCGTTATGTGCAAACAAGCTATCGCCGATCAGCTCACTCGCAAGAGTGTTACACGGTTTCGGCATAACATGCCCAGCCTCTCGTCCCCTCGGATATCATAACCCTCTTCCAGCAAATGCGTTGCAAATGAGTGCCGAAACGTGTGGCAGGTGGCGTGCTTGCAGGTGCCAGTTAACTGAACAATGTATCATTGTGTTCTTCTGTTGTCAAGGTCGTTCCTTGCGTTGAAAAAGAGGGTTACGTACCCGGAGCTCCGTCGTGTTCAGATTCGACAGACTGGGACGACTTACGTCCATCAGGCGTATGTCAGCACGCTGGTGAAAGTGCTCGAGCGTTATCCGCGCAAGCAGGTGACATTCAAGCGCGTCGTGCTCCGCGTTCTGCAGTGCGAACAGAACGTGTACAACTACTACAATACAGTGAACGGATTTCGCGACCCGGTCTCAGTCCGGCTCGACGAGCCCGAATATTCGAATGTGAGCGGGGGCTGGGGAATGTTCGGCGCATACACTCTCGATTCGCTTACCTATGCTTTACCCTCCGATTTCACGTTGAACTGGAGATAGCGTTACGGAAGTGCCTCGGGAATTCCGTATGAAATCGAAAAGGGAGGACTATTCCACTTCGTCAAGCGTCAAGACGGCACTGTAGACCAGAGCGATTACTTCCGCAAGAAAGGTGTAGTTCAGCGTGTCGGCCGTGTCGCTTTCTCTGTGATAGTGTGGATTGCGGAGGAAGGCTGTATCAGTAACCATCAACGCCGGAAAGCCGGCGTTCCAGAATGAGGAGTGATCAGAGAGAAAAAGTGGCGGGATGAATCCGGGGGCGCTGAGACTTTCGACGCCGATGGTGCCTCGCTGACGCATCGTCCTCCGCACGATGGACATCATCCGGATACTTCGCAGATTCCCGACGAGGGCGATGAAGTTCCCGTACTTCGGATAGCGTCCAAGAGCACGCATCAAGGGAGCTGGATACAACTGGTCGTACTTCTCACCTGCAAAGGCAAGCATCTCCAACGCAAGCATCACCAGTACGTTTTGCCCTTCCTGCTTGAGCTTTTTTGCATACTGGCGGCTCCCCATCAGATGAGTGAAAAAGTACGGCGGCTCTTCATGAGGGAAGGCTACAAACTTGATCGTGCGCCTATTTGGATGGTCCTTCAAAAGGCGCGCGAGCTCCAGGAGTCCGGCTATGCCGCTCGCGTTATCGTCCGCCCCCGGTGTGCCGACAACCGTGTCATAGTGTGCGCCAACAACAATACACGATAGCTCCGGCATGCTCCCCTTCTTCTCGACAATCAGGTTGCGTACCTTTGCTTCATCGCATTCGTAGAAGTGTGATTCCACGACAAAGCCAAGCGCCTGGAATTCCTGATCGATGAAATCGGCGGCGGCGTTGAGCGTTTCGGCATATCCGCCGTGACGCGATGGATACTTGCCGGCGAGGATCTCTACGATCCTGCGGGCGCGGGAAGCAATGGTGGACAATTCAGATTGATTCATCTGGCTTGAATGTAACGCGGAATTATTCGAATGTCCAATTCGTTGGAATGCTCACTTCGTCGGGATGTTCAATTGAACATCCCGACGAGAATAGCATGAATCCCCTCGAAATACAGTCATCTTCTGCAGTCTTCGTTGAGCATCGATTTCTTCAACCTGGCTGACCGATTCTCCGAAAAATAAAGCCGCGGGGGAACGCCCGCGGCCTTTGATAGGTAAGACTTGTTGGGCGCAGCATCGCTTCGCCCAACGCATTATCTTGGACGACCACCACCCGGCCGACCGCCAGATCCGCCCATCTGGTACAGCTTAGCGTATTCTTCTTCTGGAAACGGCTTCTCAAGCAAGTACCGGTAATAGAATCGCGCAGCCTCGACACGGGAGTGAACGCCTTTGGCGCCGCCCCAGCCATGTCTGCCGCCGGGATAGACCGCGAATTCAAAATGCTTTCCAAGGTTCTCGAGCGTATCGACGAGCTGGATGCTGTTTTGCATGTGGACGTTGTCATCCATTGTTCCGTGCACAATGCGGAGCAATCCCTTGTACTTGTGCGCATAGGTCATCGCCGAGCCATTTTTGTACCCTTCGGGGTTTTCCGCTGGAGTATCCATGAACCGCTCCACGTAATGCGTGTCATACAGGCGCCAGTCTGTCACCGAGGAGCTGGCGATGCCGTGCGTGAAATAGTCGGCGCCGGCCGTCAACGCCATAGCCGTGACGTACCCTCCATAGCTCCCACCGGTGATGCAGACCTTCTTCTCATCCACATATGACCTGGTCCTCAACCATTTGACGCATTCGATATAATCATTCATTTCCCATTTTCCGAGATTGCGGTGCATCAGGGCAACACCTTCCTTTCCAAAATGTCCCGATGCGCGGTGATCAACCGCTATCTGTATCATCCCTTGCGACGCCCACCACTGGGCGCCGATCCCCCTCCAGCCATCGAATACGGTACCGGAATTGGGCCCGCCATAAATACTGATCAAGACCGGGTATTTCTTGTTCGGATCGAGATCCAGCGGCAGCGTAATCGTTACAGGAAGATCGTATCCGTCCGGAGTATTGAACCTGACAAGCTCCGTCCTGGCAAGCTCGTAGTTGTCAAACTCCTTGCCTTTGCCGTTTCCGATCTCACGAAGAACTTTTCCATCGTCATTGCAGACAGCCATTTTCTCCGGTGTCGAAACATTCGAATATGTTGTGATGAAATAGCTGCCTTTCGGCGACAGGCGCACATTGTGCGTAAAGTCACCGAACGTGAGTCGGGTCAGACCCTTTCCATTCATCTTGATCCTGTAAAAGTCGGTTCGGGTCGACGCTTCTTTCCTCGCTGTGAAATAAAGAAGGCTTTCATCCTCATCAACCAGAACGACATTCGACACCTGCCACTTGCCTTCGGTGATGCGATTCTTGAGCTTGCCGTCCATCCCATAAAAATAGAGATGCATCCAACCATCCTTGTCGGTTTTGACGATGAAGCCCTTGTTGTCTTTCAGGAATTCGATTTTGTCGAACCATTCAACCCACGACGGTTGGTACTCCGAATACACCCGACGAATTCTCGCCGTTCCCATATCCATACCGTACACCGTGAGCGTATCCTGTCCACGGTTCATCCACTGAATCCAAAGCTCTTTGCTGTCGGGTGTCCAGAAGGGATTGCCGAAATACTGATCATTCTTTTCATTGAAGTCGGCCCAGATGACCGTCCCTCCGGTAACCGGCAGAATGCCGACGCGCACATCCGGATTCGGATCACCCGGCTTCGGGTACGGGGTTTCCTCCAGAAATCCATGCGTCCCTTCCGAGTTATAGAGCGGGAACACCGGAACTTTCGCATCATCGAAGCGCATGAATGCCAGCTTCTTGCTGTCCGGCGACCACCAGAAAGCCTTGTAGCGCGTGGCCCGACCGAGGATCTCCTCCATATACACCCACGATGAATATCCGTTATAAATGAACTTGCTGCCGTCTGTGGTGTATTGGATTTCCTTTCCCGCTCCGAGATCGATGGCGAACAGGTTGTTGTCACGTGTGAAAGCGACATAGTTGCCATCCGGCGAGAGCGTCGGATTCTTCTCTTCCGACGGAGTTTGCGTCAGCCGCTTGAACTCTTTCGTCGCGGTGTTCAGGAAGTAGAGATCTTTGTCTTTCACATAGATCAGCTTTGTCCGTGCATCGTTGGATGTCGCGGAGAAATTCACGTTGACATCCGATCCGACGACGTCTTTGAATTGACTCAGATCCGGAGTTTTGGACGGAACTTCCTTCTCTTTTCCGGACTTCGCGTCTACGGAGTAGTACTTCGCCGGTTCACCCTCTTTTCTTCTCGTCTCGAGATAGTGGGTGTCGTCCTCCCATCCTGTGATGGTGGGCATTGGATTAAACAGCCCTGTCTCTGCACCGCGATAGACCTGGTCGAATGTCAGTCTCTTCTTTTGCTGTGCCGATGCGAGAACGGCAAGCACCATAAGCAAGAAAGAGAGAATCAGATATCTGCCGTGGATTCTTTGTCTCATGTCGACTCCTCGTGAGTAGTGATGCTGTGTAGTGAACATTGTCCCTCATTTCGAATTTATGAGTTCGTGATTCGAATTTGTTTCGTATTTAGGATTTCGGCTTTCGTGCTTTCGTCTTCTTCCGGATGATCGTCATCGCGACCGAAGCGAGCTCTTTCCCCCCTTTTCGGAGTCCATAGTCACCGTGAACGGTCCCTTCCCCTCAACAAGCCACCGCACGTACACAGCTCCGACGCCAGGAATGCTTTCAATCTCAAGCCGCTCGGGATGATGTTTCTGTTCCTGCGCGATGCCCAGGAAACGATTCTGGAGAATGCCTCCCGATATCACCTTTCCTCCGGTCAATGTCACCCAATCGGGACGGGTGATCTTGTTCCTTGAATCCTGGAGCGTGTGCGTCGGAATCACCCGCGTGTTTGTGATGATGGCGGAAACCTCTGTCAATCCACCCGGCAGTGTCTTCGTCGAAACGCTGTCGACTTCCACTTTCGGCGTGTGATAGAGGTGGAACAACGTAAAGGCCATGTTACGGTGACACATGTCTTCAATCATGAATGAAGGCGCGGTGCGGGTCCACGCTTTCTTGAATCCTCCGACTTCGACCTCTCCGTACTGGGGATGATTGACTTTCTTCCATGGCACGACACCTTCTTCAAACAGGAGGATCTTGTCGAAGCGGTACAACGTGCTTCTGTCGCGCGGGTTTTCACTTTCCTCCCTCTGACGACGGAAGTAGTCGAAGTTCGTCCACAATTCGTTCGAGAACGTGACGATGCCCCGGGCGCCGTACAACCAGTCGATTTCTCCACCATAGACGGTGTACAGATCCTTGTAGAGGATCATGTACTTGTATCCGGGGAGCATTTCTTCGCCGAGCTTACCGAGAAAATCGTATGTCTGGATGTCGATCGGACTATAGGTACGGAGATCTGTTTGCGCTCCCGGTCCGCGCAGAATCATACCGCCGTTATTGTGGAACGACTGCGCGGCAGCGATGTTTGGATGCG
>JACVXU010000049.1 GCA_015661185.1 Bacteroidota bacterium
CCGAGCCCGGGATGCTGTAGCTGGCGCATGCGCGCTGTCATAGAAAACCGTGTATGCTAATCCGGTGAGCACTGCGCTCCGCGTTGAATCCAGGTTTCCGCGGAGCCAGCTCCAATACATCTGATTGCCGGGGAGCATTATTGGGAATGGAATCGCCGTTTCCGGCCAGACAACCAGATCCAGATCTTGTCCAGCGAGAGATTTCGTCTCGCGAATGTAGTCGGCCAGTTGCTTCTCGTATGAAACCCATGGACTCTCATTTCCCGAATGCCACTTCTCCCAAGGATCGATATTCAGTTGAACGACTCCCACACGAAGTGCGCTCACAGCATTTGGCGTCTCATATGGTGCCATTCGGACCATTCCGTAGATCCATGGCCCAAAATAAAGAACGAGCAGAGCAAGAAGTGCCATTGCGGCGGATCGTGAACGGAATTTCCAGCTTCTCGTGGCCAGTTTGGTGATGAGGACAAATCCGATGACATTGAAGCAGAGGATCAGGAAAGAAACTCCGTATGTCGATGTGAATTCCGCTATCTGGATACGCGGCAAATCGTAGGCCTGACTGTTGCCCAGCGTGATCCACGGAAAGGAGAATTCGCTCAAAGAGTGAGAATACTCGTAGCTGATCCAGACGAAAGGCAGGAACGTCAGACCGGCAACGAGCCCGAGTCGTTGGCGCACCCTGACATAGGAAAGTATGATCAGCCAATAGAACATCGGATGAATGATGAGCACGGCCGCACCGGCGATCATCATCCAGGCATCCTTTCCTACGACAAATCCCCCAATCCAGTAAAGCGTCAAGGCGTGAAAAATGAAGAACGTCACATAGGAGTAGCGCAGCATCCTCCACGTTCCTTCCAGCGTCTCCATCAGAAGGAGAAGCGGAATGAGACTCACGTACGCAAGCGAATGGATGGGTGAAGGGGGAAATGATGCGCCCAGCATTATTCCAGAAGAAGCAGCGAGAGCGAAACGATGCCACGCACCATCCATGGGGAGAGGTTCCGAAGCCTGGGTCTTCATCTCCGGACCGCCCTTGAGAAATGCCTCCGTCGGGCCCACCACTCTTCAACCTGGCGGAACACAATGATGACCCCTCCCCCGATCGCTAATCCGATCACTGTACCTGCAACGACATCGGAAGGATAGTGGACTCCTACGTAGACACGGGAAAACGCGACCAGAGCGGCGAAGGAGAAGAACGCCCAGGACCATCTGGGCAGGAAGTACGCGAGCACGATCGCCGCGGCAAAATTATTAACAGCGTGCGATGACGGAAATGAATAACCGCTTCCACAGCTAACAAGGAGATGGACATTCGCGAGTTCATGGCAGGGGCGCGGCCGCTCGATGATAAACTTAAGAACCGAACTGTTCAACTGATCGCCCAGCGCGATCGTCGGAAGAAGCAAGAGGGCAGCGATTCGGCCATGACGGCCGCTTTTCATCAGCATCAGAACCCAGAGTATGCCAACGAGGACCAAGGCGACCGGCTCTTTGTTCAGGTCAGTCAGAAACGGAAAGAGTACATCGAAGAACCAATTTCGCAATCCTTGATTGCAGAAGTAAAACAGATTCCGGTCCAGATCCATGAGGATCTCGCTCACTGATATTCCCCTGCTTTCAGATATCGTTCAAGTGATGTTTTTTGTGCCGTTGTTCGTCCGTAATCTGTAGAACACGTAGCGACCAACAAACAGGATCACGACAACCATGAGGATTCCTGTGACCGCCTTGCTGTATGTTTCGAGATATCCTGCAATCACCTGCCAGTTCTCGCCGAGTTCTTTTCCAGCGAAGAGAAGAAGAGAGTTCCAGACGAGCGCACTTACGAACGAGAGCGCTGTTGTCGGAGTCAGGGGCAGCTTTGACATCCCGGCGAAGAAGGAGACGACTGCGCGCGTGCCCGTCAAAAAACGGTTAATCACAATCAGAACATATCCGTATTTGCGAAACCACCCTTCAACCTTGTGCACGCTGTCAAGCGGGATGAAGCGCAGCTTGCCTGTTTCCAGAATCTTTGCTCCGAACCAGTCACCCACCTTGTACATGACGACGAAGCCCGTTGTGCTGCCTATCGTAGTCACCACGAGGGCGGCGGTGAAATCGATGGTCCCAATTCCGACAAGTGATCCGACAAAAAGCACAACTACATCGCTGGGCAATGGAGGAAATATGTTCTCCATGAAAGCGAAGCCGAAGACTGACAGATACACCCAGATGGGATTGAGAGCCAAGAGGTGACGGATGATCTCTTCCACGGATCGCTTTCAGGTTCTGGAGGGAAGGATGGTTGCGATAGCAAGTGCAGCACATCCCTCTCCTCTGCCGATAAACCCGAGTCCTTCATTCGTGGTAGCTTTGATGGAGATTTGCCGTGGCTCAAGGGCCAGAGCTGTGGCGATGGTGTCGATCATCTGAGGTGAATACCCGAGGACTTCTGGCTGCTGCAATATGATGGTGGCGTCAAGATTGACGATGCGAAAGTTGTGTTTCGTGAGTAATCGTCCCACGTTCCGAAGCAAGAGAAGACTGGAGACGTTCTTGTACTTTGCGCTTGTATTGGGGAAATGCTTGCCGATATCACCCAACGCCGCGGCACCCAGAAGCGCATCACAAAGTGCATGCAACAAGACGTCCGCGTCTGAATGCCCCAGCAGCCCGAGTTGGTACGGGACATGTACGCCTCCAAGGATGAGCTTTCGCCCGGGGGTGAAAGCGTGCACGTCATATCCGATCCCGACGCGTGGAACATCGATTCCTGCGTCAACGGATTTCGAACGCCTGAAAACGGTTTTTGAAGTCTTGCCACTCAATTTTCAAGTCCTTTACGTGAGCAGATCGTGGCCCCACCTTGACCTCCTTGATCAGTTCTTCGACCATGGAGCGGTCCCCTTCGACTTCGATTTCAACGTCAGAGTTATACAGATTACAGACCCACCCGGTCAGGCCGAGCCTCGACGCCTGGCGATAGACGAAGTAGCGGAATCCAACCCCTTGCACGAGGCCTTGAACAGTGATGTGCACCCCGATCTGCATAGCTCATTCTCAAAGTACGAGTTCTCACATCAAAATCAAAATGATCCCTGTCTCCGATTCTGCCAGATCCGGTCCACCGTTTCCATTGCCGGACGCGCATCCTGGTTGACAAGTTGGCCGACGAGCGGGGGAGTATCCTTTGGCGAAGCGATCGATCTATGTGAACAAATGCCTTCGCTCGGTCACGGGTCGCATAAAGAGCCGATACAATTGCAAGAAGGCGGAAACGAAATGGTAACGAGCGTGACTGAGTGGGCATGGAACCGTTCAGTGTGAAAACACAAAAGGGACGAAGGTGCTCTTCGTCCCCTTAAAATGTTACTCGACGTGGTCCTGCAGCGAGTCAGACTGCTGCGCACATTGGAGTGCCCGGAACGAGACTTGAACTCGTATGCCCTTTCAGGCGCCGCCCCCTCAAGACGGTGTGTCTGCCAATTCCACCATCCGGGCAACAGCAAATCAAGAATCGATTATCAGAATGCAACGCGGTACTCACACCGTGCCGATCTTGGATCTTTGATCTGCCATCGTGAGCGTGGATGGTCTCGAACCATCGACCCTCTGCTTAAAAGGCAGATGCTCTACCCCTGAGCTACACGCCCAACTATATGACCCGCGCCAATCGAGGTTGAGCTGGTCAGCAGGCCACATGATGAATCAAGCTAGAAAAAATGAAGGAAAAAAACAAGACTTGGTTTCAGAACTTGACCGAATCACCGTAATGAGCCACAACCCGATGACCCAACACACTTACGTTGGTGAAATTGACTTTGTCTGCGGTTGATCTGTCGTGGGCGTCGCAATCGGCTGAGTCTCCGACTTCTGGCGATACAGAATTCCGAACGGGATAATGACGCAATAGCCCAGGACAAGCAGGATCGGCGCCACAACCAGCGGCATAGTCCCGTCCCACGGTGTTTGGCTGAGGGCAACATAGCCAAGAATGATGACGAGCAATCCAAGGCCCAGGATTTGATAGTTCCTTTTCGTGAACGGAAGTGCCATCGCTGACGTTTTCCGTTTAGCAGCGACTTTTGATGTCACTCGTGCCATAAGCTTCTCCTTAACTCCGCTTGCAATAAAAAACCCAGCGTGGGGGGTACGCCGGGCTTGACCGTTTTATGACGACAGTCAGGGGAGTAACCGTCGCCTGGGTCGAAAATAAATTTACACCATTTCTTGTGAATGTCAAGACCTTGGGTGCCATAGCGATTATGAGAGCGAGCGAAGCCCCGTTACGAGCCTTCCATCGATAAGCTGGAGCACGCGATGTGCCCGCTTCGTCAGATCGAGGTTATGCGTTGCGATGACGAACGTGAGGCCTCGTTTTTGGGCCAAATCTGCCAGCAATTGGTGAAGTCTCTGGCTGTTCTCCTCATCGAGATTCCCAGATGGTTCGTCTGCCAGGACAAGGCGCGGGTCGTTCATGAGCGCCCGAGCGACAGCGACGCGTTGCTGCTCGCCACCGGAGAGTTCGCTTGGCTTGTGGTCGGTGCGTTCCTCCAATCCGACTTCCTGAAGTAGAGTCGTTGCCCTGTGTTGAGCTTCCGGAAATTTCTCGCCACGAATCAGAGCTGGCATCGCAACATTCTCGAGAGCGGTGAACTCCGGCAAGAGATGATGAAACTGGAAGATGAATCCGAGCGTCTGGTTTCGAAAACCGGCTAGCTCTTCCTCTGAAAGGACACTGAGATCCAGGTTGTCCACAACGACTTTCCCTGATGACGGGCGATCAAGCCCTCCCAGGAGATGCAGGAGTGTGCTCTTGCCTGATCCAGAAGGTCCGACAATGACAGCCATCTCCCCCTCTCTCACTTCCATATCCAATCCCTTGATCACGTGCAGGCGCTGATCTTTTCCCATGGGATACTCCTTGTGCAGGGATTCGGCACGCAGGAGAATTTTCTTTTCGACTATTCCCATCGAATTGCCTCCACAGGAATGAAACTTGCCGCCCGTCTTGCTGGGTACAGTGCCGCGATGGAGCACAATCCAAGTGCGGTTATGGCAACGATGACAAGGTCAAGGATATGAACCTCCACGGGTATCGCGGGTATGATGTATACCGTGGGGTCGAGCGGGAACAAGTGATAGTAGTCCTGCATCCAAACGACGGCGAGGCCCAAAAGCAGACCCAGCAAGCTGCCAAGCACTCCAACGAGGACTCCCTCAAACATGAAAATCTTGATGATGCTCTTGTTCGTGGCTCCCATCGACTTAAGAATTCCGATATCTCTCATTTTTTCAACCACCGACATCGTGAGCGATCCGAGAAGGTTGAATGATGCGACCCCAATGATGAGGCAAAGAATGATATAGGCCAGCCATCGCTCGATCTTCATTACAGAATACAGGTCCCGATGAAGATCATACCAGGTCAGAATTCGGAATTGATCACCGAACTTGCCGCCGAGCTGCTGCCTGAATGATTCTGACTGACTGATGGATCGAAGCCGCAACTCAACCCCGCTAATTCGGGTGGACATTCCAAACAACGATTGTGCAGATTCGAGGTTGACAAAGGCATAGTACGAATCGTAGTCCTTGTTGTTCGATTCATATATGCCGACCACGTGAAACCTACGAATCAACGGCTGGCCGAGTTGCAGCAAAGCTACCTCCGAGCCGGCGAGGCTGACGACAGATACCGTGTCGCCGATGACGGCGCCCATTCTGTCGGCGAGTGTCATTCCCAGAACGATGCCGCTCTTGTGCGCCCCCGAGAGATTCAAAGAACCCAGCACCAACCTTTCCTTGAGCCCCGAGACTGTAGCGATCTTGCCGACTTCGATCCCTTTGACGTTGATAACTCGGTTAAGGTTTCTGGACACAACCACTGCTTTTCCAATGGCATACTTTGAAATACCTTGCAGTTCACCTTGGGATTCAGCGAAATTCACGAGGGGCTCGTAGGCGGCTGCATCGACTTGTCGGGGACTCTCAATTCGTATATGAGGATCGAAGTTGACCAGGATAGAAGTCACTAACCCACTGAAGCCATTGAAGACAGACAAAACGATGACGAGCGCGGCCACACCTATCGTCACGCCAACGACCGAGATGGCAGAGATGAGCGTCACCAAGCCTAGCTGACGTTTCGACACGAGGTACCGAAACGCTATGGATTGCTCAAAGGTCATGACCCGAACTTGATCATTCGGATTGGATCACGCCGTGCGGCGATGCGCGATGGAATGATTGAAGAAAGAAAACACATAAGCAGAGCTAACAAGCTGACAAGAAGGAAGTTGATGGGATTTAGATCAATCGGAACATGGCTCATAAAATATATCCCCGACGGCAAAGAGATGATGCGGTAATGGAGTTCAAGCCAACAGAGAAGAAAGGCGATACCATTTCCGAGGATCACGCCAACGATGGCGATGAACATCCCCTGGGCCAGGAATATCCCGGTCAGTTTTTTTCGATCGGTCCCGAGAGCCCGGAGAATACCAATCTCCTTCCCCTTTTCCATGACCATCATAAGGAGCGTCCCGATTATGTTAACAGTAGCAACGATGATAATGAGCCCGATGATTATGGGGATGGGCTTTTTCTGGAGTTCGATCCAGGTAAACAGGTTTCGATTCATCTGGTACGTGGTGCGGGCGTAGTAGGGATATCCCAGCCTCTCTGGAAGCCTTTGGGCGATGTTTTCGAGGCTGTCGAGATCATGGACGAGAATGTCGAAGCCCGAGACCATTGGCCCCACAGCGAAGAGTCGTTGGGCATTTTTCAGATTGACATAAATGTATGTCTCATCATATTCGGCCATTCCAGTCTCATAAAGCCCCCTGACCTCAAATTGCATGACTCTCGTCTGCGAAAGCGTTACAGACGATCCGCCTAAAGACATTAGAAGGACCCGATCGCCTACGCCCACTTCAAGCTTTTGGGCAAGCCGCCGGCCTAGAATAATGCCTTCTACTCCCCTCTCCCGCGGCTCCAGGTTATACAATCCGTCCACCATTCTGGTCTTTGCCGCTGAAATGTCATTTCTCGGGTCGATTCCCTTGATCAGGACACCATCCGTGGTGCTCGCCGAACGGATCATCCCTTCGCGTGACAGGTAAGGTGCAATACTCCTTATCTCAGGATACTCCGAAAGGACCACTTCCATCGTCTTATTCGGATTGGGCAGGAGTTGATTCTGGAAGCTGATCAGTTGCAGGTGAGCTGTGAAACTGATGACGTTTTCCTTGATTGTATGCTCGAAGCCCCCGAGAACGGAGAGCGTAATGATCAGTGCAGCGACCCCGAGCGTCACGCCGATCACCGCGATAAACGTAATAAACGAAATGAAACCACGGTGTCTTCTGGAGCGCAGGTAGCGAAGGGCAATGAATACGGAAAACGGCATAGCGGCTAGGCCTTGAGATAGCTAAAGGGCAACGTTCTTATTTTTTTGACCCGCATTCGAGAAGGTAGCTCCTGATGAATGCGTCAATTTCCCCATCCATGACTCCGTGGACATCGCTGGTTTCGACACCCGTTCTGTGGTCCTTTACAAGAGTGTACGGCTGAAACACATAGGATCGAATCTGACTTCCCCATTCGATCCTCTTTTTGGTGCTTTCGATGGCGCTGAGCCTTGCCTCTTCTTCTTCCCGCCTGAGCTGGTAGAGGCGCGATTTCAGCATTTTCATCGCGCGTTCACGATTTTGAAACTGTGAGCGTTCCTGCTGGCAACCTACGACAATCCCTGTCGGCATGTGAGTGATGCGTATAGCTGTTTCCACCTTGTTGACGTTCTGCCCGCCCTTGCCCCCCGATCTGAACGTGTCGACCCTGAGATCGGCAGGGTTGATCTCGATCTCGACGTCATCCTCGATTTCCGGATAGACAAAGACGGATGCAAAGGAGGTGTGTCGTCGTGCATTGGCATCGAAGGGAGAAATGCGCACAAGGCGATGGACACCGTTTTCAGCCTTCAAGTACCCATAAGCAAATTGCCCAATCACCTCGACGGTCGCACTCTTGATGCCAGCTCCTTCGCCATCGAGCATGTCTGCAAGGCTCACTTTGAATCCACTTCGTTCACACCATCGGGTATACATCCGGAGAAGCATTTCAGCCCAATCCTGAGACTCGGTGCCTCCGGCGCCAGAGTGAATCGTCAACAGAGCATTCTTCGCATCGTCAACACCACCGAGCATGTTTTTCAGCTCAAGTCGTTCGATCCCTCCATCGAGCCTCTTCTGATCGCTGAGGATTTCTTCCGCAAAGCTCTTTTCGTTCGACTCCTCTGCCAGCTCAATCAGTGTGCCAGTGTCGCGTGCGAGAGAGTTCAGCTTCTCCCAGGAGTCAATCCACTCCTTGTGAGAGTTGATAACCTGAAGAACCTTCTGAGCTGTAATATTGTCGTTCCAGAAGTTTTGCTCGTGCGTCCTGGCCTGGAGCTGTTCGAGATCAACGAGTTTCTTGTCCAGGTCAAAGATACCCCCTCAGCGACGCAAGTCGCTTGTTCTGCTCAGCCAGCTTTTCCTTGAGATCTTCAAACATAGTCAGATCCTGATCGTTTCTTCAATTTCAATTTCCATTCTGAGAAGAGCGGTGCTGAGGGTTTTCCCCTGTGCGTCGTTCTTCAGCGACTTCGTTCCTCCTCCGCCAAGGGCGCCGTGGAGCAGGAAATTGAGCGCCCAGATGTTGGGCATCTCAAAGCGCTCGACGGGGCCGAGTGCGATGCCTTCGAAGTGCTTCTTCACACGCTCAGCAGTAACACACCGGGCAATGAGAGGATAATATCGCTCCTGCAAAGCGATGAGCCCAATGTTCGCCGTGTCCCCCTTGTCACCCGAGCGAGCGTGACAAATATCCTTCAACTGTATCTTCATACGTTCACAGTGTGTTGATGTGGACCTCAGGTGAAACAGCTTCCACCGGTATCAACGCCGGCCAATACGAGATTACTTCCTTCGCCTTCGGTCTGCCGCCCGCAAAACCCGTAACGCCAGGTGGTCCCGTCAGTATCAGCGGCGCCAATTCTTTTCCAAAACGCTCGACAACATCATAGCTCCGATCACGGACGCCGATTCTGAGCACAACTTCATTCGGATCTTGCACCCCGTGGGCAAGGGGTCCGTGACATGAATTGTAACCCAGGTATTCCGTCCGTATTTCCTCGAACTTCAAGTTCATGTCTTTGAGTCTTGCACGTAAGATCTGGTCTGCACGTTTCGCTTTCTCAAGCGCTTCCGGCCAGGAATATGTCAGCGTGCCGATTGCGGTATAGCCGTCGAGGTACGCCATCGAGACTTTGTAGAATGCAGTTGCCGGAGCGCCTTTGACTTGAGAGACACTCACCCGATCATTGCCCACCTGCTCGAGTTTGATGCTTGTGAAATCAGCCACGCAGTCGGGTGTGATGTAATTCCGGGGATCTCCAATCTCGTAGACCAGTTGTTCCTTGACGGTCTGAACCGTGACCATGCCCCCCGTGTTATCGTGCTTGGTGATCACGATCTCACCGCCGGGCCAAGCTTCGGCGATTGGGAATCCTATATGCTCGAGGTCCGGGACAGACTGCCAGTCACCTGAGAAATTTCCTCCGGAGGCCTGACCTCCACATTCCAGGATGTGGCCGGCAATGGTTCCCGCAGCAAGCTTGTCCCAGTCTGACTCGCTCCATCCAAACTCGTAGATCATAGGAGCAAGCGTCAGGCCAGTGTCGGTGGTGCGACCCGTAATGACGATCTGAGCCCCTTGACGGAGAGCTTTGACGATTGGCGAAGCCCCGAAGTAAACATTCGCGCTCTCAAGTCTTTCAAGGACTGGATCGAGGGATTCCCCTGTTTCCATGTTCCTGAGCTCGATTCCCTGCGAACGCAGATCAGGGATCCGATCGAGGATGTCATCGCCGGAAACGACACCGACCTTCAGCGACTGAATCCCCCTTTTCTTGGCGCATTTGAGAATTGCCTCGCTGCACGCTTGGGGGTTAGCTCCACCGCCGTTGGTGATGATCCTGATGTTCCTACTGACGCAGAGAGGAAGAATTTGCTCTATGATTGGGATGAGATCTCTTGCGTAGCCAAGCTCAGAGTTTCGTTTCTTCTGCTTCTGCAGAATGGACATCGTGACTTCTGCAAGGAAATCCATCACGACATAGTCAACAGGTCCCTTCGTGACTTGGTCGAGCGGTGCAGTCTGAAGGTCCCCCAGAAACCCTTGTGCGGATGCAATTCTAACTTTTTCTCTCACTCGAATGACCGACTTTCAATGTCACGCTATGATCGCCTTGTAGCCATAGCACAGAATTCCTGCTCTCCCGTCTTCCTGGACTCTCCGGAAGACAAGCTTGACACGTTGCCCCACCTCGATCTTGTCGAGTTCCGCATCTACGATTTGGGTCGTTATTCGAATCCCTTCCTGCAACTCCACAATTCCAACGGCGTACGGCGTTTGTTTGGAGAACTTTTCAGATGCTACTCGGACAATCGTGAAGGTCACTATTTTCCCTTCCTCGCTCAGGCGGACTGTTTCGAACGACCTCCCTTTGCACTTCGGACAAACCGGACGAGGCGGAAATGCAACGTGTTGGCACGTCGAGCATTTACCGGCTTCGAGCCGATACCTCTGTGGGATCTCCCGATGATATCTTGCGGTGATCATTGAGCCTCCAAAATATGAATGACGCAACTGGCGCCCGAACCACCCATGTTCTGGGCCATTCCCCTGCGCACATTCTTGACCTGTCTTGGACCAGCCTGAGATGTGAGTTGCTCGTAGAGCTCGATAATCTGCGCGATGCCTGTCGCACCTACGGGGTGACCTTTCGCCTTGAGGCCGCCGCTGGTATTGATAGGAATTCGCCCACCCTCGATGGCTGTCAGGCCTTGCTTTGCCGCTTCGCCCCCTTTCCCCTTCTCGAAAAACCCCAGGTCTTCCGATACGACAATTTCCGCTATGGTGAAGCAATCATGGACTTCGACGAGGTTGATGTCAGCAGGTCTAAGGTTCGCGATCTTATAGGCTTTCTTCGATGCTTCCACGACAGCCTTGAAGGTGGTGATACTCTCGCGGCCGTGCAGTGCAATTGTGTCCGAAGCCTGCGCCGAGGCGACGACCTTAACGAAGTTCTTGTTCAGCTTCCTTGCTACGTCCAGAGACGCAACAATGACAGCCGCAGCTCCGTCGCTAACGGGGGAGCAATCAAGCAATCGCAACGGATCAGCAACCATTGTCGAGCTCATGACCTGTGCGAGGCTCACCTCAGAACGGAATTGTGCGTTGGGATTTTTCACCCCGTTACGATGATTCTTGACCGCCACAGCCGCAAGCTGTTCTCTCGTCGTTCCATACTGATGCATGTGTGCTTTGGCGATCATTGCATACAAACCTGGGAACGTGATGCCGTGGTACACCTCATATTCCTGGTCAGCGGCTGCAGCGAGGACGTCTGTGACGTCGGCACCGTCGGTCATTTTCTCGACCCCACCTGCAAGTACGATGTCGCTGGCACCTGATGCAACCTCGAGGAAAGCTTGGCGAAATGCAACGCCGCCCGATGCGCACGCTGACTCAACCCGAGTGGCAGGAATTGGGTTGACTCCAAGATAATCCGCCATCACTGCGCCTAGGTGTTCCTGATTGACGAACAAACCCGGCGACATTGAACCCACATAGAGAGAATCGATATAATCGACACCCGAGTCAGCAATTGCCTGTTGCGCGGCCTCGACAAAGATGTCTCTGATGGATTGACCCCAGAGCTCCCCAAACTTCGTCATCCCAGTACCAACAACCGCAACGTCTCGCATGGCTGGGTCTCCTTATTCATTGAGTTTGATCTTACGGCGGAATTTCGCATACTCACCGTAGTTCAGATAGATTTTCTTCTCGTCGAGCATTTGACGAACTTTCGGCGCGCGGTCCTGGACTTTGTTGATCTCGTCGGTAACGCGGAAGATGAATCCATCGCTACCCGCGCCCGAACCAAACGACACCATGAAGATCAAGTCGCCAGGCCTCGCCACATCGAGGACAGCCGTCAGACCAGTTGGCGACGAGCCGGAGTAGGTATTGCCCATCCAGGGGACGAGCCATCCTGTTTCGATCTGCTCTTTTGTGAAGCCTAGCCGTTTGCCAACCTCCATCGGGAATTTCCCATTCGGCATGTGAAAGACGGCATATCGAAAATCCCGGGGTGATAGTTTCGATTTCTCCAGTAATGCCTTTCCTGCTTCGGTAATGTGCTTGAAGTACGCTGGGTCGCCGGTGAACCTGCCACCGTGACGTGGGTAATCTTCACCTTCACGTCGCCAGAAATCCGGAGTGTCTGAGGTGTACGAGTGAGTATGCAGGATCTCTGCGACCACTTTTTCTCGTCCCATGATAAATGCCGCGCCCCCGGCTGACGCCGAATACTCCAGTGCATCGCCGGGCGCTCCCTGTGAAGTGTCCGCACCGATTCCCAGAGCATACCTCATTTCCCCGGATTTCACGTGACTGTACGCGACATACATGGCTTCAGTTCCTGCTTTGCACGCAAATTCATAGCTCGCCACATGGACGTGAGGACCGATGCCAAGAGCATCGACCAGAATTGTCCCACTTGGTTTGACGGCATACGGATGTGATTCGGAACCGATGTAAACAGCTCCGATCTCCTGGGGGTCGATTTGTGCACGACGGAGAGCGTTCCTGGCCGCCTCGACTGCGATGGTGATCGTGTCCTCGTCTTGGCCCGGAACCGTCTTCTCGAACAGCTGCAAGCCTCGTGTCACAGAGGCCGGATCAGCGCCCCATTGTGTAGCTATCACCTCAGCTTTGATGCGATAATGTGGCAGGTATGCGCCATAACCTACGATGCCGATCATCGGAGCTCCTTTCGATGAACTAGTGATCAACGAAAAAACCTGTACTCGGATTGGCTCGCTTCACGACTGGTCGATATCGCTCCCTCGGCGAAGAATGTTCTCTATCATATCACCCGAATATGCAGCTCGTCGAGTTGTTTCTTGTCTACTGCAGACGGACAGTCATCCATCAGGGAAGTGGCGCTGGCAGTCTTGGGAAATGCAATAACGTCCCGGATCGATTTTTGCCCTGTCAAGAGCATAACAATGCGATCAAGACCGTATGCTATGCCTCCATGAGGAGGAGCTCCAAACTTGAATGCATCAAGCATGAAACCAAACTTCTGCCGCGCCTCTTCGTCGCCGATTCCCATCAAAGCGAACATTTTGCTCTGAAGCTCGGAGTCCGCGATTCTGATGCTTCCCCCGGCAATTTCGTTGCCGTTCAAGACAAGATCATATGCCCGTGCGCGAGCTTTTCCCGGATCTGTGTCCAAGAGCGCAACGTCTTCCTGTTTCGGTGAAGTGAACGGATGATGTACGGCGACGTAGCGCTTCTCTTCCTCATTGTATTCAAGGAGAGGGAAATCCGTCACCCAGAGGAAATCCCATTTGTCGGACGGGATCAGCTTCAGTCGGTTCGCCATTTCGAGTCGGAGCAAGCCGAGGATCGTCAGCGCCTTCTGCCACGGCCCCGAAATCAGTAACCCAAGATCGCCGGTCTTTGCACCAATCTTCTTTGCAATTGCCTTAACCTCTTCGGGTGAGATGAACTTATCCACCGAGGATTCGGTTTTGTCTGGATGGCACTTCACATACACAAGGCCTCCGGCGCCAAGGGACTTCACAAAATCCGTCAAGCCGTCGAGCTGGTTCCGTGTATAGTCCGAGAGTCCAGGCACTGTGAACCCAGCCACCACTCCTCCCTTTTTCACTATCTCGCTGAATACACGAAAACCGCTATTCGCGACGGCATCCGAACAGTCTGCAATCTCGAGTCCAAACCTCGTGTCAGGCTTGTCGCTCCCGAAGCGTTCCATTGCTTCCTTGTACGACAGCCTGACGAACGGCGCTTGGATGTTCGCACCCAAAACCTCTCGCCAAAGCTCAACAATGAGTCCCTCCGTCACTCCGAGGACATCGTCTTCATCCACGAAAGACATTTCGACGTCAATCTGCGTAAATTCCATCTGACGGTCGGCGCGAAGGTCTTCATCGCGAAAACACTTGACGATCTGAAAATACCGGTCATATCCGGCAACCATCAGGATTTGCTTGTAGGTTTGCGGTGATTGCGGCAGCGCGTAGAATTTGCCCCGATGGATCCGACTGGGCACAAGGTAGTCCCGCGCCCCCTCAGGTGTGCTCTTCATCAGAATCGGTGTTTCAATCTCGATGAATCCATTCCGGTCGTAGTACGAACGCGTACATTGATACACACGGTGCCTCGTGAGAAGGTTTCTCTGCATCACTGGCCGCCGGAGATCCAGATAGCGATACCTGAGGCGAAGATCCTCATTGACTTCAATGCCGTCTTCGATTGGAAACGGGGGCGTCTCTGACTTATTGAGTATTGTCAGTTCCGTACCCACGACATCGATGTCTCCAGTGGCGATCTCTGGGTTCGCCGTCCCTTCGGGGCGGTCCTCGACCTTCCCGGTGACCGAGATGACAAATTCCGAACGAAGACTCTGGGCAAGTCCGTGTGCTTCCTGATTATGTTGAGGTGCGAAGACAACCTGCGTCTTGCCGTAACGATCGCGTAAATCGATGAAAATGACTCCTCCGAGGTCGCGGCGGACATCGACCCAACCTGTCAACGTCACCGTCTTGCCGATGTCTGATTTTCTCAACGCCCCGCATGAATGTGTTCGCTTCTTGTAGGTACTCACCGTTTTGATCCTTCACCCTGGTCTTCCAATGGAAACAAAAATGCGAGAAGCCGCGCTTTCGCAGACTCCTCGCATGTACTGAACGCTCGTCAATTGAGATGCTTGGATACCTTGTCAGTAAGAGCCTGTTTGGGAACTGCACCGACGATCTGCTCCACAACCTTGCCGTTCTTGAAGATGAGGAGCGTTGGGATGCTGCGGATGCCAAACTGCATCGATGTCTGTTGATTCGAGTCGACATCGACCTTCCCCACCTTGAGCTTGCCATCAAAGTCTTTCGCGAGTTGCTCTACAACGGGTGCAATCATCTTGCATGGTCCGCACCACTCGGCCCAGAAGTCAACTAGCACGGGCGTTGAAGATTCCAGGACCTCTTTCTTGAAATTTGCATCAGTCACTTCAATCGGCTTCATCAATAGTTCTTCCTTTCAAAAAGATTAGCCTTGTAACCGAACAGACGAGGGGCCCAGGAGTTGTTTTACCAGACCGATGAATTGTATGCTCGGGTCCACACTCACATTACGTGCTAAATATACTGATTTCTTGGATAATCCGCCACCTGACACATTGATGTAGCAGGGACATTTGCCCCGGTGACGTTCCATGATCGTCCGGAGCTGCTGAACGGTGTCCTCGCTGACAACATCCAGATTCACCGCAAGCGATATGCTCTTGGTGAAGCGATCACGAACACTCTCCATGGGGATAACTTCGTTCACGAGAATCTTCAGAAGATCGCCACTCGTTTCGCCTTTTCCGATGACCATGACCATGGATTCTGGTACGAGTATCTTTGTGAACTTCTGGTATGCGTCGGAAAACACAATGCAATCAGCTTTTCCTGTGAAATCCTCGAGGGTAACGAAGGCCATCGTGTTCCCCTTCTTGTCGATTTTTCGCTTGACGCCGGCGACGATTCCGCACGCCCGAACCGTCGTATTCGGTTTCAGGCCCGATGCGCTCCCTAGCTGACTGTTTGCGAAAGCCTCAATCTCCTCCCGGTACTTATCCAACGGATGGCCTGACAAGTAGAAACCGAGAACAGCTTTTTCCCTGGTGAGAATCTCGGATTCTCTCCATGCCTCCACTGCCGGGAGCGCAGGTCTGAGATCGACCTTTGCTGTGCTGGTCTCAAAAACATTCACTAGACCATTCAAAAACTTTTTCGACGCATTCGAACAGCTGGGCACGATTCTCGTGCAGGGAGTCGAATGCCCCAGCCTGGATGAGACTCTCAAGCGTTTTCTTGTTCACAAGGTGGAGATCAACCCTTGCACAAAAATCAAAGATGTCAACGAATGGCCCCTTTTCGTTCCGGGTTCGAACAATCGCCTCAACGGCGCTTACGCCGACATTTTTGATCGCGCTGAGCCCAAAGCGGATACCCTTTTGCTTTACAACAAATGTGACGTCTCCTTCGTTTACGTCCGGGGGCAGCACTGGAATCCCGAGCTTTCGACAATCATCGGTCAGCACGACAATCTTGTCGGTGTCGGAAACCTCGCTCGTCATCGTCGCCGCCATGTATTCGGCGGGATAATGTGCCTTCAGGTATGCGGTCTGATACGCCAGGACGGAATATGCGACGCTGTGGGACTTGTTGAATCCGTATGATGCGAACTTCTCGATCAAATCAAATATCTCGCCCGCGCTCTTTCGGTCTATCCCTTTCTCGACTGCCCCCTCCATGAACTCCTTCTTTTGCTTCGCCATCAAGACTTTGTCTTTTTTCCCCATGGCGCGCCGTAGCAAATCCGCCTGGGCAAGACTCAGTCCGCCGATTTCGCTCGCGATCTTGATCACCTGCTCCTGGTAGACGATAATGCCGTACGTCTCCTTCAGGATCGGCTCAAGCTTCGGATGTATGTACTCGATCTTCTTGCGTCCGTGCTTGCGATCGATGAAATCAGGTATGTTCTCCATCGGACCCGGCCGATAGAGCGCGTTCATGGCGACAAGGTCATGGATTGACGTGGGTTTCAGCTTGCGAAGGTAATCGGTCATTCCGGAACTTTCAAACTGGAAGACTGCAACCGTTTGACCGTTACAGAAAAGCTCGAGTGTCTTTGGGTCATCGACCGGTAGGTGATCGAGATCGATGTCACTGACGTAGTTGTTGCTGATATGCTGAAGCGCGTTGTCTATGACCGTCAGCGTCCGGAGTCCCAGGAAGTCCATCTTCAGGAGTCCAGCTTCCTCAAGGTCCTTCATATTGTACTGCGTCATCAACTCCGTTTGAGGAGTCTTGTACATCGGGACGTAGTCGCTGATCTCCCCGGGAGCTATGACAATTCCTGCCGCGTGCGTCGACACATTGCGGTTCATGCCCTCAAGCACCAAGCCGGTGTCGATCATCAGTTTGATCTTCTCGTCACCGGTTTCTCTCAAGTTCTTTAGTTCGGGAACTGTTT
Source organism: Bacteroidota bacterium (assembly GCA_015661185.1). Classification (GTDB taxonomy): domain Bacteria; phylum Bacteroidota; class Ignavibacteria; order UBA10030; family UBA10030; genus UBA9647. Next base: position 17,146 of record JACVXU010000049.1, read on the forward strand.
CGAGAGCTTCGGCAAGAGGCGTCACTTTTCCGAGGACCACAGGGATATGCTTCGTCAGTGGCTCAATGGTACTAAGGGGCACTCCCAGGACTCTCCCGACATCTTTCAGGACTGCCCGTGTCGAGAGCGTGCCGAACGTGACGATCTGGGCGACGGAATTCTCCCCGTACTTCTGCTTGACGTAGTTGATAACCTGCTCGCGCTTATCATCGGCGAAGTCGACGTCAATGTCGGGCATGCTGACACGATCCGGATTCAAAAACCTCTCAAACAGGAGATCATAATGCAGAGGGTCCACATCCGTGATCCCGAGAGCGTACGAAACGATGCTGCCGGCAGCACTCCCTCTGCCTGGGCCCACTCGAATGCCCATACCCCGAGCGGCATTGATGAAGTCCTGCACAATAAGAAAATAACCGGCATACCCCATCCGTTTAATCACGTCAAGTTCGTGCTCGAGGCGTGAATTGATCTCGGGGCTCATGGCCGGATATCGTTTTTCGAGTCCTTGGCGCGAAAGCTTGTCCAAATATTCTTCAAGAGATGCCACGCCGGCGTCTGCCGGTATGGGAAACTGCGGCATGTGGTTCTTCTTCAGATCGAGAGTGAGATTGCATTTCTCCGCGATCTCCAGCGTCGAACTAACCGCTTCAGGAAATTCCTTGAACGCACGGACCATCTCAACGGAGGACTTGAAATACAACTGATCGGTCCCGTACCGCAGTGTCTTGTATTCCGGGACGTATGTGCTGGTTGCGTCGGGAATGCACAACATGATATTGTGCGACATCGCATGCTGTGCGCTGATGTAGTGACAGTCGTTGGTCCCGACGAGCTTCAGTCCAAGCTCTTTGGCGATCCGCGGAGCATGCGTCAATATTGACTTCTCCACTTCCGCCCCGTGGTTCTGAATCTCGATATAGAAATCACTACCGAAGATCTCCTTGTAGATGCCTGCAACGGAACGGGCCTCTTCGTAGTTGCCGTACACAAGTTGCGATCCGACGACCCCGCCGGGGCAAGCAGACGTTGCAATGATCCCCTCTTTGTATCGATCCAGAATCTCGACGTCGATTCGCGGCTTGTAATAGTATCCTTCTGTGTGGCCGAGTGTGACGAGCTTGATAAGATTCCGGTAGCCTGTCTCATCCTTTGCGAGCAAGAGAATGTGGTGATAGATTCCCCGCCCCTGCCCCTGGCTTGACTTCTCGGACTGCAGGGTTTTGTCAAATCGGCTGCCACGAGTGACGATGTAGGCTTCACATCCGACAATAGGTTTGATGCCCGCCTTCTTCGCCTTCTTGTAGAATTCCAGAGCCCCAAAGAGGACACCGTGATCCGTCAAAGCCACAGCAGGCATTTTGTTCTGAAGAGCCGCGCCAATAAGGGTCTCAACAGTCGCCGCGCCGTCGAGAAGGCTATAGTGGGAATGATTGTGGATATGAATAAACTCGGACATACTCGAAAGGATTTTACATCATGAATGGATGACAATTTCGGCATACAACTAGTGCCGTGTCCTGGAAGAATCTTGAATAAGTGGACAGCACAACGCTAAGATCCACGCACACATCAACTCAAGCTCTCACGAAAAGAGCACACCCCCCTCCGCCACAAAGCATGGCGGACAGGTCGTTCCCCTCCCCGCCAGACCCGCCCGACCAAGTCGTTCGGGCGGGCCGCATGGCGGGCTGGTCGCGCCCCACATGCCTCTCACGAGAGGGGACG
>JACVXU010000443.1 GCA_015661185.1 Bacteroidota bacterium
GAATCAATATACATCCTGAAAGCCAGTGAGCAGAATGAACTGAATACACCCTTTCTTTTTTCGAAGAGTATGCGTCCCCTCTTCGCTACGAGAAACCGGAGAACCGGTGCAGCACGCCTCAAATCAACGACATCCAATTCATCGGTGCCCAACAACCCAGCCACTTTGTTCGTGAGGGACAAGATATCGATAGGCTTCTCGCAAAGAAACGCAATGTCGATGTCGCTCCGAGGATGCACGGCTCCAGAAGCCACGGAGCCAAACAACATAACCAGCTCTGTCCCCTCTTCTGCAAAAAGCGGAGCCAAACCCTTTTTGATCTCCTCGTATGTTTTGAGTCTCTTAATCATAGAACCCGCATTACCGGAACAGCCTTGGGCGAAGGCCTAGACGTCGAATACTACTGATGAACCAGATTGGCCGATGCTGGGTGGATGTCCGGACGTTTTCACGAAGATTCTTTTCCCTTCAACGAAGACCCCCATCGACCGATCCCCTTAGACAGACCTTGGACAACCAGGAAGAGACTCTGCATCATCGCTAACACGAAGCGCCTCGGGCGTCGATTGAATAGCTGCAAGGTGAACGGTCAAAAAAGCCGGCATCCACAGGTCGCTTTTTGCCGGCAAGAAGAAAATTCCCACTATTTCCAGATAGAAAACGCGCCCTCTTTACAGAAGATATAGTGTTAATGGCAAAGTATCAAGAGTGACAATGATAATAACCTTGAAGGGCGCTAGAAAGCACAAGATTGTGAATAGCAAACAGTAAACGGACAAAGTAAGGAGAAAGGAGAAAGAAGTGTGTCGTGCGTGTTCTGTATTCTGCATTCTGCATACTCCCTACTTACTACTCACCTACTTAATACTCATATCCTTCCTCTCCCACAATACCACTTATACATTCTGTTCATCCCTTCTTCAAGAGTCACCTTGGGATACCAACCGAGCGAATTGATCTTCGAAACGTCGAGGAGCTTCTTCGGCGTACCGTCGGGCCTGGATGGATCAAACCGAATTTCGCCTGCGTAACCAACCAACGATTGTATCCTCTCTGCGAGAGCTTTGATCGAGAAATCGACACCGACCCCAATATTTATCAGTTCCCCGACATCAGCAGAGTTATGGTTCATCATCAGGTAGATAACCGCGTCTGCCAGGTCGTCTGAGAAAAGGAATTCGCGGAACGGGCTGCCTGTTCCCCAAAGCAAGACATGATCGCGAAATATTCCGAGCCGCTGGAGCGTTGCTTCAACCTCGGAGTCGGTCATTGAAGGGGATACTTGTATGCCGAATCCGAGAGGGCGAGCCGCAAGGTCTTCCCGAATCCCACGAATATCTCCACCATTCATAAGTTTTGCGAGATGAAACTTTCGCATCAACGCTGGCAGGACGTGCGAGGTTTCGAGATTGAAATTGTCGCCCGGCCCATAAAGATTCGTCGGCATGACCGAAAGGAAGTTTGTGCCGTACTGTTCGTTATAGTACCTGCAGAGTTTGATCGCTCCGATTTTTGCAATGGCGTACGGCTCATTCGTCGGTTCGAGCAAACCAGTCAAAAGATATTCTTCCTTCAGAGGCTGGGGAGCGAGTTTCGGGTAAATGCACGAAGAACCGAGGTTAAGGAGCTTTTTGACACCCGCCCTGGAACTCTGCCTTGTATGTGCTGTTAGCAAGGATTCCACCAACTTTGGCCGCGGCGAGGAAAACGTATTCGGGTCGCTCGGTCTCAAACAACCGGTTCACGGCCGCGCGATCTCGCAGATCGAGTTCTGCCAGTTCGCGCGTCACGATGTTCTGACATCCGTGGGCGGCGAGTCCTCTCATGATCGCAGAGCCGACGAGGCCACGGTGACCGGCGATGTATATTCGCGAATTTGGGTTCAAGAGTTTAGAGTTTGAAGTTGTCAGTTTTCAGTTTGTTTGTACTTAGTACACCTGATCGCGGTATCATTGAGATACCGTATCAAGCCAGAGCTCATCTTGCACACTTCCTCTGCAAGCGAGGAAAGACTACCAAAGGATTGCTGGTCAATGTACACTTGGTCCAGCGCAACATACAGATGGCTGATGACTTCAAACGCTGATCCCCGAGCTATCGACAGAAATTGGATGAACTCTCTCTTGCCACCACTTGGCAAGACAGAACCTCCACACTCCGAACTCACAACTGAAAACCCAAAACTCAAAACTGCATGACTACACTTGTTCCTCCGAAGCACAACCGCTTTTTCCTAGCTCTTCCAACTCTGATCTCAAAGGCCGCCAGTAGAGGCGATCTGCTTCTCGCTCTGCTTTCTCCTCGCGTTCCAGTTCAGATTCAATTGCAGATTCATCTCCTGCCTCTGCATGTATGAGTGCTTTTCGCAGATCCTTCAACGTGTCTTCTTCGCACGTATGAGATCTGGCAGTGAGATAACATCGTATCGTTCATCGCCAGCCCCAGCCATCCTCACCCGCCGCTCCCACAACTGGTCAAACTGATCAACCCCGCGCATCACCGACATCACATCGATGCGCATTTTCATTGCTTCCGGGTGGTAGGATCGGAAATGTATCGCGTGGCCGCGGGTGAGATAATCGAGCTGAAACGGAGGTATGGCTATGCGCCTCGCATGCAGCTCGCGAAGGGCCGACCTGAGATGCGCCAGGTTCTCGTTTGACGCCAGGATGGTTACGTCAGTGTCCCGGCTGAACTCAGCGCCGCCGTAGAAAACGCAGGCCTGTCCCCCCATCAGCAGGGCGCGGACATTGTGTGAAGCGAGTGTCGAAAGGACTTTGTGAATCGGGTTCTGTATCGAGGGATCCTCCTGAAGCCATGTAGAAAGACCACAATTTCTGCGTCTCACTCCAACGCTCGGTCGGAGTCAACTGATACCAATCGGACCATTCATCTTCTAGTAGCCACCGGGGAATCATACAAGGAATATAATCAATTGCCTTCGGGTCTGCAACTACTTCAAGGGCACGCCCATCGCCTGACGGCCAGCCCGGTAATGCCCCGAATAATCCGGGGCAAGCCGTTCTGGCCGGCGGCTGTCCAAGAATTGCCAACGGACACCCCGGTAGTCAGAACAATTGTAGAGATACAACGATTCTGGAAATTCAATCCGGACGAAATGAATCTCCCGCCTGCCATTTCTGAATCGTGAGGCGGGCCCCGAGAGAGTCGGGGCAAGCAGGTCGTCCTACAACCT
>JACVXU010000246.1 GCA_015661185.1 Bacteroidota bacterium
TCACAAGCATCGAGCGCGTCATAGACGAGGTTGAAGGGCATCTCAAGCCATTGTCGTCTTTTATTGTTCCCGGCGGATCACACGTCGCGGCTCAACTTCACCTGGCAAGGACAATTTGCCGAAGGGCCGAGCGCTTTGTTGTGAGGCTGTCTCGTGAAGAGCGAGTTGAGCCTTCCTGTATCGTGTTCTTGAACAGACTTTCAGATCTTCTTTTTGTCCTCGCACGCTACGCCAACCAGCTCGATGGAGTCGACGAAACTCCCTGGGTGGCGCGACAGAAATGACGAGCGGGGAATATGTGCCATTCATTCCTCGAGAAGCACAGTCGAAAACAACAACTTTGCCACGAAGTCGCGAACCTGCCTGCCGAAGTGCCTCGGCACGCAGGTAGGGACACTAAGGAGTTCTTCTGATTTTCCTCTTTATTCAAGAACCTTTGGGACTTCGTGTCTTTGTGGCACTACTTTTCGACTGGACCTCTAGCGGGTTTTCTCCCATGCATATCTCAGAAGTGATGGTTGAGCTTCGAAGGCTGGGTGATTCGAATGTCGTCTCCGGCATGAAACGGTTCGGGCTGCCGACGGAGAATGCGCTGGGGATTTCTGCGCCAAAGCTGCGGGCGCTTGCGAAGAAAATCGGACGAGATCAGGACCTATCGCTGAAACTTTGGTCCACAGGTAACATGGAGGCGCGCGTCCTGGCGGCTCTGATCGGTGATCCGCAGAAGGTTACAAAGCGTCAGATGGAGCGGTGGGTGAAGGACTTCGATTCGTGGGGTGTCTGTGACGCCTGCTGTGGAGTTCTGTTTGTTTACTCTCCGTATGCGCTCCAAGCCACGTTTCGATGGGCTCGCAGCGAGAGAGAGTTCGTAAAACGGGCAGGTTTTGTGATGATGGCTGAGATGGCGATCCACTTGAAAGTATTGGGTGATCGTGAGTTTCTCCCAATGCTGAAGCTGATCCGACGCGAATCGGTCGATGAGCGTAATTTCGTCAGGAAAGCGGTCAATTGGGCGCTCCGGCAGATTGGAAAGAGAAACAGCCGCTTGAACAGGTTGTGCATCGGGGAAGCAAAAAGAATCCAGGCAGGCAGTTCTCGGTCAGCCCGATGGATCGCAAACGACGCGCTGAGAGAACTCCAGAGTGCACCCGTTCAGCGACGATTCCAGAAATTGGAAAAGAAATCCCGAATGCGCTAAATTCCCAGCCTCACGTGCCCCTGTTTGCGCGGTATACGTCAATTCATTTTCTTGCACGCTATTTGTTTGTCCAAGAGGACTGTTCTGATACCATCGTAGTGGGAGGTACGGTTCGATTGAAGAATGAGCCTTTTCCACCGACGAAATCATTTCTGGCAATCTGAGTATCTCTACCATTTTCTTGACAAACTATGAAATCATCCATATATTGGCGTTCGATTTTCAATTCTCCACATCGTATGTACCTCTTCGAGCACGGTTATGCTCACTGAATTTGGCAAAATTTTCATTTTTTTCATCATCGGCGCCGTATTTGTTGGGGCTGGGATGTTCGCATCCTGGATTCTCAGACCACATCGGCCCTACCCGGGCAAAGTAGCTCCGTATGAATGCGGCGAAGATCCAATCGGAGATGCGTGGGTTCGATTCAATGTGCGATTCTACGTCATCGCTCTCATCTTCCTCATCTTTGATGTGGAAGTAGTCCTCCTCTTCCCATGGGCCCTTGTCTACCGAAACCTCGGTCTGTTTGGGTTCCTCGAAATGGCTGTGTTTCTCGCAATCCTCTTCGTCGGGTACGCATATGTGTGGGTGAAGGGGGATCTGGACTGGGACAAACCCCGGCCTACGATTCCTCATGTCGATCGACCGGTTAGGCCCCACGTAGAGAGTGAGAGAGAGAACAAAGAGATACCTGTACCGCAATAGACCACTTTGAGCTGAACAATCACTATGGGTTTACTCGATCAACGATTCGAAAACGGCAACGTTTTCATCACATCGCTGGAAAATCTGTTGAACTGGGCGAGACTTTCATCGCTCTATCAAATGCAGTTCGGCCTCGCCTGCTGCGCAATCGAGATGATGGCTGCGTCGGCATCGGATTTCGACATTATGCGCTTTGGGATCATCCCTCGGGCGACTCCCCGACAAGCGGACGTCATGTTTGTCGCAGGAACTGTCACCTTAAAAATGGCTTCGCGCATCAAGCGGCTCTATGACCAGATGGCCGAACCGCGCTACGTTATTTCGATGGGGAGCTGCGCCAATTGCGGTGGTCCTTACTGGGAACATGGGTACCACGTTTTGAAGGGAGTTGACCGCGTGATCCCAGTTGATGTGTTTGTCCCTGGATGCCCGCCGCGTCCGGAGGCGTTGCTGGAGGGAATCATCAAGTTGCAGGAGAAGGTGAGAAAAGAAAGCGTCGTGAAGAAGTCTGCATAGGAGATGTGTACAGCATGACCGCGGAAGAAATCTACAACAATCTGAAAGCAAAGTTCGGTGACGCGATTGTCGAGGCGAAGCTCGATGCGTTACAGCCCTGGATCGTCGTGGACCCGAACAGGACGAAGGAGATCGCGCTCTTTCTCCGTGACGAACCCGCGTTGCAGTTTGACTCCATGATGTGCCTGAGCGGTGTCGATTACAACGGCGGAAAACTTGGCATTGTGTACCATCTCTTTTCCATGGTGCACAAACACAAGATCGTCCTGAAGGCACACTGCACGAAGGAGAACCCGCACATCCAATCAGTCTCGTCGGTTTGGGGGACTGCCAATTGGCATGAGCGTGAGGTGTTTGATATGTACGGCGTCGTTATCGATGAGCATCCGGATCTCCGCCGAATCCTCCTCCCGTACGATTGGGAAGGGCATCCGCTTCGGAAAGACTACAAGGTGCCGGAATTCTACAACGGAATGAAAGTCCCGTACTAACGGTTATCAAGCCATTCGCATGATCGAGACGAAAACTCTTCCTACCCAATACGTTACCCAGCCTGGTGCACCTAAGACCTCCAGCGGTCAGACTGTTCGAACCGATGAGATGATCATTAACATGGGTCCACAACACCCGTCGACGCACGGCGTGTTGCGGCTCGAGATCGTTGTTGATGGCGAGATCATTATCGATGTGATTCCGCATATCGGTTACCTCCACAGGTGTTTCGAGAAGCACGCCGAGCACATGGCCAACTATCAGCAGGTGATCCCGTACTGCGACAGGCTGGACTATTGCGCGGCGATCAACGAAGAGCATTCGTATGTCCTGGCTGTCGAGCGGTTGCTCAAGATCGAGGTCCCTGAGCGTGTCGAGTACATCCGAGTGATCATGGCTGAGCTTCAACGCATCGCCAGCCACCTTATCGCCGTCGGCACCTTCGGTATCGATGCCGGAGCCTTCACGCCCTTCCTCTATGCATTCCATGATCGTGAGCTCATCCTCAGCCTTTTTGAAATGACCTGCGGCGCCCGGTTGCTGTATAACTACTTCTGGATCGGCGGACTTTCGCACGACATCCCGCCGCAATTCGCGGGCAAGGCCAAAGAGTTCTGCACGTATTTCAAGCCGCGGATCAAAGAGTTCAACGACCTGTTGACCTTTAACGAGATCTTCGTCAAGCGGACGGCCAATGTCGGAGTCTTGCCGAAGGACGTGGCTATCAATTATGCCTGCAGCGGTCCTATGCTGCGCGGCTCAGGGGTCAATTGGGACCTCCGCCGTGACGATCCATACTCCGTCTACCATAAGATTGAGTGGGAACCGAAGATCGGGAAGGGTGAGATGGGAACGGTCGGGGACGTGTGGGATCGCCACATTGTTCGTATGCGCGAGATGGAAGAGAGTGTGAAGATCATCGAGCAGGCGCTGGCGGCGCTGCCCGAGGGGAATGTTCAGGCCGCGATTCCAAAGAGGATTCGGCCGGATGCAGGAGAAGTGTACGTCCGAACAGAGACCCCCCGGGGCGAGCTCGGATTCTACCTCATAAGCGATGGGACCGGCACACCATTTCGGTTGAAATGTCGCGCTCCGGCATTTGTAAACCTGAGTGTTTTGCCTGAAATCTCACGCGGAGCGATGATCGCGGACCTCGTTCTGATTGCGGGAAGCACCGATATCGTTCTAGGGCAGGTCGATCGATAAGAGATTCTTTGGGCGACAGTCCACCTACTGTGCCATCTAATTCTTGAGACTATGGAAGCATTTCAAAATCTGGGATTCTGGGGAACGTTGCTTGTCACCGTTGTGCTCAGCGCGTTGCCATTGGTGTTTATCCTGCTGTATGCGCTCGTGACGATCTACCTGGAAATGAAGGTAGCGGCTCACGTTCAGGATCGTCTCGCCTATATGAGAACCGGCTGGCACGGTGTGCTTCAACCGATCGCTGATTTCATCAAGCTGCTTCAAAAAGAAGATATCATTAGTAGCGCTGCTGACAGGAAGCTGTTCATCCTTGCACCATATATTGTGTTCATGGGGACCTATGGCGCATATGCCGCCATTCCATTCAGCAGCATTTTTATCGGAAGCAATATCGATCTCGGAGCGTTCTTTATCGTCGCTGCGTCATCACTGGTTGTGGTTGGTATCTTGATGGCCGGTTGGGCCTCGAATAACAAGTGGTCAATTTTTGGTGCGGTTCGCTCGGCTGCTCAGATGGTCAGCTACGAAATTCCGACTGCTCTGGCAATTCTGGTCGGTGTCATGATAACGGGCTCGCTGAACCTGCAGGACGTCACGAAATTCCAGGCCGGTGGTATCCAGGACTGGGTCATCTTCGGTGGCCCCCTGCCGTTGCTTCAGAAAATTTTGATTACCCCGTTCACCGTTCTCACATTCCTGATTCTTTTCGTCGCTTCCCTTGCCGAAGTAAACCGAACGCCCTTTGATCTACCTGAAGCCGAATCAGAGCTCGTCCAGGGCTACTTCACAGAATATAGCGGAATGCGGTGGGCGTTGTTCTATGTGGCAGAATACGCAAACATGTTCCTTGTCTCCGCAGTCGTCGTTTCGTTCTTCCTCGGCGGCTGGGGGAGCCCCTTTGGCTCGACCCTTTCCGGGCCGGTCTGGGGATTGTTCTGGTTTGTCCTGAAGGGTATGGTTCTCATCTTACTGCGGATCTGGCTGCGCTGGACGCTCCCGCGCCTGAGGGTGGATCAACTGATGTATACTTCCTGGAAGGTGCTGACGCCGTTCCTGTTCGTCTGCATCATGTGCGTTGGACTTATTTTGGTTCTGTGAGATT
>JACVXU010000247.1 GCA_015661185.1 Bacteroidota bacterium
CGGTTTGTACGAGGTCTCTGGCGGCTGGTTCGATAAGAAAGCCCTCTCCCCCGTGCAGTTGAAAATATCCGGCTGTACGTGGGGCGGCAGTGCGATCAAGATCGACCTGATTGCCGCCTGCGGATTGAGAATCGAATTCGGGAATCGATTGATTACAAGTCCAATACAAAAGATTTTCGTGTTGCCGCACATCGTTCAGAACTAGACGGCAACCGGCAGCACTATTCAAAGTTCAAAGCAATCACCGTTCACTACACCATTCGGAGGCCATATGTACGTCATTCGCGATATTTTTCGTTGCAAGCCGGGTCACTCAAAATCCGTGGCCGAAAAGTTCAAGAACAGTCTTTCCGCGATGCAGAAAATGAAAGGATTCAAGTCTGGTCGAGTGTTGCTTGACTATGTAGGGAGTTATTGGACTGTCGTTCTGGAAACGGAAGTCGACAGCCTCGGGAACTTCGAGGCCCTCCTGAACGAGTACGCGACGAATAAGGAAATGCATGAGATTATGAAGGGTTATATGGACGAGGTGGAGGGTGGGCATCGCGAGGTCTTTAGAATTGTCTAAGCGAGTGAAACCAATGATTCTTCTCTACGACGGAAGGTAACTCTTATGATCGGGCAAACGATATCCCACTATAAGATTCTCGAAAAACTGGGCGAAGGAGGAATGGGCATCGTCTATAAAGCCCAGGACTCAAGGCTTGATCGTTTCGTTGCGATCAAGTTTCTTCCCTCGCATCTTTCCGGTTCTGCGGAGAACAAGGCGCGCTTCCTTCAAGAAGCAAAGGCCACAGCCGCACTCAACCATCCCAACATTCTCTCGGTGTACGATGTGGGGGAGCACGACGATTCGATGTTTTTGGTGCTGGAGCTTGTCGATGGTACGACGCTGAGTGCTCATATTGCAAATCATAAATCCGGTACCGGAGTGCCGGTGAAACAGGCTATCGAATGGCTTTCACAAATTGCGCAGGGTCTGAAGGTAGCCCACGAAAAGAATATCATTCATCGCGACATTAAGCCGCACAATATCATGGTGACACCCTCGAATCAGGTCAAGATAATGGATTTCGGATTGGCGAAGCTGATGTCCGGGGCGTCAATGACAAAAACAGGAACGTCGCTGGGAACACTGTCGTACATGTCACCGGAGCAAGCTCAGGGAACCGCTGCCGACCATCGTTCCGATATATGGTCGCTGGGAGTTGTTTTCTATGAAATGCTTACAACGGAACTTCCGTTTAAAGCAGAACATACAGCAGGACTCACTTACCTGATCATGAATGAAAATCCGCCTGCGCCGAGCGTGCTCGATCGGAGAATTCCTCATACGGTGGATTCCGTTGTGAAGAAAATGCTCGAGAAGGACCGTTCAAAGCGCTATCAGGATATGGCGGAGGTTCTTCACGCGGTCGAAAATGCTCGGTCCGAGATGGACTCTGCTGCATCAGCAACCAAGACGAAGGCGATTGGGGTGCTCCCCTTCACCAATATGAGCAACGACCCCGAGAACGAATACTTCAGCGATGGATTGACAGAAGAACTTATTCTGAATTTATCACGCCTCAGGGATATCAGAGTTGTGTCGCGAACGACCTCCATGCAATACAAAGGAACCAAGAAAGATATTAAGACCATCGGGAAGGAACTTGGGGCACGCTACATGCTTGAAGGCAGCGTAAGAAAATTCCAGGATAATATCCGTATCACGGCACAGCTCATTGACGTGGAAAGCGATGCTCAGCTCTGGGCGGAGGCGTTCAAGGGAACGCTTGCCGACGTGTTCGACATCCAGGAAAAAGTGTCGAAGCAAATTGTGGACGCATTAATGGTAAAACTCACGCCAACGGAGAAAGTGGTGCTCACGAAACGTCCTACCTTGAACCCCCAGGCCTTCGACTGCAACCTTCGCGCAAGAGATTCATTGTACCGGTTTACAAAGACCAGCATGCAAACAGCCATCGAGCTTTTTCGCAAGGCGATCGAATATGATAGCCGATACGCTGATGCGTATGCAGGAATGAGCGAAGCGTATGCCCATTTGTATCAGCAATTCGAAAGGAAGGAGCCCTGGCTTGATAACGCGTTAGACGCGGGGCTGAAAGCGCTGATGTACGACCCCTCATTGTCAGAAGCGCATTCCGCCCTCGGCCTCGTCTACCTTTACAAAAAATCCCACGATGAAGCCGTCGAATCGAGCCAGAAGGCTATCGAGCTGAACCCGAGCAACCATATTGCATATTGGATCCTCGGTCGAACCTATCTTACAACAGATCACAGGAAGGAGGCCGTTGAGCTCTTTAAGAAGGTGATTGAGCTCAGTCCTGATTTTTACGCCGCATATGGCGACATGGTCCTTTGTCTCGACCGCCTGGGAGAAAAAGAAAAGATGAATGAGGCTCTCAAGGCTGCAGTCCAGATGTTTCCACGATACCTGTCTCTCCATCCTGATGATGCACGCGCACATATCTTTTTTGCAACGACATTGGTTCGGTTAGGGCGGATCGACGAGGCGAAGATAAAAGCAGCCAGAGCGATCGAGCTGAGCCCCAATGACCCGCTCATGTTTTACAATGTCGCGTGTTTCTATGCGAATGTGGGCGATAAACCCCTCGCGCTCCAGTCTCTCAAGAATGCCTTAACGACCGGCTATGGCTTTTATGAATGGATCAAGCGCGATCCCGACCTCGACAGCCTCCACAACGAACCGGAGTATATTGAGTTGATGAAAGGAAAGTAGAAGAATGATTGGACAAACGATTTCTCATTACAAGATTTTGGAAAAGCTTGGTGAAGGCGGCATGGGCGTGGTCTACAAAGCCCAAGATACGAAACTCGACCGTCTTGTCGCTTTAAAATTCCTCCCTGCCCACGTCTCCGTGAACGAAGAGACCAAAGCACGATTCGTCCAGGAAGCCAAAGCCGCCGCGGCTCTGAATCACAACAACATCTGCACGATCCACGGCGTCGAGGAACACGACGGGAACATGTTCATTGTGATGGAATTCATCGAGGGCGGCACTCTCCGACAGAAACTCCCTTACGCCAAGACCGATGATGCATTAAATATCGCTCTTCAGATCGGCGAAGCACTCCAGGAGGCACACGCCAAAGGCATCGTGCACAGGGATATCAAGTCCGATAATGTCATGCTCACGTCCAAGGGCCAGGCGAAGGTCATGGACTTCGGTTTGGCCAAGCTGAAGGGGTCACTGAAACTCACGAGAACGTCGAGCACTGTGGGTACTCTTGCTTACATGGCTCCGGAGCAAATCCAGGGAGGCGAAGTCGACAGCCGAAGTGACATCTTTTCTTTCGGGGTTTTGCTTTTTGAAATGCTGAGCGGGAAGCTGCCGTTCCGCGGCGAGCACGAGGCAGCGATGGTGTATTCGATCGTGAACGAAGAGCCGGAGCCCATACAACAACATCGCCCGCAGATCTCTTCTGAGGTTGTTCATATTCTCGAAAAAGCTCTTGAAAAAAACCCGGCAGACCGGTTTCAGTCCGCGGCGGATATGGTTGTCGACCTGCGCCGCGCCCTTAAACAATCTTCAAAGATTTCAAGCTCAGCAGTGAGCAGCGCGCACCGCATATCGAGCCCTCAGACGGAAGCGATTCCGGCAACGGCACAACCTTCACGTAAAAATCTCTTGATGGGTGTCGGCGGGCTTGTCGTCCTGACCGTGTTCGCAGCCATCTATTTTCTTCTCATAAACAAAACGAACGATCCGGGATCGGTCGCACACATAAACGCAAATGTGACGCTGCGCGTCTTGCCGATCCCCTTTAACCAGTTTTCCTATCCCGGACTCTCAAAAGACGGGAATTGGGTGGCCTTCCCGGCAGCCAACGCGAATATGAAATGGGACATCTATTATATGCATATTTCTGGGAGCGAGCCGAGGCGCATTACGACGGACTCCATTGGCTCTGGGTTTAACCTCAGCGCTGAAATTTCCCCCGACGGGAGCCTCATCGCGTATCAAAGACCAAGTTCAAACGCCAGCGGCATCGGCATCGAAATTTGCATCATCTCTTCTCTTGGGGGTCCGAGTAAGCGGATCGTTCAAAATGGAACTCTCGCGCGTTGGAGACCAGATGGACAACGGATCGGCTACGTCCGCTTCAGGGATCCGTCACCGAAGGGCACCTACAATCTTTGGAGCATGAAACCCGATGGGAGCGACAACCGGCCTGAGTTTGCGGACACTCTGGGAGGCGGAGGTCGTTTCTCCCGCTATTCGTTCAATTGGTCCCCGGATGGACGATCGATCGCGTGGATACGCTCATTCCAGGGGGGATACCAGGAAGTCATCACTCGCGAACTGGAGAGCGGCAAGGAACGCCAGCTCACATTCGATAAGAAAAACGTCGACGATGTCGCTTGGACGAAGAACGGGTTTGTCATCTATTCATCCAATCGGAGCGGAAATACAAATCTCTGGATCGTCCCCGTGGAAGGGGGAAATGCCCAGCAGCTGACGAAAGGAAGCGGACCTGACATCGGCATGAGTGTTTCGGCAGACGATCAGCGACTCGTCTATCTGCAGCAGCAACAGGTCGGTACTTTGTGGGTTACGGATTTGAATTCGAGCAGGTCTCAGCAGGTGACCTTCGACGACCGCGTGATCGAGAGCCTGGCCCTCTCGCCCGATGGAAAGAAGATCGCTTACACCATGGGGGATATTGATCCGCTAAAACCCGGCGTTGGACTCTACCTCCAGGATCGTGATGGCGGTAACCGAAGACAATTGAATTCCGAAGCAGTTGGGATCCTCTCTCTTTCTTGGTCGGCCGATGGAAATCGGATCGGATTTTCTATGGTCCGTTTGACCGAACCAGTCGATTCGGCCAAACTCTATGTCGTGAATGCCAAAGACCCGGGAGAACCGAAACAACTGACTTCAGGCATCAGATTCGTTTGGCTGGACGCTGGGAGATTTGTTGCCACGAAAACCCAAACAAGAGATGGCAATGTCACAACGCACGACGAGATCATGGGAATCGATGAAACAACCCCGCGGAAGAGGCTTGATGATTCAGTCTCGATCGTACGTGTCATATCGGGGAACTTGGTCCTTCTTCAGGATCGGCACCAGACACGGCAGGGACTCTGGACCGTCTCGTCAGAATACCTGGAGAACCCATCGAAGGTCAACCCAAAGAAGATGATGATTCCGGAAGGGACCCTCAAAGTCAACTTTGGAAAATAGACTACGCTGCCGGGAGAAAGCAGCAAGTCCACGGTTCCTTTCCAGGCCTGAATTTTGGCATGTCCTCCCAGGTGAGTCAGGGGGTGTACTTTTCCACTCCGGGATGGACTTTTGCCTCGGCCGTCGCCGTGGATGATGGAGACTCTGAGATCGCATTTGTGGCGTACCGGTACAGCGCAAAACTCGTGATGATTGAGAATATTTTCAAATGAGGAATCAATGATCGGCACAACCATATCGCATTACAAAAT
>JACVXU010000050.1 GCA_015661185.1 Bacteroidota bacterium
ACATCTTCACGAAAGCGGTGAACCGTTCCAGACTCTTCTCGCCCGACCAATGCAGTCGTTCCTTCTTCAGCGTTGCCAGATTGAACTTGTCGAGGAATGGCCGATCACCTTGCGCAGACGATCCATTGCCAGAAAGATAGATCCAGTCGCCATCCTGAACCATCACCCGCTGACCATCTTCGCGCGTTGCGTACACGGGCCGACCCGGGTCATTGTAGGCATCGTTGGTGCTGAGATCAAAGAGAACCTTGCGCGCCGCGGTCGGTTTCGCAAAATCGACGAGGGAAGAAGTCCTCCAACGCCGATCTCGATCTGTTTCGGCGAGAATCGCCTTATCGCGATTTGCAGTCCACTCAAAGCCGCTGTATCTGTGCTGCACTTTCATGACCTCGGTTGGCGAGCCCTTGAACGGAGCGTCAAAGGTCATGACGTCATCCCGAAAAGGGGCTTTCTTCATCGGGTCGCCACCATCGAGTGCCTCAACCCACACGAGTTTTGAGTCGTGCAGGGTCTGCCAATCCACACTCCGGGGTCCTGTCGGAACGCCCTGGGAGGGGACCTCGTCGGAGATACCGAGGTCGGAAATCGTTGCTACGACATTCCCGCGCTGATCCCAGACTTCCGTCGTGCGCGCGAAGAGATTGTATGGAACGCGATAGGAGAATGGTGACTTCAAGCGCGTAACGAGGAGATGTTGTTCATCGGGAGAAAAAGACGCGGAGGAGATAATCGAAGGATCGCTGATCGTTTTCACCTCTCCCGTCTGGGCGTTGACCAGCGCAAGCTGTGATGTCGAATAGAATTCAAAGAGCTTTTCATCGAACGGATCCTTGAGAAGATCCTGGTATGTGGGCACCCTTGAGATCTTACCGGAGGATTCCTCCACGACTGGTCCAATCGGCACTTTCGGCTGTTCCGGAGTTTTCCGCTCACCGGAGGGAACGAGTCTTGCCAGGAGATTGACGTTATCTTTCGTCCAATCGAACGGGACTCCAAGCACATCGTTGACGCGCACACCTGGAATGGCTCTGGCCTTCCCCGACATGGCGTCAGCGATCCAAAGTTCCACGCCGTTCCCGACATCCCGAGTGAAAGCGAGCCTCTTTCCGTCGTTCGACCACCGAGGAACTCCGATTCTCACTGAGGCAGGCAAGTCGATTCGAACTGTGGTGCCACTCTCAATCCATTTGACAGAAATGCCTGTGTATTGCGTCAGTCTCTGTCGGGCGTTTAGTTCGGGGTCAATCCGAACGCCAGCCAATCTCAGAAAAGGACGGGCCAGGAGAGCGATCGGTGGGTGCGCCCGGTATTCTACAAGCAGCAGCGCATCAGTGCGCGGGCTTACCAGCACCAGGGGCGTCGGCGAAGCATCCAGGATGTCCACGACTTCCTTTGGGGGCAACTTGTACTTCGTTTGTGAATAGAGCGTAAGTGATGCCAGCATCAACACAGCGACGATGACGTTGCGTTTCATGGAATCTCTCCTGGAGTAGATGATGAGGACGGAACGAGGTGCCTATGTAAATTGGTGCGTTGGGGTTTGAAATAGGCCGTGGGAAGCCGGACCCTTCCCGCTTGCCACCGAGTTCTCAGTGAATCTAAAGAATTCAATTTCATGAATCAAATACCATCACAGTCTTATGTCAACTTGGAAGGCCATTCGATCATCAATCCCGTTCACCACGACCTCCCCCGGTAACGCCGTGTTTCTGGGCTCCTCCCGACGGGTTTGAGAGTATTTGAGGGAGAGACTAATGCGGCGGCCGTAGTCATAGCGTCCGACAATGTACCAACGGAGCCCCTTCCCGTACAAGGCTGGATTTTGGTAGGTACCAGGCACCTCCTCTTCAAACTCGTACACCCGTGAATCATATGTGTCAGTGTCAAATGCAATGGCCCGAATTGACACAGCCAAACGCTGGATGGGAACAAAAGAGAAATCCTGGTACGCGAGCATTCCGGTCTCACGGCTCCACCGCGCAGGATACTTGACCTCGACAACTTCGATCCTGCTCCTCCAGAGTAGCGATTCGGATGAACCGACAGTCAATGTAGCCCGATAGTTCCTCTGTCCCCGCGTCTCGTCGGACTTTTGAGAGAGTCCGAACGGGCTTATGACAAGACTACTTGCTGGCTTCTCTTTGTGACGCAGACGAAGTTCAAGGTTCATCCTTCTGTCCGGGTTCATTTCCGCCCGCACAAGCACTTCATTTCCATTCGACGGAAATAGCGCACGCGTGGTACGCCAGGGGAATATGAATTGATCGTAGTACGCTGAAAGGTTCAACCAGGAACACGGACGATATGACAGTCCACAGTAGATTCCAGACTCGTTTTCGTTATTGCTTCCGTTTTCACTGAATCCCGAACCGTGAAGGCTTTTGAAATCGCTGGGGTAGAAGCGAGCCAGGAGAGCAAGACTTGCGCCAGCGCGCGGACTCAACAACACTCCGAGCACTCCCGCGCGTGCCTTCTTGTGGTCCTGTGCAACTTCGGCGAAGATGCGCAAATTGGATTGAGTGTAACTAGCATCCAGACTGAGAGCCGAATACCTATCTCCGTGAAAACCGAAGGCTCCCGGGAGGCTAACCATCCTGTCGAATGTTGTCACAATTCCTGAGGCTCCGATCGTGAGCCCTTCCGCCAGGTTGAGTCCAATTCTGGCACCGTACGCCTTTTCAGTGACCTTGTTCCTTCCCTGCATCTCTGATTCAGTCCTGTGAAGGCCGTCGACGTCAAATCGTGTGACAACTCCCCTGGTATCGATACTTGCATCGAACGGCTTGATGGAGTAGAACAGGGAGATCAAGAATGTGTTGAACTTTATGTTCGCAGCGGCACCGCGGAAATACCAGCCCTGATCAGACGAAAGCGACGGGCGCACTCCCCCTCCGTTCCTTGCTACATTTGCCGTGGCCTCGCTCCCTTTGGAAAATCCCATCGGTCTCCAGAACACCAAACCCTGCCCAGCCTCCAGCAAGAAGTCGCCGAGAACGAACCGGGCAGAAAGGCTGGGGATTGTCGCACAAAGATGACCACTCACGAAGTCAAGATAGTTCTTTTCGCCGGCGTCCTTTTCCGTCACGAGGCCCAGGAGGAGTGAAGTACTCCCATGTTGGGCCTCGTGGATTCCTGCCGGATCGTAGCTCTGAAGCCCTTCAATCCTGGCAACGATCTTGGTGTACAGCTTTTCCGGAGAGCCGGAGTAGGGCCCGTTCGACGCGCCGGATCTCCCAATCGAACTCCGCGCAGCACGCGTACGGACGTGAACATACCGGGCATCACCGGCTGTAGACAATGTTTTCCTTTTGACCGTCACAAAGGGATCGATGGCCCGACGGATCTCGGGTGTCACTCCCTCAACCTTCGCGAGATCCTCCACTTTCTGGAAAGGCTCGACGGTTCTTCGGGAAACGATTCTGAACGCGACGAGGGGACTCAGGCTCGGGATCTGCTCCAACTCAGCTGTTGTTGCGCCATTGAGATCCAGTGGGTCTTCCTGCATTCCTTCGAGGACGTCGAGCAGCGGCGTCACGCTTCCTTCTTCGGAGCCGAACTCGAGTGTGCGTTCATACTCGACTTGCAGAGCGTTGCGGAGAGAGTCGCTCTTTTCCCCTCCGTGGAGGCTGGGGATGAGCATTGCCTCTGCCCCGAGGACAATAATGAGAAGCTTCATGACATTTCACCGATCTAGTTTGAATGAGAGCTCAATCTGATGCGTCCACCCCAACTGGACGTGGCTGTATCCTGCGTACGAGAATTCGAGCCCCGCGAAGCAAACGGCGAGACCGAAAGAGAATTTGTCCGGATTGCTGGAGACACCGAAGCGCAGGCTCAGCATCTGAAGAAACCACTGCTCATATCCTGCCTTGATGCTGAACGGAAAACGGATGTCCTTCTCGAGCTCGATTGCGATCCGCGAGTCTTCCGAAAACTCATAGCACATCCCTACATCATGAATCTGCGCTAAAGTTTCGCCGGTCCCTCCAACCGTTACAGCCGTCACGTTCTTCCATTGGAAGCCAAGATGCAATCCGTCTACGACGTCCACGAGGGCACCTACATCCAACACGGGTGTGGTGGTGCTTCCATAGCGTTCAAAAGAATTCCGGACAAGGTTGAAAGCCACCCCAACGGCGATCCCTTCATCGATACGTGTGCCTGCGCCAAGCGCTACGGTCGTCTCCCGAAAGAGCTCAAACCCAAATCGTCCAACAGCAAATCCGGCGGTCGCCACGCCCAACGGAACCGTTGCTGCAGCGGTGACGGTCCGAAGCTCTTTCAATCCAAATTGTTCCGGAACAATGAAGACACTCACCTCCACGCTGCGGGCAGAAGCAAGTCCTGCAGGATTGTAGAATGTGGACCACGGACTGTTTCCGATCGCGACAAATGCGTTGGCGAGCGCAATGGGTCGGGCACCCCGGCCGTTATTTTCCAGACCGGCGAATGCAAACCACGGAAGAGAAGCGAGGAGGAACATCACCTTGGCGTGCATGGTGTCGTCCCTTGTGAGAAGAATGGAAAATGGCTATATTGAGTTCAGACTGTACTGGTGCCGCTTCCAAATAGAACTATTGTGTGTGGTCATCGAAACTACCGATGGAGGCGAGCGCGAGTACCTTACTGAGTTCAAGACCTACTATGATGAATGGCGCTGGGAGTGGTGGCCTATGAAACCGCGACGTGTATTTGGATTGCTCGGAATGTTTTTCTTCTTGGCTGGCTTTGCGGCAGCACAGGAGCTCAATTGTGAGGTAACGGTCAATATCGACAATATCACCTCAGGTCAACGTGATAATCTCCGTTCGTTCGAAGCGAATGTGAAGAAATACCTCAACAACAACCGTTATACGGATGAAGATCTTGGCGGAGAGAGAATCGATTGCTCCATGACGATCTTCTTTCTCAGCGGGTCGAATGACCGGTATACAGCGCAGGTGGTCGTCGTCAGTCAGCGTCCAGTGTACAAAGGCAACGATAAATCGGGGAAGAACACTCAGGTCACCAGGATTCTTGATGACCGGTGGGATTTTTCCTATTTGCCGAACCAGCCAATGAGCAAGGATGACTACCGGTTCGACCCGGTGACCTCCTTTCTGGATTTCTACGCGTATCTTGTAATTGGCCTCGACCTCGAAACATATACGGCACTTTCAGGAGCGCGCTATTTTCAGAAGGCTCTCAACATCTGCAATCAGGCAAGTGCTTCATCGTACGCGAATGGATGGCAATCTCAGGCAGGCTCGTACAGCCGGTTTTCGTTCATGGACGAGCTGATGAATATGAAGTATCAACAGTTCCGGGAGGCGTTTTTCGCGTATCACTTTGAAGGACTCGATCTTCTTGCGACGCAATCGCAGGCCGGTCAGGACGCTATGCTGAAAGCGATCGAGGCAATCGCCGACTTGCGCAAGAAGCAGAATCCCAGAAGCATCCTTGTGAAAACGTTTTTCGATTCGAAATACCTCGAGATTGCGGATGGCTTCCTTACCTGGGCGGATCGGGATGTGTATGAACGTCTCAATGCCGCAGACCCGTCACATCAGGGGACGTACGACGACTATCGGCGGCGCTAGCGTCTCGACCCACCAATATCTTGAATAAATCCCCGGGCCTAAAACGCGTAATAGCAGCCAGATTGAGTCATGGAAACAGATTGGTTCTTCAAGGTATCTCCGAGGCTCGACACTAGCTCCCTCCTCTTCGCTTTCATTCAATCGTGACCTGCTCGATCGTGTCTCCGATCTGGATACGGTCGACAACGTCCTGACCGCCAATCACCCGCCCAAAAACCGTATATCGCCCATCGAGGTGCGGAGTCGGTTGGTGAGTAATGAAGAATTGGCATCCCTCTGTGTCCTTACCTGCACTTGCTATTCCAGCAGCTCCTCTTCCAAAGCCCGCCAGTGAGGCCTCCGAACGAATCGCAAAGCCCGGCCCACCCCATCCATCACCACGCGGATCGCCCCCCTGGATGACGAAGTCGGGGACCACCCGGTGAAAAGGGAGGCCGTTGTAGAAGTTCTTTCTCGTGAGCTTCACAAAACTCAAAACGGTAAACGGCGCATCTTCTTTCAGAAGCTGAAGCGTGATCGTCCCTTTGCTTGTCTTGATCACAGCCCTGGCTGTTGGGCTCAGAGACTCGAGTGTAGACCAATCATAGTCTACATGCAACGGTTTGGTAGACTTCGGGATCTTCGCGCTGTAGTCGTTTCCTGTAATCGCACGAAGTGCAATTGCCGCGGCCGTGGCCACGGTCTTATCGGGATCAGTAAGCGCCTTTTCGAGCGTCGGTATGAACGTGGTGTCTTTGATACGTCCCATAGCACTCGCGCCAGCCTGCATCGCCTCGACATCATCCGGAGATGAGAGCAACATGAAAGCGTTCTTCAGAGCGAGAACAAGGGAATCGGCAAAACCCCCATCCCGGAAAAGGCGAAAGTACGCCGTGTCCGCAAGTGCGTTCGACACAAGGTGCGTAATCGCCATATCTTTCCTGCTGAGAGCGTTCAGCGTCTTCCGATAGAGCACCGACCGGGCGTCTCCCCATTCCTGATTGCCCGATTGTATTCTACTGAGCGTGGAAGGAGTCAGAAAGCGACGGACAAAATCCCAGGCAGCCATTGCGACTCTGACATCGGCATCGTCAAGTGCGACCAGGGTGATCGAGAGACTTCGGCCGGACGGGATAAAGCTCAGTGCTTCGATGACCTTTGTCTTCTCCCGGGTGGTGAGGCCTTTTTCGGCCATGAAGTTCTTCCGCGAGAATTCTTCGGGGAAGAGCTTTGCGAGTGCAACGAATGCTTCTCCGCGTGCAATCTCGGCCGATGGACTCTTCGTATTCGCAAGTCTCGTCAATTCCTGCCGGAGCTTCGTTGTATCTGCGGATGCTTCGACTGTCTGCCTTGACAGACCGGAGAGGGCTTGCAGCGCTGCAATCCTCACGTGGTCATTGGATGTACCGAGGTACTCGATCAAATCGTTCAGCATCTCGGGCTCCGATGCCGACAGAGCAGCAATGGTACGGACAAGCTGCACTTCCACCTGCCAATTGGGATTTTTCCGATCCTCGGCCTGCATCGATTGCACGATATCCCTGGCGTATCCTGGCCGTGAGCGTCCAAGCAGCGTGACAAAATTCTGGCGGACATCGACATCAGGATCCAATGCGACATGTGTGAGAAGCGATTCGCGCTTTGCAATTTCAATATCGATAAGCCCATGCGGCGCGGCACGCCACAAAGCAAACAGCGCTTTCCATCGCACATCGGCGCTGGTATGCGCCAGCTGCTCAAAGCAAAACCAGATCGACTGCTCATTTTTCAATCCGCGAATTGCGAATCGAGCAACCGATAGTGCCCGCTCCGCGTTCAGGAAGGCGGTCCCACCTGCACCCTGGTATTCGGTTACTTCATCCAGTGCGCTCTCATTTCCAATCTTGCCCAACGATTCGATGATGCGCGCCGACACCGACGAATCGCTCTCCAGGCGCAGACGACTTAGGAGCGAGTCCTGGAATCGGGAAGGCCCAGTCTGCCCCAGTGCGAAAGCCGCAGCAGCCCGCACCTTCGAGTCCGGATCGTTCAACATGGAAGCCATCGATGGAGACGACGAGGTATCCTGAATATTTGCCAGAGCAATCAAGGCCCGGCACCTGAGTTGCGCGCTTTGGTTCGCGAGGAACGAGATCAGTTTTCCCCCACCCAACGACCGCTGATCCTGGAGCATGAGGATTTCTCTCTCAAAATCGGACAGCTTCTGTCCCAGGACGAGAACCGGCAGCACAACCAATGCTAACAAGACTCGAATGGACCTCATAGCTGATGTTCCTCCGTACTCATCTGCATTAGAAATATGGCCGGATGCGGAAATCCGCGCCGACCACGTTTTCCACGTATTCCTTTGCGGCGACAGCATCCACCTCATCGATACCGACGACGGTCATTACGACCTCGGGGAGGTGCCGTTTACACTCCTGCGCGAAATCGATCATCGCCTTGTGATATCGCTCCCCGTCGATTCCCATGATTGTTCCGTACTGCCGGGGGTCGATCGAATTCAAGCTGATTGAGACGCTGTCGACGAGGCCGACGAGCTCAGGGACGATGTTCCGATGATTGATGACATTTCCGTGTCCGTCAGTGTTCAGCCTCACCCGCCCTCCATTCTCTTTCACCCAGCGAGCCACCTCTTTGATCACATCGAGCCGGATCGTGGGCTCGCCATATCCGCAGAAGACAATCTCTTCATACGCCGTGGGATCTCCAATCGCCTGAATGACTTCTTCACACGATGGTTCATGCTCGATCCTGAGGTTGTGCCCTTTGACGATCGCATCTCCCTTCCTGTCACAGAACACGCAATCGGCATTGCACCTGATCGTAATATTCAGATAAAGCGAATTCCGGAGCTTGTAGACGATCTGGGGCGGATCCATCGGCCCGATGTTGAAGAGCTTTTTCGTATTGAATCGGGCGGAACGGGCAACATCTTCAATTGAAACGCCGAGGACTTCAGCAATCTTCCGGGCGATCAGAACGACATTCGCCGGCTCGTTCCTCTTCCCACGCAGTGGAACCGGTGACATGAACGGAGAATCCGTTTCCAAAAGAATGTGGTCAAAACCAATCTTCTTGAGCGTCTCAATTGACGGAGAATTCTTGAATGTGATGATTCCGGGATACGAAACCAGAAATCCAAGGTCGAGCAATTTCCAAACATCTTCTGCTTCCCCGGGAAAACAGTGGAAGACGCCCCGCAGTGCCGGATAGTGCGTATGGACATTCATCCGGTCCATTTTCCAGCCGGGATTATGCTTGACTGCTTCTTCAACAGTTGAGACTGCGTCGTCTAACGATTCTCGTGTGTGGACAACGATGGGGAGATTCCGGCGTACTGCCATCTCAATCTGACGTCTGAAGACATCGCGCTGTATCTCACGCGGCGAAAAATCGTAGTGGTAATCGAGCCCGATTTCACCTATCGCCACCACTTTGGCGTTCGTGCTGAGTTGCTCGATCTGTGCAAGGGCTTCAGGCGTCGCCTTGGAAGCTTCGTGAGGATGGATCCCGACGGTCGCGTAGATGTTCTCATGTTTTTCCGCGAGATCAACCGCCTCCCGACTGGTTTCGAGCGTCGTGCCTGGCACAATGATGGCTTCAACACCGGCTGCCTGTGCCCGGTTCAGGACATCATCGAAGTCCGACTTGTAGTCTTCAAAATATATGTGAGCATGTGAATCAATAAACATGATAGTGTCGCCGCTCGAATTCGTTGTTCAGGGGCCAGAACGGGGTCTAAAATACTGACAACTTCAGTCTGTTGCAAGAAAGGATTGACGAAGGCGCGGAATGAATTCGATGTCCTTAGAACATCCCTTCGAGAGTAAGGAAGTAGGTCCTCACGGGTCCCAGATTGCCGAGAAGCTCGACGTAGGAGTAGTTCAGAAGATTGTTGATATTAAAACCAGCCCGGATGGGAAGCCCAAGACCGATCAAATCATACGACGTATGAATGTCCACAAGCTTGATCGCAACCCGCTGTTCGCCATGGACAATCGGCGCCAGGCGCACGAGGTTCTCGTCGATGCGTTCGATGCGCGACAGGTACCGGAAATCTGCCAAAACCCTGAACTGATCCCACGAAAACGTGCCTGCCGTGTAAACGATATGACGCGGGCGGAACTTCAGAACCGTGTTGTCAGCCAGATCCCGCGGCCACGTGTACGTGTATCCTACATCGGTGGAGAAGAATCTCTTCCACCATTCAACCCTTATGACGGTCTCCAGCCCTTGAATCCTCGCCTTCGTGACGTTATCGAACTGGATGACAGGCCCTGTCACCTCGACGGGAGATGACGGATAGGGGCGATAGCTCTTGATCCGCACGCTCGGTTCGATGAGGTTTCCAAAATCGTTGCTGAAGAGTGCAAGATCGATTGACATCATCTGACCAAACGACCGGTTAACGCCAACCTCATAGGAGAAGCTGGTTTCAACCTTCAGATCTGGATTGGGCAAAACCACGATTGAGGAGACGTTTGTTGAGCTTTCGATATAGAGCTCGCCTATTGCCGGGTACCGGAATCCCGAACCGAACGAGGCCCGGAGGCTGGTTTCCTTATCAGGTATGTAGACCAACCCAAGCTTTGGATTCACCTGCGCAGTAGACTTGAGCACGGATACTTTTTGCCAGTCGAACCGAAGCCCGGCGGTGACCTTGAGACCGGATGTCACGGCTATCTCATCCTGAGCGTATGCTGCCGCACCGGCCCCCGGATGCGTGCCAAACAGGTTGGCAGAGACCCGGTCATAATTCATCGCGACACCGAACGTCAACACGTTGTACCTGTTGATGTCGTATGTCGCCTGGAAATCGATGTTGAACAAGT
The DNA here is from genome assembly GCA_015661185.1 of Bacteroidota bacterium. Classification (GTDB taxonomy): domain Bacteria; phylum Bacteroidota; class Ignavibacteria; order UBA10030; family UBA10030; genus UBA9647. The sequence continues at coordinate 10,394 of JACVXU010000050.1, forward strand.
GTGATGCTGAGACGTTGTTCACCCGGCCGGCGCTGTCGTCACGCCAGAAATTCCCAAAATAGATTCCTTTGAGCGTATAGAAGAACTTATCGGAGAGAAACTCCTTGTACGCCAGGCTGACGTTACCACGGCGCGAGGTAACCAGACCATTCACCTGACTTTCGGCAGGACGGGTTGCCTCAGTGAGGCTTTTCCACCAGAAGTAGTTCCCGTGAGTCCGGTCGAGATAGTTGCCTGCGATCGTCAGGCTCTGTGTGCTCGAGATATCATACTTCAGTTTCGTGAAGAAATTCCATCGATGGTATGTATCGTTCTCCCGGAAACTCTCATCAACCGTCCGCCCGACGCTGACACGGTAGCTGAGCGAGTTCGATCTCCCCGAATAGCTCACCACGACTCCGCTGTTGAATCTCGGCTTTGAAGACCAATCCCATTCCAGATACCTCGGCTTGTCGTAGAGCCCGGAGAAAGCGCGAAAGCGCAACTCCGGTGTACTCGGCGTTTCCCTTGTTATGACATTGATGACTCCTCCCAGTGCACTCGAGCCATATAATGCCGATCCCGCTCCTTTGACCACTTCAAGGCGGTCCACTTCAAACATCGGAATCGTCTCCCAATTGATCTCACCGGTATCACCGGTGATGTATGGCAAGCCGTCAAGAAGAACCAACACTCTGCTCCCGATTCCCCTGCTGTAACCGCTCGAGCCTCGGATGTTGACTTGGTCAGCGAGCATGTTGACGCCGGGCACATAGCGCAATGCATCGTCGAGTGTGATGTTGTTCCTTTCTGCAATCATCCGCGCCGTGACCGTCGCGACACTCACGGGCACTTCCTGGAGACTTTGCTCGCGCCTGCTTGCTGTAATAATGACGGGCTCCGATTGAAGCGGGACAGGGCGAACGGAGATATCGAGAGTTCTCACTTCATCCGGGACGACAGTCACTCCTTCGACCGTTTCTCGTTGATAACCCAACATCGACACGATAACCGCGTGGGATCCAACCGGAATTCTCGCAAGTCGGAATGTTCCTTTCGCGTCAGTAGCGGCACCAATAAACGAACCTCGGAGTGTCACGTTTGCTCCGACAACGGGCTGTCTTGTCTCGGCGTCCTTGACGGTGCCGGCAATGGTGCCCTGTCTTGACTGTCCAAAAGCGACGATAGACCAGCATGTGAGAAGGGTGATATGGATCCGGAGTTCTCTCAAAATGGGGCTGGCGGCGGCTTGTGGAAATTTACTTTGATGTCGACTTTCGGCACAAAATTGAAGGCGCTGACAATGACAGGGATCGGAAAAGGCGGTGAATCGTTCGTCCCGAACATCCCTACGACTTTCAGGCTCCGCACATTGAGGTCGTTTGCGATGCGCTGGAGTACTCCAACGTATTCATATCTCCCAGGAGGCAGATTGAACTTGTACGACACAGAATCGACAAAAAGGGGAAGGTTTTTGTCCAATGCAGGGTACAGATATACTGTTGGAGGATTTGAGAAGAGACCGGCGAAGATCTTTGCGGAGTCCAACGGATACACCTGAGATGCAAACACCCAGAGGTTTACGATGCTGTCCGCGGGTGGCCACGTCCCCTTTTCGAAATTCACCGTGCCGCCGAAGCCAGGCTCGACACTCGGAGGCGGTTCGAGGCCATGATCGCAGGAGACCAACAATAGCACAATCGCAGCAATCGGGAGTCTTTTCATTTCCAACGGCAAAGTAGCAATAGCCACAATCAAATGCAACCACTCTGCGGTAAAGTGCAAAGGAGATTACAGCGTAGCTGATGATCGTACAGGGGCTGTTTTCGGGTTGGAAATCTTGGCACTCTTGCGTATATTTGTGATTCGGAGGCTACCGTGTGAGTGAATCCGGCAAGGATTCTGAATTGGAAATGACCGTGCAAGATTCAATCCCGACAGAGCGAAAGACGTACGAGCACACGTACGTCAGATCGTTGTTCGATAGGATCGCCCCACGCTACGACTTTCTCAATCATTTCCTCAGTTTAGGTTTCGACATCCGATGGCGCAAGAAAGCTGTGCGCATGCTGCTGGAATACAAGCCACGCACGGTGCTCGATATAGCCACCGGGACGGCCGATCTCGCACTTGAGGCTTGGAAACCCCCTGTCGAGAAGATATACGGAATTGATTTGTCCCCGGCGATGTTGAAGCTTGCAAAGCAAAAGATCGAGCGACGGGGCCTCACCAGCAATATTACAGTTGAAGAAAGTTCAGCCGAGGAACTCAGATTCACGGATGGCTCGTTCGACGCCGTCATGGTCGCCTTTGGCATTCGCAATTTTTCCGACCTGCGCGGCGGGCTTCAAGAGATGTTCCGGGTGCTCCGTCCCGGTGGCGCACTGATGATCCTGGAGTTTTCAAAGCCCCAGCGCGCGCCGTTCAGGCAGATCTATTCGTTCTATTTCACCAGAATCCTTCCTCGTCTGGGCGGAGTGATCTCCAAAAACCCGGAGGCGTACCACTATCTGCCGAGCACTGTGCAGGCGTTTCCGGATGGCGAGATTTTGATCAAGATTCTAGCTACAGTCGGCTTCGTCGGAGCGTTTCAATCTCAACTTACGATGGGGATAGCGACAATCTACATAGCAGAAAAACCAACTCACTGACGAATAGAAGCATGATGGAGAGAATCATTCGCGTCGGACACAGTCCGGATCCCGATGATGCGTTTATGTTCTATGGCCTTTCGAGCGGCAAGGTGAAGCTCGAGGGAATTACTATTCAGCATCATCTAGAGGACATCCAGACCTTAAACGAGAGGGCGTTTCGCGGGGAGCTTGAGGTCACTGCGATTTCTGCCCATGCATATGCATTCGTAGCAGATAAGTACTGGGTCATGAAAACCGGGGCAAGCATGGGAGAAGGATACGGACCCGTGATTGTATCGAAGCACTACCGCTCCCTTGATGAACTGAAGGGAAAGACGGTTGCCACGCCCGGTGCCCTCACTACGGCGACGCTTCTCTTCAAGATTTTTACCGAGGACATTCAGCAGGTCGACATCCCCTTCGATCAGATCATGGAGCGGGTCAGCAGCGGCGAGTTCGATGCTGGATTGCTTATTCACGAAGGACAGATCACGTACCAGGAGCAAGGGTTCGCCAAAATTCTTGACTTCGGTGAATTGTGGGAACGATTGTATGGCCTTCCGCTCCCGCTTGGCCTCGACGTTGTCAGGAAAGACCTCGGCGAAGAACTGGCACGAAAGCTCTCGCAAGGTCTGCGCCAGAGTATTCACTATGGATACACTCACCAGAGCGATGCGATTCCTTATGCTCTGCAATACGGTCGCGGTATCGATGAAAAGCTCGGAGAGCGGTTTGTGAAAATGTATGTGAGCGAGTTGACCATCGATATGGGTGAGAATGGACAAAAAGCCCTCCAACTCCTGTATCGTCTCGCCGAAGAGCGGGGATTGATTCCAACGATACCAGCCCTCGACATGTTCTGACCCCCGCATCCTATTCATGATCGGTCTTTTCAAAATATTCGACGCTCACGTCCACTTCTACTCCAACGCCTACTTTCGTTTCCTTGTGAGGCAGAAGACGAACCGACTGGACATAAACGCCGAGCTGAAGAATCTCGCCATGAAAGGACGCATCGAGATTCCCGGCGAAGACCCTGTGATTCTTGCGAAGCGTTGGATCGAGATCATCGACAAGTGGAAGATTGAGCGCATGATGCTTTTTAGCAGCATCCCGGGGGACGAGGACTCTGTGGTCAAGGCCGTCCAGACATTCCCCACCCGGTTTGCTGGCATCTTCACCGTCGATCCTAATTCGAACCTCCTGATGGCAAACGCCGAAAAGAGGCTCAAGCAGGACGGACTGCGCGGATTGCTCCTCTCTCCATCGGTGTACCACATCAGCGTCAACGATTCGTGGCTCGATCCCCTCTACCAACTCTGTCAGGATGCAAAGGCCATCGTATTTACGCAATTCGGAAAAGTAACGATCAAGCCCCGGGAGTATGCGGGAATGCAATCCTACGTGGATGAGGATTTTTCAAATCCCAAGGACCTTATCCCGGTAGCGAAGAAATATCCTGCCATCAGGTTTGTTATTCCGCACTTTGGGGGGGGGCGGTTCGAGGAGACTCTGGAAGTAGGCAAGGAATGCACAAACGTGTACATTGATACAGCGGGATCGAATTCGTGGATGGCCGAGCATTCGTCCAAACCTGACTTACGAACTGTTTTTCAGAAAACGCTGGCCGCATTTGGCGCGGCCCGGGTATTGTTCGGCTCAGCCTCAGGCATGTTCCCCCGCGGCTATCGCTACGACATCGTCGACAACCAGACGAAACTAGTCCAGGAGATGCGCATCCCTCTTGGCGAGGCCAAAAAGATCTTCTATGAAAACGCGGCAGCACTCGTTGAACCGTAAGACTCCCTCCTATTCATTCCCTTTTTCTCTCCTGAGGTGCCAGGAGTTGACCCACTGAGGCTCCATTCCATGTGCTCCAATTCGCGGGGCTTTCACATGCCGGAGCCGTTCTACGGTTGGACTTCCGCTATCACTCTGCAAGGCAGACCTGATGCAGCATGCAGGTTGATGGGAAATGTGTAGACCGTAAATCTCGCGTTTCCAGCCGCCGAATTCAGCCTGTCAAGATTCGCCATGTTCTCAACAACAAACACCCCGTGGTCGGCACAGTACTGGTCGGTTTGGGCGTGTTCGCCCGATCTCCTGATACCTGCCGCATCAATTCCGACGGGATAATCAATGCCCTCTTCATGGGGACAACCGATGATCCTACCAACCATCGCAACGCGTTTGACATTGTGTTCTTTGATGAACGTCAGGATCTCGCTGTTGATTGCTCGATCGAGGCGCACATCCTGAGCCCGGACAAGCCAACTGCGCATTTCAATGACCTCATCCTTGCTGTCAACGATTCCAACAGCGACTTTGGTGGCGGTCTCGTCGTCGGGACCATAGTACGCAACTGTACCAACGGGAAAACCTTTTGGTTGGTTGGGAAACCTGTTGTGAAAGAACCGCTCAGCGTATTTTCCAGCGTTCATCTTGATACCTCCTCATGGAACAGTGCGGCACCGAGCGTGAGCAGAATGTCCTTCCACCGATTGTGGCGGTTGCAGCTAACGTTTAGGCAAACCGCCGTTGCGAG
>JACVXU010000248.1 GCA_015661185.1 Bacteroidota bacterium
ACACAGAAGAAGCACCAGATGGTCACAGACTGTTCGATCAGTGGAAATCACGTACCGTCAGCGTTATCTGTGTGCCATCCGAAGAACTAACTCTCTCTTGGTCAAAGCACACTTTGTGCAGTTTCACACAGCTGGCGTGTCCAACTCGGGTTCTCAAACAAGAAGGGCCGAATGAAAATACTTCTCAGTGATCCGATCGAACAAGTTTGCGTCGACATTCTGATGTCGGAAGGTTTTGAAGTTGATGCAAAGCCGAACCTTCCGCCCGATCAATTACGAGCGATCATCGCAGACTACGATGGATTGATTGTCAGGAGCGGAACGAAGGTCACCGCTGAAATCATTGCCGCAGCGACGAAGCTGAAGATCATCGGAAGGGCGGGGGCGGGTGTGGACAATGTCGATGTGGAGGCCGCTACGAGGCGCGGGATCGTTGTGATGAATACGCCGGGCGGCAACACGATATCCGCGGCGGAACATACGATGTCATTGTTGCTCTCGATGGCGCGGAATATTCCGCAGGCGAATGAGTCGATCCGGCAGGGGAAGTGGGATCGAAAAAGCTTCACCGGAACAGAGCTTCTGGAGAAAACAATAGGAATTGTCGGATTGGGGAAAATCGGTAGAGAAGTGGCGTCCCGCTGCCAGGCATTCGGAATGAAGACGATAGGATATGATCCTGTTCTGTCTGCTGAAGTCGCGGCGAAAGGGAACATCGAGCTCGTGTCCCTCGATGAGATTTTCATGCGTTCCGACTTCATCACACTCCACACGCCTCTCACGGATGAAACGAAGGGGCTTATCGGTGACGCTTCATTAGTGAAATGCAAAAACGGCGTGCGGATCATCAACTGCGCGCGCGGGGGAATCGTCGACGAGCAGGCGCTGCTCCGCGGGTTGCAGTCGGGTAAGGTGGCGGGAGCTGCTCTCGATGTGTTCGAGAAAGAGCCGCCGGGAGATCAACCGCTTTTGAAGCATCCACGCGTCATCGCAACGCCGCATCTCGGAGCGTCGACAGAAGAGGCGCAGGAAAAAGTGGCGCGTCAGATTGCCGTTCAGGTTGCCGACATGTTAAAAGAGCGGGGACTCGCCGGCGCTGTCAACGGGGAAGCTCTGCAGCTTGCCCTCAGGAAGGAGTTGAAGCCTTTCGTGCTCCTCGCCGAAAAGCTGGGAAGCCTGCTGGCTCAACTTATGAATGGACAGTTGAAAAAGATCTCGGTGACATGCAGCGGGGCGTTTCTATCTCCTTCGCTCGATCTCATTACTGCGGCGGTCCTCAAGGGAGCATTTGGCAAGCTGATCTCCGAAGCGGTCAATCTTGTCAATGCCCGGATGATTGCGCACGAGATGGGACTCGTTGTCCATGAAGAAAGAGAGAGCGAACATCCTTCCTACCTGCATCTTGTGACGGTTCGGTATGAGACAGACAAGGAAGCCCGCCGCTTTGCCGGTACTGTTTTTAGCAACACACATGCCCGCCTTGTCCGGATCGATGACTATCATCTAGAGGTGAATCCTGAGGGTTTCTTGTTGTTCTATACTAATATCGACAGACCCGGGATGCTGGCAAGCGTTGGTGCCACATTGGCCGTTGAAAAAATCAATATCGCCGGCCTTTCTCTGGGAAGAGATAAGCCAGGACAAAGAGCGCTAACGGTCATTAATGTGGACAGCCCGCTCCCAGAAGACATTCTGAGGAAAGTGGGGAAGATCGATGGGGTTTTCGACGTGAAAGCAGTCCGTCTTTGAGTGCTTTTCGTCCCAAGCGTTTTCTGGATTGATGTCAAGGATTTTGTTACGAAATGACAATTTCCGCTTGACAAACGTCCTCTTGTGTCATATATTCTCTTGAAGCAAACCTGACACCTAACCCGTCTTACTAGCAAGCATTCCCATCAAGAAGGAGGTGACCTGCTATTTCGAACCGCGGGGTGATTGTTGTTCGCGCGTCCGGAGAAACCAGTTTGATACTCTTTCCTCGTAGTACCCGCCGATAGTCCCCAGAGTCTGATCCGGGGCATCGACCCAGATTCGAGATCCTTTCTACAATTCACATTCTTCATTTACGAAGGAGGTACGTTATGTTCCGCAAGCTCCTTTTAGTTCTGGCTGCTATGCTGATACTACCTGCTCTCCTTTTCGCGCAGGACGGAAAACTGCGCGGTAAGGTGACAGACAGAGAGTCGGGCGAGGCGCTCATTGGTGCCAACATCACTATTGAAGGCACTAACCTGGGTGCTGCGACCGATGTGAACGGCGAGTACGTCATCCTCAGCGTCCCACCGGGAATCTACACGGTGAAGGCGACGTACATCGGCTACAGTCCGGTGACGATATCGAACATCACCGTGAACGCTAGTCTGACCACCAACGCTGACCTCAAGATGGCGAGCTCGGCAGTACAGGTCCAGGGCGTCGAGATTGTCGCTGAGCGTCCCCTGATTCAGCGTAACACGACGAACACGATCCGGATCCAGAGTCAGGCGGATGTTCAGGTACTGCCATTTCGTGGCGTCCAGAACATCGTTGCGATCTCTGCCGGTGTCGTGCAGCAAGCAGGAAACCTGTATGTTCGTGGTGGTCGTGATGGCGAGGTGGCCTACTATGTCGACGGTGCCAACGTCACAGACCCGACGAGCATGGGTGAAATGGTCAGCTTGATTCGTGAGGCTCTTCAGGAGGTCCAACTTCAATCCGGCGGATTCACGGCTGAGTTTGGCGGCGCGAGCTCAGGTATCGTTCGGTCATCGATGAGGACGGGCAGTTCGCAGTTCAAAGTATCGCTCGACTACCTGACCGATGATTTCGCAAAGAGTGGTAAAGAGTTCCTCGGAACTACTGCTCGCGGATACAAGAATGCAGTAGTCACTCTCAGTGGTCCGGTGATGACCGGAGTTCGGTTCTTCTTTGCCGATCAGTACAACTACGCACGGAATGGGTCAGCACGTTTTATCGAGCCATTCATGTTCGATAACTTGACGCAAGACGCTCTTGGCGCACCGCGAAAGCTCGGCGAGGTTTTACCGGGTCCGGTGCAAATGCTGAGAAACGGGTCGGTCAACCAAAACTGGAACTGGAACAACACAGCCCAGGGAAACCTGCTGTTTGACATGGCTGAGCTTGCCAATTTACCGATGAAGATTCGAGTGTCCGGCAACTATGCTAACTCGGCGTCGATCAATGGCGGCAGCTGGCCTGGATTGGGAAACATTTTCCGAAAAGCCGACAAGAACTCTCTCAACGAAGGCAACACGGCATTCGGGAACCTTCGCCTGACCCACTTCCTGAGCAAGAATACTTTCTACGAAATCGGTCTCTCTTACACCACGCAGTGGGGCCGGACCTATGACAAAGTCTTCGGCGACGACTGGATCAAGTATCCGGACAGCGCTGCAAACGCACAGGCCGGATTTGTTGGATACAACGGCTATGGCTGGCGCTCACGATATGTCGGACCGCCGAACATGACGACGATCTTCCAGTTCAATTTTACTGATCCCGATGCCCCGAACAACGGCTACAGCAAGTACAACCAGACTCAGATGGCTGTGACTGTCGACCTCACATCACAGATCACGTCTCGCTGGGAGTTGAAAGCAGGAGGCAATATTGAGAACTGGCTATATCGAACGTTCTCGTTTGGCAACATTAGTGGGTACCTCCGGTGGATCGACTCGAATGAAGATGGGATCATATCAGATGATGCAGTGATCTATGCCACAGACGTTGCGAAAGGCAAAACCATCGAAATGGCAAAGCGAGCTCGCATAATCTCCCGGGGTCAAGTGACAAACTGGGGATACGATTATATGGGCAACGAAACAGACGGCTACACGCTTCCGGGCAGCAATGCGGTGTGGGACAAGCCATACAAGCCGACCTTTGCCTCTGCCTATGTGCAGAACAAGATCGAGTATCAGGACCTCGTGTTGAACTTCGGTGTGCGGTATGAGTACTCGCTCACGGATGTCAAGGAGATTCCGCAGACGGTGAATCCTATCACCGGCCAGCTTGACTATGTGAACCCTGACGGGCTCGACCAGACGCTGAACATCATCGATGCCGGTACCTTTACCCGGACGAAGGCAAATCATTTGATTCTCCCCAGAATCAGCTTCTCGTTCCCTGTGACGGATCGGACGATCTTCTACGCACAGTATGGCAAGTACGCACAGATGCCGTCTCTCGGACAGTTGTATCGAAGTGACAACAGCTTCCAGGGTATCGTGAATCCAAATGCACGCAGCGTGTACGGCGGCAACGCTCCGTGGTTGGTGCTGCCCGAGCGTACGACGCAGTTCGAGGTCGGTTTCCGTCAGTACCTCACTGACAACCTCGCGTTCTCACTCAACGGATTCTATAAGGATACCAAGAACCTCATCCAAATCCGCAGAGTGTACGACTCACAGGGAATCCCGACGTTCACAGGTTACCAGAATGAGGACTTCGCCACGAGTAAAGGTATCGAGCTGACGCTTGAGCTGAGAAGGACCAATCGCTTGTCGGCCAAGGTCAACTATACGCTCTCGGATGCCCGCGGCACCGGTAACGCCTCCGGGTCAAACGCTGTGGCAGTCTCTGACGAGACCAGGGCACGGGCCCCGAACTTCACGGCGCCGTTGAGCTATAACCAAACCCATCGTGGGAACCTGGTGCTGGACTATCGTTATGCGAAAGGTGAGGGTGGCCCAATTCTCGAAGGCATGGGCGTTTATGCTCTGATGTCCTTCAACAGCGGCCACAACTACACGAAGATACAGGAGCCGTCGGCGCTCGGACAGGCTAGCGCATGGAATGTAGGGAGCCGAGCCCTCCTCGACGCCCGCAACAGGTACCCGGTCGAGCCGGCGAATGCCTCCACGACTCCCTGGGTCTTCAACATCGACCTGAACTGGAACAAAGTGTTCTACTTTGACGGTTTGAATTTCGAGCTTTACGTCAACGTGCTGAACGTGCTGAACACGAAGCAGGTCATCAACGTTTATCCGACGACGGGGACACCGTTTGACGATGGATGGTTGAAGAGTCCGTACGCAACGGCGTATAAGGGGATTCCGTACTACGAAGCTTTCTACAGGGCGATCAATCTCGACAACCGCTGGACTATCCTGCAATCCTTCGTGGGCGA
>JACVXU010000249.1 GCA_015661185.1 Bacteroidota bacterium
CCGCCATGGTGCGGGATCCTGGAAAGCGGGACAAGAGCTGGACCACGAAGTCACGGAGACACGAAGAAGATCTTTGAATTTTCTTCACTTTCAAGAACCTTTGTGACTTTGTGCCTTCGTGCCTGCACGCTAAAGTGCGGCGCACCTGCGTGCCGGAGCACTTCGGTGCGTAGGCACGTTTCGGCCTGTCTGCCGAAGCGGCAGCGAAGGCAGGCACGCAGGCGTGCCTGCACGCTGAAGCGTTTTGGCGCGCAGGCGTGGCACCACTTTTCGACCGGACCTTTAGCGCAATGGCAGATTTCCGCAATTCGGGCAATATTGCGGAATATGCCCCTTCCGTCGAATGTGAAATCCCCAACTGACGCTCCCTGCCAGCATGCCGAAGAACTTCGAACTAAAATCTCATTATGATTCCCTGTCGAGGGCAAAGCGCATCGCGCGTGCTATCGGGGCTGCGCACAAAGGAACGTTGCGGCAAGTAGATACGTATTTCAAAGTGAGATCTGGCAGGCTGAAGCTTCGAGAGATTGACGGAGAAAAATTCGAATTGATCTATTATGAGCGGGCAAACGCTAAGAGCAGCCGCTGCTCAGATTACCGCATTTTGCCGCTTGCTGAGCCGCGCTCTGCCAGAGATCTATTCCGGGTACTTTTTGGTATTTCTGTCGTGGTTCGGAAGAAGAGAACGCTTTTTCTCTACCAAAACGCCCGCATACATATAGATAGCGTTGAACGGTTGGGTACCTTCATCGAATTCGAAGTTGTCGTGAATCGGGGCAAGAAACAGGCACGTGCACTGATGCAGGTTCTACGGAAGGAATTCCGCATCGATCCGAGGTCGCTTGTCGGGGGCTCGTACAGCGACATGATTCGCCGCAAAGGATAAGTGTGGTACAAATCGTGTGGGTTACAGAGGAACTCGCTGTAACTTCGCGCTTGACTTTCTGATTGCAGGAGTCTATATTTTCAATGCCCCATGAGGAAGGGGACCGCACGGTGACAGAAATAAATTTCTTGCCTCGACGGAAGGATTTTGCTATATTTTGGTCACCGATTGCGGGAATAGCTCAGTTGGTAGAGCGCAACCTTGCCAAGGTTGATGTCGCGGGTTCGAGTCCCGTTTCCCGCTCTGTCCCGCTCCCCGATGAGGGGGAAGGGACATCCGGCAATCAGTTGTCAAGCACTCTGAATGTCGGAAACACTTCCTCTATGAACTTGCCCCGTTGCCCCAAACTCCCACCAGGCAACGGGGTCTTTTTTGTCCCTCGAGGAAAGTTTGTTCATTGCGAATCTCGAATTGTCAATTGCGGACTGTGGGGACCTGGACTTATGATTCGATCCCCCCGGTTGACCGTCTGCGCGGGGCCATTCAATTCGAAATTCTCAATTCCCAATTCGCAATTTTCTGGCGCCGTACCCAAGTGGTAAGGGAGAGGTCTGCAAAACCTTTATGCGGCGGTTCGAATCCGCCCGGCGCCTCGAAAGCTAGGTAAGGAGTAGGAAGTAAGGAGTAGGGAGTAGGAAGTCAGAAGTGAAAAGGTGGATAAGAAGTACCTACGAGATGTGGAAGGGAAAGAATTGGCTCTCATGGAGGGCCATTTTTTTTGATCCCATGACGTCTCCCGGTAAACAGGGGTTTGGGTGAGGCCCGCGCTGAACTGACGCCTCGCGCCCGGAAAGATCGGCTGTTCTTCGTCTGTTCAGGGTGCTTGCCCAGACTCAGTTGCAATTAGACATGCTCATCACAAAGGCTTTGACACATCAGGGGACAGCCTATGAAATCATTCATACAGGATCTCTTCGGTCACCAGGAATGGGCAGATGCCGAGTTGTGGAAGGCTGTTGAAGCCTGCCCCGGTGCCCGTGACCAGGAGGACATCTCAAAGCGCTTCCGACATTTTCACTCTACGCAGTATGCATACCTCTTGTTGTTGCGGGGAGAAAAGGCAGATGTTCGAAGCTTCATTTCCCGATATGGCGATTCAGCTACGATTCAGACTGTCAAGCAGAATGCAATCGAGACACACCTGGAGTTGGCGAAATTCCTGGCCGATCTTCCTGAATCGAAACTGGAAGAAAAGCTCTTCATCCCGTGGTTCAAAGACCCGACGTTCATTGTGACTACAACTCAGGCTCTCGTTCAGGTGGCAATGCACAGTCAGTATCATCGGGGCCAGAACGCGACGAGACTGAGGGAGGTTGGAGGGACGCCTCCCACATTAGACTTTGTACTCTGGATCTGGAAAGGACGACCCAAGGCAGAATGGCCAGTGACTAACGCATAATGAATTAAAGGCGCGGCCTCATCCATCGATAAATGCATTCTTGTAGACTGTTACGATGAATTGCTGGCGTTGCTCCAGAGCCGCTGTGGCACTCGGTTGGGGAAGTGCAGGACGATATCCAATCGTTCTACGCTTCGGGAAGAAATTCAGAAGGGAAAGACCCACAGACGTGATACGCAACCCTGACGGGTTGTCACTTCTCTTGCTCGTCCAAGAGAAGTGACCAAGAGAAGGACGCCGAAATCGAAACACACGTGTTTGAGCTGCCCACACACAAGCCGAAGATTTCGGCCGTCAAGATGCTGTCAAACAAACAAGTTCCTGCACTTAGCCGAAATCTTAACCCACGTGTTCAAGCCGCCTCCGCGCACCGCCATCGATTTCGAGACCTCAGTTCTGTTCGTGAACATGAATTTCGACAGAGCCCCGAGCTGCCGAAATCATCGGAAGGCGCGTTGGGCGGCCTGAAGTGTGGGTTTAATTTCCGTGCTTGTGAGATGATTTCGATGGTCTACTCATTCTCGTGCACGGAAATTATGGCAAGAGCGTTGGAGGAACTTCCACGGGCGTTATCCCGCCCGCCTGACCGCAGGCGGTCGGGCGGGGATTTCGGAAGTTCTCTTTTGAGCCGGAGGCTCATCCGCCTTCGGCGGAGGTTACTTTTCCGTTTTGAGGATCCCGCTCCGCGGGACTCTTCAAAGAGAAAGTAACTGACGCTCCTGCGCTCCAACGGGTAGCGTCACTACTACTTGAACTATCCGTTCTTTCTCTTGACCGAGAGCCAGAAAACTAAAGTAATACTCCACCAGTGATACCAGGTCAGAGAGTGCTGTTGAGCAGCGATCTTGCTCAACTGTATGCAGTTCCTCCAAAGGTTCTCATGCAAGCGGTACGACGCAACAAGGATCGCTTCCCAGAGGACTTTATGTTCAGATTGACATCTTCAGAGACGAAATGGGTCACCGCTCACGTACTGGGTTCAAGGTCACAAATTGTGACCTTGGAACAAGGTCGGAACTTGAAATACCCGCCGTGTGCATTCACGGAGGAGGGGGTTGCGATGCTCTCTTCCGTGCTCAGAAGCAAGAGAGCAATTCGGGTGAATATTGCGATCATGCGCGCGTTCGTCCGGTTGCGTGAAGTCCTGGCAGGCCACAAAGACCTTGCGGACAAGCTCGGCAATCTCGAAAGAAAGTACGAGACACACGATAAACAAATCCGTGGGATCTTCGAGGCAATCCGCGAATTGATGAGGCCTTCCGAGAGGACAACGAGACGGATCGGATTCTAGTCCGAAGGCCAAAATGCCGGTGTCCGCCCGACTGAGTTTGGATCCGAGTTCTGTAAGTCTCACCGATCGATCGGTGTTTTCACTAGGCGTCCTTGCCTTCCCTCTCAAACTTCCTTACCTTGATACCTACAAACGTCGCGCAATTCCAAATTTACAATTCACAATTCGCAATTTCTTGGCCGGGGTGGCGGAATTGGTAGACGCACAGGACTTAAAATCCTGTGTCCTGCAAAGGGCGTGCGGGTTCGAGTCCCGCCCTCGGCACATTGATTGAATGGGTTCTGGGCCGAAGGCCCATCCGCCTTTGGCGGAGAGTCCCATCCTCGGCACAAACAAAATGAAGGGTTCTCAGCCGGAGGCTGATCCGCCTTCCGCCAAGAAACTGGCGGACAGGCTGGCAGAAAATCCCGCCCTCGGCACAATGATTTCAACAGAGCACGAGTGATTGAGGGAATCCTGAGCGATCCCGAGCGACCCTGAGCGAGCGAAGCGAGTCGAGGGAGAGTCGAACCCTTCGACAAGCTCAGGGTTCGATCCTGAGCGAACTCTATCGCACTTCCTGAGCGTGAGTCGAAGGATCCCGCCCTCGGCACAAGATATCCCTGGAACTGACCACTGGCTCCGGGGTTTGTTGTTTCATGAGAGTCAATCTCCTGGTGTATGTCGTGGCTCTCGAGCCAAATGCACCGGTGTTGGTCGAAAGAGCGTTGCACCATCCGAGTTCTTCATAGGTGGTTGTGTGCTCTTCGATATTCGCATGAATGCAAGAGAGTGATAGTTTCCCCGACGATGTGAGTCAGCGGCACAGAAAGGAGTCTGTTCATGACATCACTCTTGTCACCCAAGCCGCTGGGGCTGATACTTGGGCTAAGTCTGTCGGTTCTCATCCTTTTGCTTCCAACGTTTCCGCCATTTCTCAGTCTTGCGTATGATATCGTCACGACACAGGGCGTCCCCCTCGACCCGGCCGTGCTCGCCTCATCGATACAATCAGTCTGCGCGCTCATAGTGTTGATGGTCTTGTGGTGGATCACGGAGGCAGTTCCTCTGCCTGTGACTGCCTTGTTGCCCGCCATTGTCCTTCCGCTTCTCCACGTAACCGGTGTCTCTGAAAAGAGTGTGTATGAGTTCACGATCAAGAACGCACTTGTCAGCTACGCCAATCCCGTCATCTATTTGTTCCTGGGAGGGTTCCTCTTGGCAGCTGCGATGCAGAAGTGGGGACTTGATCGCCGCCTCACGCTCTGGATGCTGACACGAGGCAAAATTGCCGACAGCTCGCGATTGATTCTCTTGGGAATGATGTCAGTAAGCGCCTTTCTTTCCATGTGGATTTCAAATACTGCTACGACTGCCATGATGCTGCCACTCGGTCTGGGCATTCTTCATCAGATGCATTTGAAACCTGGTGAATCACGATTTGGAACGGCATTGATGCTTGGTATTGCGTGGGCGGCCTCGATCGGTGGAGTCGGTACGATCATCGGCACTCCGCCGAATGGTATCGCGCTCGGCATCCTCAACTCAACATTTGCCCATGAT
>JACVXU010000051.1:0-30496 GCA_015661185.1 Bacteroidota bacterium
TTAAGGTTTCGATGAAATGAAAGAGATCATGAAAAGTTCAGGCCTCTGAAGGGCTCGCGCACGGTGATCGAAGCGAGGAATCAGGACTTCAAAGGCGCGTACCTGATCGTCAACGAATGATTCTCAACGCGGAGACGCCGAGACCACAGAGAATCGCAGAGAACAATACTCATACCTCTGCGTTGCTCCGCGCTCTCTGCGCCTCTGCGATGAAAACCACAAGATGAAATACTTGAATGGCACTAGATTATCCCATTTGAAGGAGAAGGCACATGCAAGTCCGGTTCTCTACAGACCCACATGGATTCCAATCAATGTCGACGGCAGAACTTCGGAAGTCGTTTCTGATCGAAGATCTCTTCGTCCCCGGTGAAATTCCGATGGTTTATTCCGATATCGACCGCTCGATCACCGGTTCGGCTGTCCCTTCGAATGTGCCGCTGAAGCTCCTCGGCACCAAGAAGGAGATGGCGGCGGAGTTTTTTGCAGAGCGGCGTGAGATCGGTGTCATTAACATCGGCGCAGAAGGGACGGTGAAGGTGGATGGAAAGGTCTACGCGATGGAGTATAAGGACGCTCTCTACATCGGACGGGGAGTGAAGGAGATCGAATTTGCGAGCATTCACAGTGACAAGCCGGCGATGTTCTATTTCGTGAGCTATCCGGCCCACAAAGAATTTCCCACGACGCATGCAAAGTTCCAAGACGCGGAACCCGTGCGGTTGGGGAGTCAGAAAGATGCCAACAAGCGGACCATCTACAAATACATTCACCCCAATGGCATCAAGAGTTGCCAGCTTGTCATGGGCCTGACGGAACTTGAAGAGGGGTGTGTCTGGAATACCATGCCGCCGCACACGCATCAGCGGCGATCGGAAGTGTATATGTATTTCAACATCGATCCCAGTGCGATGGTCATCCATCTCATGGGGCAGCCCGACGAGACGCGTCATATCGTCATGCGAAACCGGCAAGCTGTCCTCAATCCGAGCTGGTCGATCCATGCAGGCGTTGGTACGCAGAACTACACGTTCATCTGGGCGATGGGAGGGGAGAATCAGGTGTTCGACGACATGGATGGGGTCAATGTCAAAGAAATTGTCTGATGGACCGCACCAGTCTCACCGACAATCCACGTAAGGAACAGTAACCGATGAAACCAGCACCGCGCTTAACGCTTAACGAAAACCGTTTTTTTGATCCGAATCCGTCCGTGAGGAAGATTGCCCGCGGGTTGTATGAGTCTGTCAGGCATCTCCCGATCGTCAGCCCCCACGGGCATGTCGATCCGAACATCTTTGTCGAGAACAAGCCCTTTTCGAATCCAACCGAGCTGTTTCTGATTCCCGACCATTACATCTATCGCATGCTTTACTCACAGGGGATTCCGCTTGAGTTGATGGGTATTCCGCCGCTCGACGGACCGCCATCGGAGCGCGATGTTCGCAAGATCTGGAAGCTGTTTGCGGAGAACTACTATCTGTTCCGCGGCACACCGACGGGGGCATGGCTTGATTACGAATTCTCCGTCGTGTTTAGGGTCAAAAAGAAACTCACCGCTGCAACGGCGCATCACATCTACGATGAGATCTACGAGAAGCTGCAGTTGCCAAAGTTCAGGCCGCGCGCGCTATTCGAGAAGTTCAAGATCGAAGTGCTTTCGACAACAGATGCATCAACCGATACGCTCGAACCACATCAGATACTCCGGTCTTCAGGGTGGAAGGGGAAGGTCATTCCCTGTTTCAGACCTGACGGCGTCACAAACCTCAAAGCAAAGAACTGGAAGGAGAGCCTCCAGCTTCTCGGAGAACGTGTAGGGAAAGAGGTGACGTCCTACAGCCGGTTCATCGAGGCACTGGAGAACAGACGCACATTTTTCAAATCGATGGGTGCTGTGTCGACCGATCATGGAGTTGGGTCTCCGCATACTCATGAATTGACGCTGGGTGAAGCCGAGATGATGTTCCAGCGGGCGCTCAAAGGCGGCGCCACGGATCAGGATGCGGTGCTCTTCACAGCACACATGCTGATGGAGATGGCCCGTATGAGCGTTGAAGATGGATTGGTGATGCAAATCCATCCGGGTTCCGACCGTAACCACAACCGGAAGATTCATGAGAAATACGGCACCGACAAGGGATGCGACATTCCGATGCAGACGGAGTTCACCCACAATCTTAAGGAACTTCTCAACAAGTACGGAAACGATCCCCGCCTGACGGTCATAGTCTTTACGCTGGACGAGACCACCTACGCGCGCGAGCTCGCCCCGCTGGCCGGTCACTATCCCGCGATGAAGCTCGGTCCAGCCTGGTGGTTCCACGACAGCATCGAAGGGATGGCGCGGTACCGCTCGATGGTGACAGAGACCGCCGGCATTTACAACACTGCCGGGTTCAATGATGATACGCGAGCGTTCGTATCTATTCCTGCCCGGCACGATCTCTCTCGCCGGGTCGATTCGAATTACCTGGCCGAGCTCGTTGCACGGCATATCGTCGATCTGAATGAAGCGGAACAGATGAGCGTCGATCTGGCATACGGACTGGCGAAGAAGACTTATAAGCTCTGACAGGGTGTTGAAGAACTGGTTTTGCGCCGGCGTCAGGAGTGACCTCCTGACGCTAACAGGCCTCGTTTCTCGGAATCGGTCACTGAAGTGTCAGGACAGGAAGTCCTGACACCGCTTCTTCCGGGTATTGCATGCCTTTTTCAACAACCTGCTTGGAGGCGATGTTGTTGTTCTAGCTTCCAAAACACCCGATCGTCGACATCGGCGGATCGGGGACCTCAACCGCACCCGAACAGAGGATAGCTAAACCATGGCAGAGACAACCGAAGGCCCCGTCAAGCGTGGCTACTACCGATGGACGATCTGCGCACTTCTGTTTTTCGCAACGACCATCAACTACATCGATCGGCAGGTGCTTGGTATCCTGGCCCCCGACCTTCAACGGGAGATCGGGTGGAGCGAGATTGATTATGGCTATATCGTGACCGCTTTCCAGGCGGCGTATGCTCTCGGCATGGTGGTCGTCGGGAGGCTTCTCGACAAGTTCGGGACAAAACTCGGCTTCACCATAGCGATTACCGTCTGGAGCATAGCAGCGATGGGACATGCCCTTGCGAGGTCGGTTTTCGGTTTTGCGCTCGCGAGATTTTTGCTCGGTCTTGGCGAATCGGCAAACTTCCCGGCGTCGATCAAAACGGTGGCTGAGTGGTTTCCGAAGAAAGAGCGCGCGTTGGCGACCGGAATATTCAACGCCGGTTCGAATGTCGGGGCAATTCTGGCTCCTATGGCCGTGCCGTGGATCGCACTGACCTACGGATGGCAATGGGCCTTCATCGCAACAGGAGCAATCGGGTTCTTCTGGATCATCTTCTGGGTCATGCTCTACGAGAAACCGGAACAACAAAAACGTCTCAAACAAGAAGAACTGAGCTACATTCAGAGCGATCCGCCCGATACGCAGGTGAAAATCCCATGGATGAGCCTCCTGAAGCACAAACAGGTGTGGGCATTTGCGGTCGCAAAGTTTATGACGGATCCCATCTGGTGGTTCTATCTCTACTGGGTGCCGAAGTACCTCAACTCGACCTATGGGCTGACGCTCAACACGATTGGTCCTCCCCTGATTATCATCTATTTGTTGGCTGATGTCGGAAGCGTTGGCGGCGGCTGGTTGTCGTCGTCTCTCATCAAGCGGGGGTGGAGCGTCAACAAAGGACGTAAAACGGCGATGCTTGTCTGCGCCATTTGCGTCGTGCCGATAGTCCTTGCCTCGCAGGCGTCGGAACTGTGGATGGCCGTTGCCCTTCTCGGTCTGGCGACCGCCGCGCATCAGGGCTGGTCTGCCAACTTATTCACCACAACGTCGGACATGTTCCCCCGGAAGGCCATAGGATCAATTGTCGGGCTGGGCGGCATGGCCGGTGCGATTGGCGGAATGTTGATCGCAACGCTCGCGGGATTCATTCTCCAACTCACCGGTTCCTATGTGGTGCTCTTCGCTATTTGCGGATCGGTCTATTTGCTGGCGCTGTTCATATTCAATCGGCTTGCCCCTCAGCTTGAGCAAGTTCAGTTCTAAGTAATGTATGTCTCTCAACAATAACCATCATCAGTGCACCGTGCTCATATGAATATCAATGAACTATCAAAGCAATACGATTTCGAAGGGAAGACAGTGGTAATCACAGGCGGCGCGGGAGTGCTGGGGGGTGAGATGGCGTGCGCACTCGTGGGGTGCAACGCAAATGTCGTCATCCTCGACCGTGATCCGGCCCTGGCAGACCAAGTTGTAAGACGCTTCGAGACGACAAAGGGAAAATACCTTGTGGTCAAAGGCGACGTACTCAGCAAAGAGAGTCTCGAAGAAGCGGCCGCTGAAATCGTCAGGCACTTTGGTCGCATCGATTGTCTGATCAACGGGGCCGGAGGGAATAATCCCAAGGCGACGACAGATCCCGAGCAGTCGTTCTTCGATCTGACGACAGAGAGCTTCAGGTTCGTTTCGGATCTGAATTTGCTCGGTACAATTCTTCCGTGCCAGGTGTTCGGAAAGTACATGGTGGATCAGAAGTCGGGTATTATCCTGAATGTTTCGTCCATGAACGCCTTCCGTCCGCTCACGCGCATCCCGGCTTATTCTGCTGCCAAGGCAGCTGTGAGCAATTTTACGCAATGGCTCGCGGTTCACATGGCGCAGGAGTATTCTCCGAACATCAGAGTGAATGCGGTTGCTCCGGGCTTTTTCCTGACCGAACAAAACCGGTTTCTTCTGACGGAAAAGGAATCGGGCGGGCTGACGGCGCGCGGCAGGAAGATCATCGATCACACGCCGATGGGGCGATTCGGGAAACCGGAAGATCTGCTCGGCGCTATGCTCTGGCTTCTTTCTCCGGCGTCGGAGTTCGTCACCGGGATCGTCCTTCCTGTCGATGGCGGTTTCTCTGCTTATTCGGGCGTGTAACTTTGCATCCCGCTCATCGGGAGGTCTGCTCCCGATGCGGATGAGTTCGTGAGCGGAACTCACGAACAGCGAAGGGACTTGGCGGTTTGCTTTTTCAACTTGATGAGGAGAAGGAGTACGCTATGAGCAATGAGTTGATCATTCGACCTGACGGTGCGTTCGATCTGGTTTCTCTTGGTGCGATGGTGCACCGGCTCGATCCGGGGATCATTCCCTTCCGCAAAGCAAGAGAGTGTACGATACATGTGAGCGGCGGCGAGTTCAACGTGGCAGCGAACCTGGCCGATTGTTTCCGAATGAACACAGCAATCGCAACGGCGATGGCGGACTATCCGATCGGCGAGCTGATTGGAGAGCGGGTGAAAGCAATGGGTGTGAAGCCATTCTACAAGCATTTCAAGCACAATGGTGTGAATGGCCCCAACATGGCCACCGTCTATAGCGATCAGGGGCATGGCATTCGTCCTCCGGTTGTCTTCTACAATCGCTCGAACGAGGCCGCTGCGCAGTTGAAGCCTGGTGATTTTGACTGGAACGCGATGTTTGCCGGCGGCGTCCGGTGGTTCCACAGCGGCGGCATCTTCGCTTCGTTGTCCGCGACAACAGGCGAACTGATCATTGAAGGGATGAAGGCAGCCAAGAAGGCAGGGGCCATTGTCAGCTTCGATCTGAATTTCCGTGAAAAGTTGTGGAACATCTGGGGCGACCCTCAGAAAGCTGCAGAGGTCGTTGGTCGCATTGTTGATAATGTTGATGTTCTGGTCGGAAATGAAGAGGACCTGCAAAAAGGCCTGGGGATTCCCGGTCCGGAAGTAGCGGCAACATCGGCTCTCGATCCACGCACATTCTTTGGGATGATCGACAAGGTTGTCGCAAAGTACCCTCAGGTTAAGGCTGTCGCTACGACGCTGCGGGAAGTGCACTCAACAAATCGTCATAGCTGGTGCGCCGTGGCATGGATCGGCGGAAAGACGTACATTGCACCGACCTGCGAGCTGGATGTGATCGATCGCGTGGGAGGCGGTGATGGATTCGCCAGCGGCTTCATTTACGGCCTGCTGGCGGGCGAAACACCCGGGGAAGCTGTCAAGCTGGGTTGGGCACACGGCGCACTTCTGACCACGACACCCGGCGATACAACCATGGTATCAGTCGAGCAGGTACGGTCGTTCGCGAAGGGCGGATCGGCACGCATCCAACGCTAGGCTAGCTGCGCCCCAGACGAGCACAGGTTATTGTCCTGCGGCACATGTGAAGAGCGCCCGAATACATTTACCTAATGATGAACAACCAAGTAATGCGGAGGAAAGACAATGGCTGAATATGGCAAACATTTGTACATGATCGTTTTCCCCATCAATGCGCTCGTCGCTTCACAACTGAACCCAAAGGAATTTGCCGAGCACTATACGATCGGCAGTGCAAAGCACTTCAAGGGGAAGGTCATTTTCGCGGAGGTCGACAGTAATTTCCGGGATCCTTACTTCGACATCGATCACTATCTCTCTCTGACAGTCCAGCACCGGGATGGGCGCCCGAAGAAAACGAAGTTCATCTCGTCGTACGCCGTGCTGGAGCATGTTGAACTGAAAGCACTCAAGAATCTCTACCTGGTCACGGCAAATGGCAAGGCGCTGGAACTCGTCTCCAAGCCGTACGATGCGGTGAACGAACCCGGATTGGTGCGCATTTATCAGGAGATGACTCCGCTCTCCAATCTTGTTGCCTCGACGCTCGACCAGCGTTCCTTCGGGAAGTATATCACAACTGAAACGAAGTCAAAGGGCGCCCCCAAGATCTGCTTCACGCAATATGACTTCAACGTCGCCGAATTCCTCGAGAAGAACAAGAACCGGGAGATCATGTACTCTCCGATTCCGGAAACCAACCCATCGCGCATTCATGATTTTCTCCTGGAATTGAAAGCGGCGCCATCCAAGAAGACAAAAACCATCAGTCTCAGCACGACGCTCGTTGAAGCGTCATATGCTTTGGTCAAACATGGATTCTGGTTCGCGGCACCAGGCGAATTGCTCTTCTATCCGATGCCGTCGCACGACGATTTGGAGAACAAGTACTACGATTGGTGGAGATTCGTTCGGTAAGCGCGGAGGGGGGAGTATTTGTTCGGTACCACGGGCAAAGCTCTGTTATGCTTAATTACCGTTCACCAAGCCGTACGACCTGCAGGGTCGGTTAGTTCCGGAGGTAACAATGAAAATACACTTATATATGCTCTGTTATCGTTTTGAAGCCCTGGTGGCCTCACACCTAGAACCGGAGGCTTTTGGCCGCTATATGGCGATCGGCACACAAAAGAATGCACGCGGGAATGTGCTGTTCTTCGAGATCGATCCTTCCTTGAAGAGTGACTATTTCAAAACGGACGATCTCGAACAACGGTGTACTCCACACCTTGATGGCGGTCCGAAACGCAGCAAGTACATCTCGGTCTACAGAGTTCTCGAGCATCTTGACCTTTCTGTGTTCGGGAAACTCCACCTTTGCACTGCCGATGGGCGCGTGCTGTCGCTCGATTCTTCCCCGTACGATGTAAACGGGGAAAAACCCGGGTCGAATCTTTATGAAGAGCTCTGTCCGGTGTACCCGCTCGTTGTATCTGCTCTTCCACCTTCAGGTTTTCTGAAATTCCTGACCGATCCGAAGAATCCCATCCATGTCCCACGCCTGTTCTTTGTCGATATGCTCCTTGACCGGGACGAAAAGGGAATGCTCGCGGGATATCTTCCCTATTCGGATCCCCTTCATCTTATCGACTGCGTCAACGATCTCGAAAAAGGGGGCGACAAGAAAACCAAGACGGTTTCACGCTCACCCCGTCACCATGCATTTTTCAGAACGATCCGCCGCGGCTTCTTCCTGGGCGATCAGACCGGAATGAAGTTTTACGAATTCCCCGATCGCCGCGTGCTGGAAGTTGAATATGCGAAATGGTGGAGATCGGCTTCGGAGAGTCTTATTTCATGACCGCGATTGCGGGAAAGGATCTTGCATTGATCGTCGCACCAACCCATGACGAAAGAGAACCATTGTGCTTGTTTCGGCTCAGACCTCGGCGAGACATGATTCAACGTCGTCCGGGCATAACCGTGATCACCGACATACACAAGCAGTCTAACTAGAAATGGCCTCAACAATGAAATCGATAAGAAAATACTTCAAGTCGGAGCTCGTCCGGCGTTTGTATCTGTTGTTCATGATGGTGCTCTTTGCGGTTGTGTATATCTGGCAGATAGGGTATGGTCAGGATACCACAAACGTCGCAACGACCCTCACCGGGTCGGAGCACTTCCAGCCATTTTCCCTCTTCAGCGATCCGAAGTATACGCCGATGGAAATCATCAGCCTGCTGTCGGTCCTCGGGATAGCAATTGTCGGCCTTCTCTATGCGCTTCTTCTTGCGCGGCAGGTGTACAAAGCGGATGCCGGCACTGACAAAATGAAAGAGATCGCGGCGGCAATCCGCGAAGGGGCGAACGCCTATCTTGGTGCACAGTTCCGGCGCATCGGGCCGCTCATTGTCATTATCTCCGTTCTGCTGTTCGTCACCTATACCGGATCTGCGGATGCATTCAAATGGGGGCGCGCATTTGCATTCCTTGTGGGTGCGTTGTTCAGCTGGACCGTTGGGTTCGTCGGCATGCGATTGGCGACGACGGGAAATCTCCGTGTTGCAGCCGCGGCGATGCACGGCTACGGGAAAGCGATGCAGCTCGGCTACCGTACGGGTACGGTGACGGGAATGCTCACAGACGGATTGGGATTGCTGGGAGGCACAATCATCTTTCTCATCTTCGGCGAGAAGGCCTACGAGGCCCTGCTCGGATTTGGATTTGGAGGCACACTGCTCGCACTCTTCATGCGCGTGGGCGGCGGATCGAGAAGGATCTTCCGGAAGACGACCCTCGCAATGCCGCAACGATCGCCGACAACGTCGGAGACAACGTTGGAGATTGCGCCGGTATGGCATCGGACATTTTCGAAAGCTACGAAGTGACCATCGTCGCTGCCATGATCCTCGGTATGGCGAGCTTCGGGCATAAGGGAGTCATCTTCCCGCTGCTGGTCCGTGGTATCGGTGTCCTCGGGTCGATCATTAGCACCTACACGGTCAGAGCTGGTGAGCATGATTCCTCAGACAAAGCGCTCAAGAGTGTCCATCGGGGCTTCTGGATCGGGTCAGTCATCAGCGTCGCAGGGTTCTTTGTGCTTGGATACTACTACCTCCATTTCGACGCCGCCTATCTTCTTGCAAACCCAATGGCAGCGGCTGGATTTCCGAATGGCGATCCGGGTGCTCTCTCGACCCTGGCATCGTGGGGCATTCCGGGACTTGATCTTCGGCCGGCTCTCACGTGCCTCATCGGCGTATTTCTGGCAGTCGCGCTGAATAAGGTCACAAGCTACTATACGCATACAGGTCATGCCCCGGTCAAGAGCCTTGCGAAGGCGTGCACAACCGGTCACGCGACAAACATCATTCAGGGATTTGCTGTCGGGTACGAGAGCACCGTCGCCGCCATCATTGTCATTGCGACTGCAATCATGCTTTCGGTACTCGTCTACGCCGGCACACCTCCATTGTTCATCGCCTACGGTATCGCGATGACGGGAATCGGCATGCTGACGCTGACGGGTAACACGATTTCGATGGACGTCTTCGGGCCTGTGGCCGATAACGCGAATGGAATCGGTGAGATGGGGTACGAGCCGAAAGAGATGGAACAGGCCAACCCCGGGAGCTACAAACGAGCGCGACAGATTCTCGCTGACCTTGACGCAGTCGGTAACACGACGAAAGCCGAAACCAAAGGCATCGCCATCGGGTCGGCTGTCATCGCCGCCGTGTCACTCTTCGCCAGCTACATTGCTGTGATTGCGGTTGGAAGTGAAGATAAGATCAATGAAATGACAACGGCGCAGTATGTCACTGAAGCCGGAAAGCTCACTGTTGCTGATCCGATGGTGTTTATCGGGTTCCTGATCGGTGGTGCTGTGCCGTTTCTGTTCAGCAGCATGCTCATACGGGCGGTCGGAAGGGCAGCATTCGATATCGTACGAGAATGCCGTGAGCAATTTCGTGACCCCGATATTTGGGAAGGCACAAAGAAACCGGACTACGGTCGTGTCGTTGATATCTGCACAAACACGGCGCAGAAAGAGCTCATTGGCCCGGGATTCCTCGCTATCATGGCTCCGCTGTTCGTCGGGTTCCTGCTTGGCCCGTACGCGTTAGGTGGTTTTCTTGCAGGCATGATCCTTGTCGGCCAGCTGCTCGCCGTCTTTATGTCTAACGCCGGCGGTGCTTGGGACAATGCGAAGAAATTGATCGAGGATGGCATCTATGGCGGTAAAGGATCTGACGCACATAAGGCTGCCGTTACCGGAGATACCGTCGGCGACCCATTGAAAGATACAGCCGGTCCGGCGATTAACCCGTTGATCAAAGTCATGAACATGGTCAGCTTACTTGCCCTTGGACTCGTTATGCAGTACAACGTGATCGCGCCAAAGCTCGCGGCACCGGGGATGGAATGGGCGATGAAGACCATCGGAGGAATGGCAGCAATTCTCTGCTCCGTTGCTATTGCCTGGGCAATATGGCAGAGCAAGCGTGAGGGCACCGAGATCACGCAGTTCGAAACGAAGGCGAAACCGGCAAAAAAATCCAGAAAAGCCCGGTAACAAAGCAGAAGAGAACCGTTCAACCGTTTTGAGAGGGAGCCCCAATGGGTGTGAAGTTACGCGCGGCATCCGACACCGAATTCGATCTCCTGGCACTGGGTGAGTGTATGATCCGTCTGAGCCCCCCGGGGCATCAGCGCATCGAACTGACTCCATACTTTGAGGCATACGCCGGGGGAGGGGAATACAATGTAGCATACGCGCTCTCACGCTATGGAATGCGAGCGGGTTGGATCTCTCGTCTCGTGGACAATCCGCTCGGTCACTTTATCGGAAACCATGCCCGCACAAGCGGCATGGACCTGAGTGAGGTACTCTGGGTACCGTACGACGGTTCAGGTCGTGCCGACCGCATCGGGCTGAACTTCACGGAGGTCGGCATTGGCGTGCGTGCAAGCGTCACGCTCTACGATCGCGGCCACACGGCGGTGGCGAACATGAAACCGGGTGCTGTGGACTGGAAACGTATCTTTCAGGAACGCAAAGTTCGCTGGTTTCACACCGGCGGCATCTTTACGGCACTGAGCGATAGCTGCGCAGAAGTTGCGCATGAAGCAATGAAAACTGCTCACGAAGCAGGCACCGTCGTGAGCTACGACCTCAACTTCAGAAGCAAACTGTGGTCATCGAAAAAAGCGATCGAAGAAACGAAGAAACTGGTACCGTTCATCGATGTTCTGATTGGCAACGAAGAGGATTTTCAGAAGGTGCTTGGATTCCAGGTTGAAGGCACGGATGAACACCTCAAGCAGTTGCCAATCGACGGGTACAAGAGAATGGTCCAGCAGGTGGTGAAGGCGTACCCCCACATTCAGGCGGTCGGAACGACACTGCGCGAGGTGGTCAGCGGGCTGGTCAACAACTGGTCTGCCATCATGTACTACGATGGTGCATTCTACCACTCGCGCAAGTACGAGAACCTCGAAATCGAAGACCGTGTTGGCGGTGGCGATGGATTCTGCAGCGGATTCGTCTATGGCCTGCTTCACGGCATGACACCGCAGGAGTGCGTGGAGATGGGCGCGGCACATGGTGCCCTGCTCCAGACGACACGCGGCGACACGAGCATGGTGACGATGGAAGAAATCAAACACGTGATGGGCGGCGGCTCTGCAAGGATCAAACGCTAGCATCGACTGGGGACTATGGTACTGCACCAACGAGGTTCTGAAAACGATATCCTTCTGGAAGAAGACCTCCGAAAAGGGCTATCAGAAGCGCTCGGGAAGCTCGGCTCGAAGAAGAAAGTACTGGCAATCCCACCTGATTACACTCGGTTCCATTCACACGCGGGTATCCTGACTCGTCTGGCGTGGGAATATTACAGGGAACGACTCACGGATATTCTTCCTGCCCTCGGCACGCACTCGCCGATGCAGGAGAAGGACATTCGGTCGATGTTCGGTGAGACCCCTATCGGTCTCTTCAGGGTTCACGATTGGCGAAACGACATCGTGACGCTTGGAGAGGTCCCTGCCGAATTCATCTACCAGCAATCAGAAGGAAAGCTGGACTATTCCTGGAAGGCGCAGGTCAACAAACTGCTCGTTCAGGGTGGATTTGATCTGATTCTTTCCATCGGACAGATTGTGCCCCACGAAGTGGTGGGTATGGCCGGTCACAACAAGAATATTTTCGTCGGAACCGGTGGACAGGAAGGCATCAACAAGAGTCATTTCCTCGGCGCGGTCTATGGGATGGAACGGATGATGGGGCGCGCCGACACCCCTGTGCGGAGAGTACTCAATTACGCGTCCGAGCACTTTGCGAAACACCTGCCAATCATCTATGTGCTCACCGTTGTTGCACAAGGGAGTGATGGAAAACTGAAGGTGCGTGGGCTATTCATCGGCGATGATCAAGAGTGTTTCAACCTTGCAGCCGCGCTTTCTCTCAAGGTCAATTTTCAGATGCTTGACGAGCCGCTGCGAAAGGTCGTTGTGTATCTCGATCCTTCCGAGTTCAAGAGCACCTGGCTTGGAAACAAGAGTGTGTATCGAACGAGGATGGCAATTGCCGACGGCGGAGAACTCATTGTTCTGGCGCCGGGGCTCAGGGAGTTTGGTGAAGACAAGCAGATCGACGTCCTTATTCGCAAATACGGGTACGTCACGACCCCTGAAGTCCTGCACTCTGTGAACGACAATGAAGACTTGAGAAGTAATTTGAGCGCAGCCGCCCATCTCATCCACGGTTCGTCCGAGGGGCGTTTCTCGATCACCTATTGCCCGGGATCTCTCACGAAGCAGGAAATTGAAAGCGTCAATTTCAAATACGCCGATCTGCATGAAATGATCAACACGTACGACCCCAAGAAGCTTGTGGACGGAACCAATACGATGCCGGACGGTGAAGAGATCTTCTACATTTCAAATCCCGCATTGGGTCTATGGGCGCACAAAGATCGGTTTCGGTGAGTCGGTCGCTGAAAACCATAGACCAAATCGATTCTAAGAAGAAGACGTGTCTCGCCAACCATGCCGCATGAAAGTCGTTGTTGACAGGAACATTCCATTCATTCAGGGCGTCCTCGAGAAGTACGCTGAGGTCGTCTATCTGGAAGGTCGCGAGATCTCCAGAACCGACGTGCTGAACGCCGATGCATTGATCATCCGAACACGAACGAAGTGCAATCGCCACTTGCTGGAAGGAACGGCAGTGCGATTCATTGCGTCCGCAACCATCGGCTACGACCACATCGACACGGCGTTCTGTCATGCCAACAACATCTTCTGGACGAACGCTGCAGGGTGCAATTCCTCGTCGGTCCAGCAATACATAGCGGCAGCTTTGTTTCACCTTGCTGAGGAACTGAAGTTTGAGTTGTCTCAAAAAACCATCGGTATCGTCGGCGTCGGCAATGTCGGCAACAAGGTGGCCAGGCTCTGTACAGCCCTTGGCATGCACGTGCTGTTGAACGATCCTCCGCGAGAGCGGCAAGAGGGATCGAAAGACTTCGTATCGCTGGATACGATTGTTGAAGACGCAGAAATTGTCACGTTTCATGTTCCGTTGAATATGGGTGGGGACGATAGGACGTTTCATTTGGTGGACGAAAAGCTCCTTTTGAAATTCCGGAAGAGTCAAATACTTATCAATTCATCCAGGGGAGAAGTTGTAGACAGCGAAGCGCTCAAGGCCTCTCTACGAGGAAAAATGCTGGCCGAATGTGTCCTGGACGTATGGGAACGTGAGCCTGAGATTGACACACAACTCCTGGGCCTTGTTGAAATCGGCACGCCCCACATCGCAGGCTATTCGGCAGACGGCAAAGCAAATGGCACATCCATGAGCGTCCAGGCCTTCAGTCGTTTTTTCGGTCTGGACCTCAATGATTGGTATCCTGAAAAGGTACCGTTGCCGGCGAGCACAGTTCTCGAGGCCGATTGCAGGAATGTGAGCGAACAAAACGTGATTGCCAGCCTGATCCAACGCACGTATGACATTCTCGCTGACGACGCCAGGCTGCGAATGTCGCCGCAGACGTTCGAGAAGCAGCGGGGAGAGTATCCGTTGCGCAGAGAATTCCCGACGTACACAGTGAAATTGTTGGGCGCACATGGCGGCTTGCAGTCGATTGTGCAGGGAATGGAATTCAAGACACTACACTAGACGCTCATGAAAACAAAAAGGAAAGAATAGAATGCAACAACAAGCTGATTTCGGACTCGTTGGATTGGCCGTAATGGGGGAAAACCTCGTACTGAATGTCGAAAGCCATGGATTCACTGTCGCTGTCTTCAACCGGACAGTAAACAAAGTTGATCAGTTTGTTCAGGGCAGAGCGAAAGGGAAGAACATTATCGGCCTCCATTCCATCGCAGATCTCGTGGCGTCGCTGAAGAGGCCGCGCAAGATCATGTTGATGGTAAAAGCAGGAAAACCGGTGGATGAATTCATCGAGCAGATTATTCCGCACCTTGAAGCTGGAGACATCATCATTGACGGAGGCAATTCCCACTTTCCCGATACGATGCGCAGAACAAAATACCTCGAATCGAAAGGGCTCTTATTCATCGGCACCGGTGTTTCGGGCGGGGAAGAAGGAGCGTTGAAGGGCCCGTCGATCATGCCCGGAGGTTCACCGGCAGCGTGGCCGCATGTGAAGCCGATTTTCCAATCCATTGCTGCAAAAGTCGCCGACGGCACGCCGTGCTGCGACTGGGTTGGAGATAACGGCGCAGGCCATTTCGTAAAGATGGTGCACAACGGAATTGAGTATGGCGACATGCAGCTCATCTGCGAAGCATATCAGATCATGCATGAACTACTGGGCATGAGTGCAGACGAGATGCACGAAGTGTTTACGACGTGGAACAAAGGAGATCTCGACAGTTATCTCATCGAAATCACGCGGGATATCCTTGCCTACAAAGACACCGATGGCCAGCCGCTGGTGAACAAAATCCTCGACACCGCAGGCCAGAAAGGAACGGGCAAATGGACGAGCGTAACATCGCTCGACCTTGGCGTTCCGCTTACCTTGATCAGCGAAGCAGTCTATGCACGGTGCCTCTCAGCAATAAAGGATGAGCGTGTTGCCGCATCCAAGGTGCTCAAGGGGCCCGGTGGAAAGTTCACCGGCGACAGGAAGGCCTTTCTGGCAGATCTCGAGAAAGCGCTCTACGCTTCCAAAGTCGTTTCGTACGCCCAGGGCTTCACGCTGATGCGTGCTGCCGCGGAAGAATTCAAGTGGAGCCTGAACTACGGCGGCATCGCCCTGCTCTGGCGTGGCGGATGCATCATTCGTTCGGCGTTTCTCGGCAAGATCAAAGAAGCGTTTGACGGGAACTCCAATCTCGCGAACCTGCTGCTGGATCCGTTTTTCACGCAAAAAATTGAATCGTCGCAGAACGCGTGGCGGCGTGTCATCTCCCTAGCAGTGATGAACGGTGTCTGGATCCCGGCCTTCTCCACGGCCCTGAACTACTTCGACGGTTATCGCAACGCCCGCCTGCCCGCAAACCTTCTGCAAGCGCAACGGGACTATTTTGGCGCGCATATGTTTGAGCGGATCGATAAGCCGCGCGGAGAGTTCTTCCACACGAACTGGACTGGTCGTGGCGGCGAGACGGCTTCTTCGACCTATGTCGTGTAGGGGCAAAGCGGCTTCTCACACACTATATGGAATCACTCTGGTAATGAAAACGGAGATATGAATGACGCTGGAGAAATACTCGATAGGCGTTGGTGACAGGTTCGGACATCAGGGCGCGGCGCAGCTGCAGGCTCTTCAGCAGGCTGATCAGCGCGGCGTGAAGATTGTTCCGGTGTGGAACAAATCGTTCCGGGAACATACTATCGTTGGGACACAGCCGGCTGACACCCGGCACGCGGCTGACGGCGCCGTGAAAGAGTGCAGCTGGAAGCACTCATACTACGTCGACGCCGATCATATTGGATTGAAAAATGTAGACCTCTTCCTGGACTCGAGCAACTTCTATACGCTGGATGTTGCAGATTTTATCGGGAAGGCGGCAGAGGAGAGAGAGATCGCGTCCTTCGTGAAGTCGATGGCGAAATACACCGCGGAGTTTCCTCTTTCCGGCGTGCGAACGACAACGAGGGTAACCGAGGAAGATCTCGCTGCGATCGGCAAGAAGTATCTCTTTGCAGTGAAAGAAGCTGGAAGGATCTATCGTCACATTGCGGAGAAAAAAGGGGCAGAGAATTTTGTCGCTGAAGTGTCCACTGACGAGGCGAATGAGCCGCAGACACCTGCGCAATTGTTTTTCATTCTAGCTGCGCTGGCGGAAGAAGGTGTGCGTGTACAGACAATTGCGCCAAAGTTTACGGGATCGTTTCTGAAGGGAATCGACTACGTCGGGAGCGTCGATCAGTTCGCAACAGAGTTCGAGGAAGATCTTTTGGTGATTGCGCATGCGGTGAAGACATTTGATCTGCCGAAGAACCTGAAGCTGAGTGTGCACTCGGGGAGTGATAAATTCTCTCTCTATCCTGTCATTCGTCGTGCGATTGGGAAGCATGATGCAGGACTGCATCTGAAGACTGCGGGGACGACATGGCTAGAGGAGCTCATTGGACTGGCGATGTCAGGACCGGAGGGACTCCGAGTCGCACAAGAGGTGTACGCGACAGCTCATGCACGGATTGATGAGTTGTGCAAGCCATATGAGACTGTCATCAATATCGATCGTTCGAAACTGCCTGATCCGCAGCTCGTGCGACGATGGGGAAGCGAGGAGTATGCATCAGCCCTCAGGCACACACAATCTGATCCGCGTTACAATCTTCATTTCAGGCAGTTGCTCCATGTCGGCTACAAAGTAGCTGCCGAAATGGGGGGCGAGTATCTCCGGATGCTTGAGAAGTACCAGGAGGTTGTCGGACAGAACGTCACCGAGAACCTCTTTGATCGGCATATCAACCCACTTTTCCTCGGAAGCAAGCAGTCCTGAAAAGTTTCCGTACTGTTCTTCGTCAATCGGGGCGCCGTGTTTCCCTGCATTTGCAGAAATGAGAACGACGCCCTGTTTTCCTTCCTTGTCACTTTCAAAGTACTTGACAAAACAAATTTCTTTTAGTAAGGTTGTATCGATACGTGAGCGATAAAGTAAACGGTTAAGTAAGCGATCTTCAAATTGCCTTTCACGCCGCTCTCGATGCAGTCCCTCGAACCGACATCAACTTCTGGAGTTGTTCCGGCCATAACTCCTCTTCAACCGGGGTTTCCATGAAAACGTACTCATTCTTCGGTCAACTTGTTCTTCTCATTCTCATCTTGCCTCTGATCGCCTTGAGCCAGGGTACTCTGCGCGGTATTGTGAGCGACTCTTTAACGAGCGAGAAACTTATCGGTGTGAACGTCGTTCTCGTCGGCACCGGCATGGGCAACGCCACGAACATCGAAGGTGAATTCACGATAACAGGGATTCCCTTGAACGTCTACAGCCTCAGGGTCTCCTGTATCGGATATTCGCCAAAGGTAGTCCAGGTTGATCTTGAGAGGGTCACCGTGAGGCGGCTGGACATTCGCCTGGCACCGACGGTCATCCAGGGGCAAGAGGTTGTGATCACCGGGCAGATGCGCGGCCAGGTCGCGGCGATGAACCAGCAGGTCACATCGAACACGATTATCAATGTCGTCTCTGAAGAAAAGATACAAGAGGTACCAGACGCAAATGCAGCCGAAGCCATCGGTCGTCTCTCCGGCGTCTCGCTGACCCGATCCGGAGGCGAGGCAAACAAGATCGTCCTGCGAGGACTCAGTGACAGGTTCAGTTCCATCACAATTGACGGCGTACGAATACCCCCAACGGACGCAACCGAACGAGGGGTCGATCTGAGTATGATCTCTCAGGGTTCACTCTCTGGTGTCGAGCTCTACAAGGCGCTCACGCCCGATAAGGATGCAGATGCGATTGCCGGAAGCGTCAATCTATCGACCAAGAAAGCGCCGGAACAACGAGTGATGAGACTCGATCTCAAGGGGAGCTACAGTCAGCTGACGAATGCCTATGGTCAATACGATGTTGCCGTGAAGTACGGTGAGCGGTTCTTCGATGACATCCTTGGTGTTCAGGTTACTGGAAACCTCGAACAAAGGAACCGAAGCAACGAACGGATCGACCTCGATTATGATCAGGGCCTCAACAACGCCAGAGATTATCAGATTACAGATTTCACGCTCGAGTACACCGATGAAATCCGAAAACGAAAGGGTGCAACAATTCTCCTCGATGTCAATACGCCGGATGGCGGGTCGATCAGGTTGAGTAACGTCTTCGGGAGGACCGACCGTGATTACCTCGTATCAACCCGGAACTACCCTTGGGGCGACCAGGTGTTCTACACGGCCCGCGACAGGGAACAAACCACCAACACCATCAATAGCTCGCTGCGCGGTGATAACGTCGTTCTCGGAGGTAAGCTCAATTGGGGCATCTCGTTTGCCCAATCAACCTCGGAGTTTCCATTCGACTACCTTGCGAACTTCTTCGAACCGTCGCTGACGGATGAGAAGACAGGTAAACCGGTGTCCGGTATGCTGCCGGGGACCGCGGTGATCAAGACAAATCCCGAGCAATTCATTCCCTTTGCACTCAATAATTTTCAGACCGCCTTCCTCTATACGGCGTACTTTCGGCCGGAAAGGAACCTCGATAGAGAGCGGGTGATTTTCGCTGATTATACAAAGCATTATTCGTTTGGTCAGTGGTTCGCTGGTGAATTGAAAGCAGGCGGGAAGTATCGAGTGAAGAACAGGTCGCGCGTACGCGAAGAATACTATGCGCCGTACTATCTTGGCTATTGGCAGGATCACTACCGTGCGCCGGACGGTACGGTGCAAGCCAAAAATTTCACCGGCACGCGGTTTCAGGGTTTTTATGAACAATTCGTGAAATCACCGACGAGCAGGTTGGTCCATACAGCGGATTTTCTCGATGCGACGACATCGAACCGAAATCTCTTTGGAACATACCTCCTCAATCCCATCGTCAACAGGGATGCGCTCCGGCTTTGGTACGACCTGAATAAAACCGGCATCGATGCCAATGGGATTCGGGAATACTATAGCAATCCGGCGATTGATGCTGAGAACTACGGCATCACAGAACGGGTAGGTGCGGCGTATCTCATGAACACACTGCATTTTGGGCCAGATATTACACTCATCGCAGGCGTGCGGATTGAGCAAGAAGACAATGACTATTCGTCCAAGTATTCACCCTATTCCATAGGGGGATTTCCGGTTCCTGCAGGGGTCACGAAGGATACAACCGCGAAATACTCTGAAACGATCGTTCTGCCCAATTTCCACCTTAGTCTGTCGCCTTTTGACTTCCTGAAAATTCGTTTCGCCGCGTACCGGGCGCTGGGACGTCCGGATTTCGACCTGAGGCTTGAGAAGTACGCCTCATGGACCGGCGCCAGCAATGCGAAGACGCTCATTTTGGGGAATTCACAACTGAGGGCGGCGAAAGCCTGGAATTATGAAATCAATACCTCCTTCTTTGGGAATACGATTGGATTGGTTTCTGTTTCGGTGTTCTACAAAGACCTCAAGGACATGTTCCACGTTCTCAGTGGAGCAAATGCCACGGGGAATGAATTGCTTGACTATTTTGGCATAGGATGGAGGACGCTGCACGTCGGAGACTACGCGCTGACCGTTCCGTACAACTCTCCTAAATCGACAGGGTATGGGGCTTCGAGCTGGAACATCAGATCAATCTCTCCTTTCTCCCAGGTCTCTTGAAGAATTTTGTCCTCTCCTACAACGCCTCTCTCCTGCGTTCGGAGACGCATCTTTATTCGACCACGTTCGACACCTCATACTACTACTTGCCTGAATTTCCCGGCATTCCGTTTCCAAAGTTCACAACGCGACTGATAGAATCGAAACAGAAATTGGAAGGTCAACCGGAGTTCTACGGAAACGTCTCCCTTGGATATGACATCGGAGGGTTCTCGGCAAGGATATCCGTTTTCCATCAGGCAGAGTTCAACAGTACATTTTCGGCCAGCGGGAGAAGCGATCAGGTCGCGAACCGGTACACTCGTGTTGATCTTGCATTGAAGCAAAGGGTGTCAGACTATCTCTCGATTCTCCTGAGTATCAACAATTTGACGGGCGTTGAAGAACGCGCCTCCATCGTCAACCGAGTCAATAACTACACGCTGTTGAACACGAGTGAGCGATATGGCCTCACAGCAGACCTTGGCATCAAGCTCGAACTCTAACCGCAAGGACCGATCTGCGAAACTCAGCAGTAGTAAATAATCAATCGATGTCTCACCATTCTGGAGGTTGCTATGTGGAAACACTTACGCTACGGAATTGTTGTCGCGGTCATGATCATGGCTGCGGTCGATGCGCAAGGACAAGTGAGCGTCCTGCGCCTCTATCCGTACAACGGTCAGGCAGGTTCTTTTATCAACGCCCAGATTGTGGCTGATACCACGGCGAATCACGGCATCCCGGCGAATCGTGTCTATGAATTGCAGCGGGGAGGTCTCTACCTGGCGAACGCCATCTTCAACGTGCCTTCCGGAAAAACAGTGAATCTTCGCGCCAACGACAGCACCGGCAAACGGCCCATTATCATGCTGTACCCGACGGGAAGCGGCTCGACTCCAGCCCGCCCCCCGGGGTATCTGTTTCAATTGGGAGGCGGCAATCTGTCGATGAAGAACATCATGGTCACAGGATACTTTGAGCCCATCGATACCAACTTCAATAATGTTCAAGGTGGCATCATCAATACCAATGCGACAGGCTCTATCATTATCATCGACAGTTGCCTGTTCACGCAGATCGCAGGCCAGCATATTCGTACAGGAAACGCAACGGTGAAAGTCCAGGTTACGAACACAGTCTTTGCCGATATGGGCGCGTTGAGCACGTCCAACCTCGGTGCAGGAAAAGGCCTCGATCTTCGTGAAGCGTCCTGTGACTCGTTAATCCTGGTGAATAACACCTTTGTCAACTTCCAGGACCGCGTGGTTCGGCACTACAATTTCGCAAATCCAGGTGCCGGAACAGCCGGGATCAAGTACTTTCTCTTTGATCATAACACCATCGTGAATGGCATGTCATATCATGGGCTCCTGTCGCTGGGGAATTTGGGAGGAACTGCCATCATCACGAATAATCTCCTTCTCGACGCCTTCGCGTGCGGAGAAGATTCCGGCGATGCCTCGCGCCAGGCTGAGTGGGCAAATACGGGTGAAAAATACCCAAATGGCTCCAATAGAATGAACTGGATCTTCACTGCTCCCGATGCGACGACTTCCTGGTTGATCGCAAACAACTACTATGCCATTTCTGATTCCGGCCTCGGGTACTTCAATCAGTATTCCCCGCCTGCGGCTGATGTTCTCGGTGAGGGCTCTCCATTATCGTGGCATATCAATAGCAGGCTCGGCGCGGATTCGGTCAATGCATTCAAAAAACTCTCTTCGTTGAAGCTTGGCAATATCCCAGCGCTGATGACAAAGATGATGCAGTGGTACAGAGCTCCGAACGGGGGCAAAATGACAAAGAACACCCCGTCGTCACTCTGGGTGCAAGCTCAGCATGATTTGGATCGCCGCAAGTATCAATACTACGACGATACACTTGACTGCTCGTATGCAACCTCCTCTCAAGCATACAACGCAGGAACCAACGGCTATCCTGTGGGAGACCTCAACTGGTTCCCGACAAAGAAGGCTGCATGGTTGGCAATACCACCTTCGGGAGGACCGGGCCCCGCGTCGGTAACATGGAAACTCATTCTGCCCGATAGCGCGAATCCCTCGACTCTCGTAGGAAACGTGACGGGTCAAGCGATCAGCGGCAACAATTTCTATGTTCGCAATTTCGCAGGTACTCCGAACGGTCCATTGGGGACATCGCACATGCGTTGGTGGCCCTCGAATGATGGTGGTGTGACGGGTGCAACGTGGGGTCCAGAGACAGGCGAGGTTGCAGATCGCTGGATCCAGCTTGTGGCAGCGCCAAAATCAGGATTCTCCTTCACAGTTGATTCATTATCGATCTGGCTGCTTGGTGGTGGTACGAGCACTATGCGCATTAACCTCTACTATTCAACCGATCCCACTTTTGCCGTAAAGACCAAACTGAATCCCGGTGACACCGCGATCTACCTGACAAACTCAGGCTCTCCGACTACCATTTCTACACGGTATGCATTTGCGATTGGAAAGAAGGTCAATAGCGGTCAATCATTCTACTTCAGGATCTATCCATGGTACACCGGAGCAGCCTCCAATACCAAGTACGTGTACACGCAGCTTGCTGAAATCAAGGGGAGCACAGCTCTCGTGACGGCCGTGCGCGATGAAGAGCTCATCCCGCGAGAGATTCAGCTTGCTCAGAACTTCCCCAATCCGTTCAACCCGTCCACCACACTGCAGTTCGCGCTGGCTAAGAGCGGACACGTGACCCTCGAGGTCTTCAACGTGCTGGGCCAGCATGTGGCAACACTCGTTAATGAGGTGTTGTCCGCCGGGAGCTATCACGTGAACTTCGACGCGTCGGCTCTGAGCTCGGGCGTCTATTTATACCGCCTCACGTCGGGGGATGTTGTGCAAACGAAAAAAATGGTGTTGATGAAATAAGGACATTTGTCGATTTCACAAATGCCGGGGTCGGGCTTGCCCGCCCCGGCATCTTGTTAAGCCTCGTCTCCCGTCCCGGGGACCCCGTGCCCTGTTTCACTTCTCACACGGAACCGCTCACGAGTCAGCATCCCTCAAGCCGTCGATTCACCTGAGGGAGACTCCCGCATTCCCGGCTCCGCACATTGGGCGAACAAAATGAAAAGATTTTTCTATCTTACGGCCACCAAGCCCTCAATTCGAACACATCTCCCATAACAGCAGGTGAGGTTCCCATGGCCATTCTACAAACTCTTGACTGGATTGTCATCGCAGGCTATTTCGCCATCGTTCTTGGTCTTGCGTGGTGGGTATTCAAGAAATCTGAGAACACTTCAACAGGGTACTTTCTTGCGGGACGTAATCTGGGATGGTTCATCGTCGGCGCTTCGATCTTCGCATCGAACATCGGCTCGGAACATCTTGTCGGCCTCGCCGGTTCGGGGGCAACCGATGGAGTGGCGATGGCCCATTATGAGCTGCACGCATGGTGCCTGCTCGTTCTTGGATGGGTGATGGTGCCCTTCTACATGAGATCCAAAGTCTTCACAATGCCGGAATTCCTCGAGCGACGGTTTTCTCCTCATGCCCGCACCGTCCTCTCGGGCATCTCTCTTGTTGCGTACGTCCTCACCAAAATTGCGGTCGGGGTGTACGCGGGTGGTGTTGTCTTCGCCGTTCTCCTCCCCGACATCAACCTCTTCGGCATGGACAGCTTCTGGGTTGGCTCCGTTCTTGTCATCGTCGTGACGGGATTGTATACTGTGGTGGGCGGGATGACAGCGGTTGCCTATACCGAAGCCCTTCAAACGATCATCCTCATCGTCGGTTCTGCCCTTGTTACGTTCTTTGGCCTGCAGTATCTCGGCGGATGGTCGGAGCTCAGGTCGATCGTCGGTTCAGAGATGTTCAATCTGTGGAAGCCGCTCGTGCCTGCAGGGATCGAAGGGACCTGGGAACCGGTCAAGGAAACAGGAAGGATGGCATGGTACTTCAACGACAACTACCCGTGGCTCGGGATGCTGTTTTGTGCTCCCATCATCGGACTGTGGTACTGGTGCACAGACCAATACATCGTTCAGCGGGCTCTGGGCGCTCCAAATGAAACAGAAGCGCGGCGCGGATCAATAGCGGCTGCGTTTTTCAAGCTTCTTCCAGTATTCATTTTCATCATACCCGGCATCATCTGCTACGCACTCGCTGTCAGCGGAAAACTCCCCGTCCTCCAGCAACAACTGATTGGTCCCGATGGTCATATCATCCGGGACAATGCTCAACAGGCCTTTCCTTTGATGGTGGCTCACGTGCTTCCGATTGGTGTGAGAGGCTTGGTTGTCGCCGGACTGCTCGCTGATGTGGATTCCCGTTATTCGGGGCGGTAAGGGATTGTATGACTATCTCCAAGGTGTTCAGGCGTACCTCGCCCCTCCGATTTTCGTCGTCTTCTTTGCGGGAGTTTTTCATAAACGGCTCAATGCGAAGGGATGTCTTGCCGCATTGTACACTGGATTTGCTCTCGGGCTCATACGCCTGGCGATCGATACGCCGGTCAAACTGGGTCATGGGTTCCGGTACGAAGAGGGATCGTTCCTCTGGGTCATGAACAACATCTTCTTCCAATACTATAGCCTGCTCATTTTCCTTGTTTCTCTGGCAGTGATGGTCATTGTCAGCTACATGACGGAGGCCCCTGCCTACGACAAGATCAGTGGACTCACGTACGGTACCGTGACGGAAGAACACAAAAATGAGTCGAGGTCGAGTTGGAACACGTGGGATGTCATGTTGTCCGGGACAGTCTTGGCTCTCATTTTGGCGGCGTACCTCTATTTCGTTGGTTGATCAGGAAGAGATTCGACAATTGGAATCCAAGTCAGGAAAAGCCGAGATGAGGACGCTGAGGTTCCGGACACGATTGGATCTGCTGCTCTTGCTTGCCTGGGTCCTCGTCTGCTCCTTGGAGCAAGTCCACGCACAGATTCGTGCGTTTCCAGGTGCCGAAGGAGGAGGAATGTATACCAAAGGGGGACGTGGCGGGAAAGTCTACGAGGTGACAAGTCTTGCAGATGACGGGAAAGCAGGAACCCTTCGCTTTGCCATCAGTCAATCAGGAGCCCGAACGGTAGTTTTCAGAATCTCAGGGACGATCGTCTTGACATCCGATCTGAAAATCACGAGAGACTCCATTACAATCGCGGGCCAGACCGCGCCCGGGGATGGTATCTGTCTCAGAAAATATGCGCTCTACGTGAACGCCAACGAAGTCATCGTGCGATATCTTCGTGTCCGGCTTGGTGATGAGACGGGCGGTGAGAGCGACGCGATGAGCAGCTTTTCGAGTTCGGGCTCGTACTATAAGAACATCATCGTCGATCATTGTTCCGCTAGCTGGAGCTTGGATGAAACGCTCTCGTACTACGGCAATGAGTACGTGACGGTTCAATGGTGCATCATCAGCGAGAGTCTTTACAACTCAAGTCATCCGAAGGGCGCTCACGGATACGGCGGCATTTGGGGAGGGAAGGATCATGCGTCGTTCCATCACAATCTTCTCGCTCATCATTCCAGCCGCAATCCCAGGCTCTCCGGATTTGGCACAACCGTCGCCTGCTATAATGTCGATCTGCGAAACAACGTGATCTACAATTGGGGTTTCAACAGCGCATACGGTGGAGAGGCAAGCACGGCGAATTTCATCAACAACTATTATAAGCCGGGTCCAGCGACAAAGAGCGGAGTGAAGTCGAGAATCTACCAGCCTTCCGACACGATGGGCGTCTGGCACATCAGCGGCAATTATGTTGAAGGGAATCCGACAGTCACAGCGGATAATTGGGCGGGTGGAGTCAATCCATCGATCGCTGTCAGTAATCTGAACAAAATCAAAGCGACATCCCCATTTCCCGCGCTGCCGGTAACAACGCTGACCGCGCAGCAAGCGTTTGATCTCGTGCTGCAGTATGCAGGGGCCACACTCCCGAAACGCGATGCTGTCGATGCAAGGATAGTATACGAAACGCGCAACGGTACCGTAACCTACGGCGGCAAGACGTATGCAAAGGCGCAGGGATTCGACACGACGAAGGTGTACGGGATCATCGACTCCCAGACGGATGTTGGCGGATGGCCTGTCTTGATTAGTTTGCCGGCCCCATTGGACAGCGATCATGATGGAATGCCCGATGATTGGGAGCTCGCACACGCGCTCAATCCTGCCGATGCTGCAGATGGAAATACGATTGGTGCTGAAGGCTACACAATGCTCGAGAAGTATCTGAATGAACTGGCTGGAAGTAACCCATCGACTACAACGAACGCCGGAATGAGCAGGGTTCATCCTGGTGAATTTCAGCTGGACCAGAACTACCCAAACCCGTTCAATCCAACGACGGCGATCAGCTATCAGTTGTCAGCCAATAGCTTTGTGACGCTCAAGGTCTTCGATGTGCTCGGAAGGGAAGTTGCTACGCTCGTCAACGGGCACATGCTGGCGGGTTCGCATCAGGTCACCTTTGATGCTTCGCATCTCAGCTCCGGGGTGTATCTTTGCGAGTTGAGGGCAGGGAATTACGTTCAGACGCGGAAAATGGCGTTGACGAAGTAGTCGGCCGTCAGAAATCCGCTGGGTTGCCGGGGCTGAACGTTCACGGGTCCAGCCCCGCACGAGCGGAACATTCATTTGTAGTGAATCGAGTTTAGTGAATAGTTGTTGCTCTTGTTCCTCCACAGCATTGGACTTCAGGTGGATCATGAAAAAAACGTCAGTCGGCCTGGTGGTATGGTTCCTTCTCCTTCCGCCACTTGTCAACAAGGCAAACAACGCTGATGTACCTCGGAACCAGGGCACGGCAAACGTTCAGTTCACGGGTGTGAACGATTCGCTTCGTATCCCGGCGACATGGCCGTGGTCCCGGAGAATTGCGGAGTCGTTTGTTCTTCGCCATCCGGGTTCCGTTACGTACGATTCAGGTTCCCCCAATCAGCGCTGGAACTATGAGCAGGGGTTGATGCTCGTTGCCCTTCGAGCAATGTGGAAAACGAGCGGCGATCAGCGGTACTTCGACTTCATCAAGGGAAACATCGACCAGTACGTTGAGGAATCCGGGAGCATCAAGACTTACAAGTATGTCGACTTCAACATTGATAACATCGCTGTAGGAAGAGCGCTGCTGACCCTCCACGAGGTAACCGGCGAAGCGAAGTACAAGCGAGCGGCTGATACGCTGCGCAAACAGCTGAAGAACCAGCCGCGCACGAAGGAAGGCGGTTTCTGGCACAAACTCATCTACCCGTATCAGATGTGGCTCGATGGACTCTTCATGGGTGAGCCGTTTTACGCCTGGTACGCGCTGCGCTATCGTGAACCCGAAGCCTTCAACGACATTGTGAATCAGTTTGTTTTCATTGCCCGTCATACGTACGATGTAAAAACCGGACTGTTCTATCACGCCTGGGATGAGAGCAAACAGCAGCGTTGGGCAAATCCCGCAACCGGCCTCTCTCCGCATTTCTGGGGAAGAGCCATCGGGTGGTACGCGATGGCCATCGTTGATGTGCTCGACTATATTCCCAAGGATCACCCGCAGAGAAAAGAACTGCTCCCGATTCTCCGCAAAGTCTGCGCCGGGCTTCTGAAGCATCAGGACAAGAAGACACATCTCTGGTATCAGGTCGTCGATCAGGGTCCGCGGGAAGGAAATTACCTCGAAGCATCGGCCTCATGCATGTTTGCCTATGCGTTTGCGAAAGGGGCGAACAAGGGGTATCTCGACAAATCGTACCTGGCGAAAGCGAAAGAAATCTTTCGGGGTGTGACGACGCACCTCGTCACCGTGGATGTGCGCGGATTCGTGGATCTTCATCATACCTGCCAGGGAGCCGGCCTTGGCGGGAATCCGTACCGGGACGGATCCTATGAGTATTACATCAGCGAACGGCGTCGGACGAACGACATGAAAGGATACGGTCCGTTTCTTCTCGCTGCAATAGAACTCGAGAGGGGAGAAGCACGGTCTAAGAGTGTAAGGAAATAGAATTGCAGGGCGTGATGAATAGTCACGACTGAAACGACTATCGGTCGAAGGAGTGTGAATGTGAAACGAACACCTCATATAACACTGGATGATATTGCCAAGAAACTGAAGGTATCGCGGGTAACGGTTTCGAAAGCACTGCGCGGCCACTCCGACATTTCAGAAAAGATGGCAAAACGCATACGGAAAGTTGCCAGCGATCTTGGGTACAGTCCAAACTTCATCGCCAGGAACCTCTCGGCGCGGCGATCGAACATGCTTGGTGTTGTCATTCCGAAGATTGCTCACTTTTTCTTCGGATCGGTCATCGAGGCGATCTACAACACAGCCTTCGACAACAACTATGAGACAATTCTGACAGTTTCGCAGGAGAGCGCGGAGCGCGAAAGAAAGCATATCCAAACGCTGGTGTCGATGAGAGTGGACGGCATTATCATCTCCATATCGCAGGAGACGAGGGACGCCGAGATATTCAAATGGATAAAGAAAATGGGGATCCACGTCGTATTTGTCGACCGAATGCCCGAGCCACCGGTGCCCGGCTTCAGCAGCGTCATGGTTGACGATAGAGGGGGTGCGTTCAACGCTGTCGAACAAGCAATCAAAGTTGGCTATCG
The DNA here is from genome assembly GCA_015661185.1 of Bacteroidota bacterium. Classification (GTDB taxonomy): domain Bacteria; phylum Bacteroidota; class Ignavibacteria; order UBA10030; family UBA10030; genus UBA9647. The sequence goes on from JACVXU010000051.1 coordinate 28,459, forward strand.
TAACATTGGTTTCATAGGGGGCAATCCGCTGGTTAACATCGGAAAGAATCGGCTCCTGGGCTTCGAGCAGGCGATGAAGGAACATCAAGTTCCGATCAAACGGGAATGGATTGTCCACAGCGGATTTGGCAAAGACGACGGCTATGCCGGATTCAAGCAGCTCTATCAGGCCGGGAAATTGCCTGACTTCGTATTCGCAGTCACCTATCCGGTAGCCCTCGGAATGTATGAAGCGGCGAAGGAACTTGGCCTTCGGATTCCGGAGGATGTCGACGTCATCTGTTTCGGTGACAGTGACGTCAATCGCTTCCTTTCCCCCTCGTTGAGCTGTGTGCACCAACCAACCCAGGAACTGGGAACAAAGGCAGTGCAGATGATTCTCGAGATGATCAGGAACCCGGAGGATGTGCGCGAACAGCATGTCGAGATTCCGACTGAATTGATCCTGCGCGAAACGTGCATTGGGAGAATTCCAAAACCGGTGGAATCCCTGAATCCGATCGGGGTAAAGGAGATCGCGAAAACGAACTGAGATTCCGGGCGACAGCGCAAATCTTTTCTGTCAAGCAAGATGCCCACGTCCGGGTCCAGGTGAGATTCCACCGCAAACTGCAATGATTATTCCCGCCACTCATGATGAATACGTACCGAGCTATGCAAGCACGACAACGATCGACCATTTTCAATCTTCTTCTCACTTTCGTACTGCTGTTTCTTGGATTGGTATCTGACGAACCGGTACGAGTGTTCATGATCGGCGATTCGACGATGGCGGATAAACCCCTCATCGGAACCGCGGAGCGGGGGTGGGGTCAGGTGTTTCCGCACTTCTTTGAAAGCAGCGTCGTCCTTGAAAACCATGCCCGTAACGGCCGCAGCACAAAGAGCTTCATCGCGGAAGGGAGATGGCAGACGGTGTGCGAGAAACTGAAGCCGGGTGACTGGGTCTTCATACAATTCGGACACAATGATGCAAAGAAAGAAGACACCACGAGATATGCCGAAGCCCGCACAGACTACAAAAAGAACCTTATCCGCTTCATCAGTGACGCACGCGCCAAAGGGGCCAACCCAATTCTTCTCACACCCGTATGCCGAAGAAAGTTCGACAAAGAGGGCAAGCTTGTTGACACACACGGTGAATATCCCGGTGTTGTGCGGGAAGTGGCTTCGGAAGAGAAGGTCTCGCTGATCGATGTTCACAAGAAGAGCACGCAACTCTTGCAGGAGATGGGACCGGATGAGGCAAAAAAAGATTTTCTCTGGGTCAAACCAGGCTTCTTCACTGCGTATCCCGCCGGAAAGGAAGATGATACACATTTCACGGAGTCGGGTGCGCTGGAAATCTCCCGCCTCGTTGCAGATGGGCTGCGAGAACTCAATCTCACGCTTAGTAAGTCTCTCAGGCCGTTCGATGAGCACGCCATGGTGGGAATCAACAAGACCGTCGTTCTTGACCAGTTTTACAACAACGAGTGGAAGAAGAACGCGAAGGGGTTACCCGAACGATTTCACTATGTGTGGCATGACACGGCGAACTCAGGGTTCTCAATCATCGGGAACAAGATTGCGAAGTTGGGCGCTTCCCTGGATACGCTTTCCGAAGCTCCCACGGCGCAGAATCTCAACCGGGCAAGCGTCTACGTTATAGTCGATCCGGATACGCCACAGGAGACGGAACGGCCAAACTATGTCGATGCTCCCGCTATCGAGGCAATCACCGGCTGGGTGAAGAGCGGGGGCATATTGGTTCTCATGGAGAATGACAAGGGGAATGCGGAGTTCGAGCATTTCAACCTGCTGTCGGAGAAATTCGGCATCCACTTCAACGAGGAGAGCAGAAATCGTGTGACCGGCAACGCTTATGAGATGGGCAAGTTCGATACATTTCCGGATCACCCTTTGTTCAAAGGGGTCAGGCAGATCTACATGAAGGAAATCTCGACGCTGAGAATTCAGAACCCGGCCGCCGCGATCTTATCGGATAAGGGAAATGTGATCATCGCGTATGCGAAGGTGGGCAGAGGAGGAGTCTTCG
>JACVXU010000051.1:30504-42544 GCA_015661185.1 Bacteroidota bacterium
GACCCCTGGCTCTACAATGAGTACATCGAACATCGGAAACTTCCGGCAGAATACGAAAATGACAAGGCAGCCCAGAATCTTTTCCGCTGGCTGCTTGAGCAGGCCTCACCAGTACCCGCATATAAGTAAGAAATTGTCCTCAGATGACATTCAGAATGCGTACTCCCACATTTCTAATCGCTTTCTTGATCCTTGGGGGATTGACGGCCTCCGCCCAGGTGCGAACACCTGAACCTGGAGTCTGGGTCTCGGACAACGGGAATGGGTCGTACAAGAACCCGATCATCTATGCGGATTATTCGGATCCCGACGTCATTCGCGTGGGCGATGATTACTACATGGCTTCATCGAGTTTTTCTCATTTCCCCGGGCTTCCGATCCTCCATTCCAAAGATCTGGTAAACTGGAAAATCATAGGACACGCTGCGCCCCGGTATCCATTCGATGAGTTCGGCGAGCCGCAACATGGCAAGGCGATCTGGGCACCGTCTATGAGGCATCATAACGGTGAATATATCATATACTTTGGCGACCCGGACCGGGGTGTGTTCATGACGAAGACAAAGAATCCTGCCGGACCCTGGGAGCCATTGCGCTTGATCCGCAAGGTGACCGGATGGATCGATCCCTGCCCCCTCTGGGACAATGATGGAAATGCGTATCTCGTACATGCCTGGGCAAACAGCCGGGTCGGGGTAAAGAGCATTCTGGCTGTGAACAAGATGAACAAAGAGGGGACGGAAATTCTTGATGACGGCATCGTCGTTTTTATCGGTCATGTTAGTCACCCAACGATCGAAGGGCCCAAATTCTACAAACGAAACGGGTACTATTACATCTTCGCGCCTGCCGGTGGGGTCAAGTCGGGCTGGCAGACTGTTCTGCGTTCGAAGAGTGTCTTCGGTCCATACGAAGACAAGAAAGTCCTTGAGCAGGGGAACACAAGCATCAACGGTCCTCATCAGGGAGCGTGGGTCGATACAAAGGCCGGCGAGGATTGGTTCGTCCACTTTCAGGACAGATATGCCTATGGGAGGATTGTCCATCTTCAGCCGATGCGATGGGAGAACGACTGGCCGGTGATCGGCGTCGATTACGACAAGAACGGAATCGGCGAGTCGGTCGCATCGTACAAGAAACCAAATGTTGGGAAAACATATCCGGTCGGAGTGCCGCAGACGAGCGATGAATTTGATTCTCCGGGTCTTGGGCTGCAGTGGCAGTGGGAAGCGAACTATGAAAGCGATTGGGTTTCTCTCGATGCCAGAAAAGGGTGGCTTCGACTCTATTCTCAGCTTCCATCCCCGAAGTACAAAAACCTGTGGACTGTCCCGAGTCTGATGCTCCAGAAGATGCCGACGCCGGCGTTCAATGCAACGGCCAGGCTTGAGTGTGCGCCCCAATCGGTCGGAGAGAAATCCGGTCTCGTAGTCTTCGGACTCGATTATTCATACATCGGAATGAGCAAGTCGAAGGCAGGGTATACGATCTCACACATCGTTTGCACGAAAGCCGACAAAGGAACTCAGGAAGAGACTACTACTTCGGTCGATGCTTCAGGTTCGGAAATCCACCTTCGTGTCGAAGTACGACCGGAAAGCGTGACGGAAATCATACCGAAAGTCCTTTGTTCATTCAGCTACAGCATTGACGGCAAACTCTTTCACCTCTTGGGAAAGACCTTCACTGCCCGGGAGGGGTTATGGGTAGGAGCAAAGGTTGGGATCTTTGCATTGGGATCAGATGTAACCGCGAAATCCGGATATTCTGATCTCGATTGGTTCAGAATCGAACGGCCGGAGAACTGACAGCGCGTGAGATGTTTGCAAGTTGATTCAAGATGATTGAAAAAGGCTTCCTTAAAGCCTCTACCATAAACACAGTGTCATTTCAGGGTTGAGCACACAGATGGCACAGAAGAGGCTCGAGATTCTCACAGAAAAATCATCTGTGGAGATCTCGTAACATCAGTCTGATCAGTGTGCGTTTTTTGATCTTGATCACGAATCTCTTGTCTCTTGAACGGTTCTTGAGATGGGTTCCAATACTACCGTAGGAGATGAAGCATGAAATCCAAGTCCGGAATGCGAATCATTGTTCTCGTTGTGATGAGCCTCGCGCTGACACCCGGGGTTGAGGCGCAGCCAACCGCTTCTCTTGAACAGGAGATTACGGCGTACACTTCCAACCTTCCATTCCCGATGCCACAGATACAACTGCCGCACATTCCGGCTTACCAGGTAAGCATCGTGGATTTTGGTGCCGTCGCGGATAGGCACACGATGAATACAACAGCGATCAACGATGCGATCCAGGCGTGTGCGAAAAAGGGAGGAGGAACAATTGTGATTCCGCCGGGAATGTGGCTCACCGGACCAATCGGGCTTGATGACAACATCGAACTCCGTGTCGAGGCCGGCGCACTCGTGCTTTTCAGTCCCAGGTTCGAAGATTACCCGATGCCTACAAAAGGAAGCCGTGTTACATCTCCAATTCATGGTCAGGGCCTGACAAATATCGCAATCACGGGCAGGGGGACATTCAACGGGAACGGGCACTACTGGCGCCCCATCAAGAAAGAGAAGCTCACAGCCAAACAATGGAAGGACCTGGTGGCATCGGGGGGCGTGGTTACTTCCGATGGTAAGATGTGGTGGCCATCGAAAGAAGCAATGAATGGAGAGGAATACCTGAAGAACCTCCGTAAGGCGAACAAGAAGCCGACACCGGCAGAGGTTGCGGGAGCGAAGGAGTTTCTCCGTCCCACCATGGTCGATCTCGTTGGATGCAACAAAGTGCTCATTGACGGTCCGACGTTCACCAACACCCCGGGTTGGGCGCTGCATCCATCGGAATGCGAGAATGTCGTCATCCGCAACACATCGGTCATCAACAACTGGTGGGGACAGAATACCGATGCTGCTGATATTGGCTCTTGCCGAAACGTTCTTTTCTACAAGAATGTGTTGGACTCCGGTGACGACGGGATTTGTATGAAGTCAAGCCCGAACAGGAATCGGGAGTTCGCGCTCGAGAACATCGTCATCGCCGACTGCATAGTTTACCACGGCCATGGCGGATTCGTCATCGGCAGCAATGCGGATGGAGGTATCCGCAATATCTCCGTCAGGAACTGCACGTTCATCGGAACGGATATCGGCCTCCGGTTCAAGTCGGCTCGCGATCGGGGAGGGAAAGTGGAAAATATCTACGTCGACGGGATCCGGATGAAGGACATTGCGACGTCAGCCATTCTGTTTGACATGATCTACGAGGGAAATGCAGACTTCGATCCCGCGAAAGCAAAGATCCCGTACTTTCGGAATTTCGACATCAGGAACATCGTCTGTGACGGGGCCAAAGTTGCACTGTTTGTCCGCGGGCTTGCTGAGGCGCCGATTCAGGGAATCTCTCTGAAGAACATCTCCATTACGTCCGATGAGGCAATGAAGATGGAAGATGCCGATGGATTCACGCTGAACAATGTCTGGTTGAATTTCAAAACAGGCCCGGTCCTTTTCGTGAAGAACAGCAAGAACATCCAGGTTGAACAGCTAACGACCGCATCTCCTGCCGGCCTCTTTGTCCGCGCCGCCGGAGAGAAGACAGAAAATATACGTTTGCTCCAGACAGATGTTTCAAAGGCAAAAAAGGTTATGGAATTGGGTCCGGACGTGCGACAGGGGGCGGTCGTGATACAGTGAAGAATAGGCACGCTGATCTTGATGAAATAGAATATCAGGGAGGATCTACAATGAATTCAGAGAACTCGTTAACACGCCGGGAGTTTGTTGTCTCGACAGCGAAAGCAGCGGCAGGTGCCGTGCTTCTGAACCAGATGCCGGACATTGCGGTCTCAAAGCTAATGGCGACAAAGCGACGGCTTGCAATGGTCGGTACAGGTCATCGTGGCACAGGCATGTGGGGGACAAGTGTCCTGAAGGATTACGGAGATTTCGTCGAATTCGTCGGACTCTGTGACATCAACCCGGGGCGGGCGGAAACGGCAAAGAAAATGCTAGGTGCATCTTGCCCGACGTTCACGGACTTCGAAGAGATGATGACGAAGACAAAGCCCGAGATGCTTATCGTTACAACCGTCGATGGGACCCACCACACGTTCATCGCGAAAGCGCTCGAAATGGGGTGTGACGTGATTACAGAGAAACCGATGACGACCGATGAGAACAAACTGAAGGTCATCCTCGATGCCGCGGGAAAATCATCGAACAAGCTCATTATGGCCCACAATTACAGGTATCCGCCAACGGCAGCAAGGATCAAAGAGATGCTGATGCAGGAACGGGTCGGGCGGATCACATCAGTGGATTTTCACTGGTACCTGGATGTTTATCATGGCGCCGATTACTTCCGTCGATGGCACCGTTTGAGAGAGAGTTCGGGCACATTGCTCAACCATAAGGCATCACACCACTTCGATCTGTTGAACTGGTGGATCGACTCCGATCCGGAAGAAGTGCATGCTTTTGGTGCGCTCGAATTTTACGGCAAGAACCACGAATTCCGGCACACACATTGCCGGCCATGCCCGTTCAAGGACAAATGCAAGTTCTTCTTCGATCTTACGAAAGACAAGCGTTTGATGCAGCTCTATGCCGACAACGAGAAGTATGACGGCTATACACGCGACGGATGCGTGTGGAAAGAAGACATCGATATCTTCGACAAGATGGCTGTGCAAATCCGATACGCAAACAAAGTCCAGGTAAGCTATTCCCTCACCACCTATTCGCCGTACGAAGGGTTTCGCATCGCATTCAACGGCACCAAGGGAAGGATGGACTTCTGGATGCATGAAAGGCAGCCGTGGCCGATGGAAAACTTTGACGAGATCCAAGTGACCGATAACTTCGGGAAAGCGGAGTTCATCAAACTCCCCCGGATTGAGGAAAATCATTACGGAGGGGATCCACTGATGAAGGATAAGATATTCCGCAATCCATCAGCGCTAGACAAATTCCAGCAGGCCGCAAATGCCCGTGACGGGGCAATGTCTGTCCTCATCGGAGTTGCGGCCCGCAAGAGCATCGACTCCGGGAAGGCGATCCGCATTGCTGATCTGATAGACATCGTGCCGCAGGCCAAGAAGCCAGGTTGAGTAGTGTGAGGAACCACATGAATCGCATCGCACCTATATTCGCTCTGCTCGTGCTGTGTTCAGCGGGCGGCACCGCCGGAGAACGCGCTCAGATCATCGTGGCTGCGGACGGGAGTGGCATGTTCCGGACGATTCAGGATGCGCTGAACTCGATTCCTCGGAACAATGCGAGCCCTGTGATTATTCTCATCAAGAAAGGGACATATCACGAGAAGGTCTTCATCGAGAGAAGCTTCATTACTCTTGTTGGCGAGGATCGTGACAGCACGCGGATTGTATATGCGGAGCTTCGAGAGAATTGGACAAAATCCCACAATTGGAGCGATTGGGGCTCCGGAGTCGTGAATATCGATTCCCTTTCCACCGACATCGTTCTGGCGAACCTGACGATCCACAATAACTACGGATCTCTGTACCACACCGCCGCACATCAGTTTGCGATCAGGGGAAACGGAACGCGTGTCATGATACTCTACTGCAACGTCATGGCCGATGGCAATGACACCGTCAGCCTCTGGAATCGCGCCAACGGACTTTACTATCACGCCAATTGCTACTTCGAAGGTCACGTTGATTATGTCTGTCCGAGAGGCTGGTGCTACATAACCGACAGCAAATTCTATGGTCATAATCTGAGTGCCAGCATCTGGCACGATGGGAGGTTCGACAGGGACCAGAAGTTTGTCATCCGGTATTCGAGCTTCGATGGTGTCCCGAATTTCCCTCTGGGGAGGCATCATCGTGATGCGCAAATCTATCTGCTCGATTGCATATTCTCGCGCACCATGGCTGACAGACCCATTTATCTGCCGGTATCCCCTAATGCAGAAGTGTGGAAGTGGGGAACACGTCACTACTTCTACAACTGTCATCGTGAGGGGGGAGACTACGACTGGTTCGCGGACAACCTGAGCGAGGCCGATGGATCGCCGAAGGCAGAACAAATTTCTGCTCAATGGACCTTTGCAGGCAGATGGGATCCTGAGGGGACGATGCCGTCGGTGCTGCCATTTGTGTCGCAGCCGGCCCCGCGCAGTGGATCGTACAAAATCCCGAGGGAAAACTTGATGGTCAACTGGGTTCCTTCAAGGAACGTCAGCACGAGCCTCGTCCATTTCAGCAAGAACGGCAACCCTGAATTTGTCGCCAACCAGAAAGAACATATTTTCAAAGTGGGCGCCTTGGAACCAAAGACAACCTACTACTGGCGGATTGATGAGATCGTGAACCAGGATACGGTCAAGGGACCGCTGTGGCATTTTACCACGAAATAGCTGCAAATCTTGTGGTCCTATTTTCTGATGGCTTTTAGGCATACTAAATAAAGGGGTTCTATGAAGCTTGCATATGTGTCACTGATTCTGGTTGCAATGGTACTCGGTCGACAGCAGAGCCGGGCACAACAGGTGATTCGTCTTTGGCCAGAGCCTCTCGGGAAAGCGGAGAAGGATAATCCCACTTTGACACTCTATGCGCCAGATTCTGGCAAAGCGACGGGTGCAGCGATCATCATTTGCCCCGGAGGCGCGTACAGAGGGCTTGCAGTGCACGAAGGGGAAGACTATGCACGATTCCTTGGCAGCCACGGCATAACGGGTCTTGTTTTGAAGTACCGTCACGGCGGCGGTGGTTACAAATATCCTGAAATCACGGCGGATGCGGCTCGCGCGATCAGAATTGTTCGGGCGAATGCGCGTGACTGGAAATTGAATCCAAGGAAGATCGGTATGATGGGGTCCTCTGCAGGCGGACACCTCGCATCAACTATGATGACGCATTTCGATGATGGAGATCGAACGTCAACTGATTCCGTCGAGCGCGTCAGTTCACGGCCTGATTTTGGAATCCTCTGCTATCCTGTTATCTCAATGGGACCGATAGGCCACCGGGTTTCGCGCGAACAGTTCCTCGGACTCACGCCTTCGGCGGAGCTGGTGAAGCTGTATTCAAACGAACTCCAGGTCACTGCCGCAACCCCACCGTGCTTTCTGTGGCATACATATGAAGATAGTTCGGTCAGTGTGAAAAACAGCCTTGAGTTCGCGAAGGCGTTGGAGGAAAATGGCATCCCATTTGATCTTCATGTGTACGAGCATGGAAGGCATGGTCTCGGACTTGGTGACAAACCTCCCTTTGCCAATACGCTTCCGTGGACAAAAGATCTGATTGTTTGGCTCAAAGGTCGCAGTGTGATTGAATAGAGGATCGTATCTTTGATTCTCCGGACGTCGTCCGGTTTGGGTCAAAGATCTCTCTTGATATAGCTCGCAAAAGGAAGTTTACCGTATGCCTCTCAATCCATTCTTCAAGTGTCTCCTGCTTGCATGTATTGGCTCGTCATTGTTCTCGCCGGCTGCAGCCGTCGCACAAAATCCGAATCCAGCCCCGGCGGGTTGGAACAAACTGCCGTCAATTCTGAAGCGCGTCACCGCGCCAAAATTCCCGGCTAGAGATTTCGAGGTGACACAATTCGGCGCCGTCGGCGACGGGAAGACCGATTGCAGCATGGCATTTGCTGATGCTATCAATAAATGCAACAAGGCGGGTGGGGGCAGGGTTGTGGTGCCCGCGGGCATTTTCCTAACGGGTGCAATTCATCTCAAGAGCAACGTCAACCTGTATGTCTCGAAAGAGGCGACAATTCGATTCAGCACCGACCCTGGAAAGTACCTGCCGGTGGTATTCACGCGGTGGGAGGGGACGGAGTGCATGAACTACTCCGCACTCATCTATGCATTTGAGCAGAACAACATTGCAGTGACGGGCGAGGGAGTGCTTGACGGACAGGGCTCGGATGACAACTGGTGGGCGTGGAAAGGGAACAGACAAGGAGGCGCGGGGAAGCCAAATCAAAATGAAGCCAGGAAAACACTCCTCGATATGGGCGAAAAGAACGTTCCGGTGAAAGAGCGCATCTTCGGTGAAGGATCGTATCTCCGTCCGAATTTCTTCCAGCCGTACCGCTGCAAGAATGTGCTGGTCGAAGGGGTCACCTTCAGAAATTCCCCAATGTGGTTTCTCCATCCTGTGCTGTCAAAAAACGTCTCCGTCATCGGCGTCACGACCGAAGGGCAGGGTCCGAACAACGACGGCTGCGATCCCGAATCCTGTACGGATGTGCTGATCAAGAATTGCTTCTTCAACACAGGTGATGATTGCATTGCGATCAAGTCGGGCAGAAATGGGGACGGCAGAAGGGTGAATGTGCCGAGCGAAAACATTATCATTCAAGGATGCACGATGAGGAACGGTCACGGCGGTGTGGTCATCGGAAGCGAAGTGAGTGGCAGCGTGAGAAACGTGTACGCTGAGGAGTGCACAATGGATAGCCCGAACCTTGACAGGGCCCTTCGGATCAAGACCAACGCTGTCCGCGGCGGCGTGATCGAAAACGTCTTTATGCGCAACGTGAAGATAGGACAGGTGGCAGAAGCGGTAGTGAAAATCGATTTCTATTATGAAGAGGGAGACAAGGGGAATTTCACACCTATCGTCAGAAACGTGGACGTTAGAAACGTGGAATGCAACAAGAGCCAGTTTGGCGTGTGGATCCGTGCCTATAATCGATCACCGGCAACGGGTATTCACATCGAGAACTGCACATTCATGAATGTGGCGGAAGCGGACGTCCTGGAAAACGTTGAGAATCTCACCTTGATTAATGTGAAGAGGACACTTCGGACAGCTTCGGAAAAACCAAAGTGAGCGATTTTTGGGGTTGACCCAACCGGATTATGGCAAACAGAATTGACAGCGGAACCGATACAGATCACTAAGTGAAAGGGATCTCAAATGGTACATAGTATTTCCTCACGTGCCCTAGGCGGCAGGAACATCGCCGGGCAGGGGTTGAAATGGAGAGACGTTTATCCTTTGAGACGAATAGTGTGCCTCGCTCTTAGTATCGTTGTCCTGACGCTGCTGGCAATAGGCTCGCTTTCGGCTCAGAGCGGCGGAAAGATATCGGGAAAGGTGACGGACGATGCGACAGGTGAGCCACTACCGGGCTGTAACGTCGTCATTGTCGGAACTTTGATGGGAGCCTCGACGGATCCCGATGGCACGTACTTCATCCTTAATGTCTCCCCGGGGAAATACGACGTTCAGACGTCTGTTATTGGCTATAAGAGGATTATGGAAAGTGGTGTCATCGTGAACTCCGGAAGGACGACGGTCGTTGATTTCAAGTTGAGGCTGACCGAGTTGATACAGCAAGAAGTGATCATTGAAGCCACTCGTCCGGATGTGCAGCCGGAGAAAACGTCCACGAGCACAGTGATTCGCCCCGAAGATGTCCAGAGTCTGGCCGGCATGAGAGACATCGGCGACGTCATCGGGCTGGCTGCCGACGTGACAGATGGGCACTTTCGCGGCGGCCGCGCCAACGAAGAATACTATATGCTACAGGGTATGGGCATTACGAATCCCTATGATGCAACGGCAGCGTTCAGGCCCATCCTGAGTGCTGTGGAAGAGGTGGAAGTCATCACCAGCGGATTTGGCGCCCAGTACGGAAATGCACAGTCAGGTATCGTGAACATCACGATGAAAGAAGGGAAGTCGAACAAGTGGAGTTCGCGGCTTGAGGTGCGGGCCCGTGCACCGGGGCTGAAATACTTTGGTCCGAGTGTGTATGATCAGAGTGCTCAGCCGTATCTTCAGAAGCTTGCCGATCCGAACTTCTGGAAATATGGCGATGCGACGACCGGCAACAAGCCGATCGTCGGATGGACACCGACGGCTTACGGCGGCGATTCGACCGTGATGCTGCAGTTTGCGCAGGCTCTCTGGAAGAGCGCAACATCGAGAGATTTGAACAAGAACTACTGGAAATCTCAAATCGATTACAGTGTGGAAGGTGCGATGGGGGGCCCCCTGGCGGACGGCGTGAGAATGTTCCTTGCTCTCAGATCCAATATCGAGAATGCCATCGTCCCCACAGAAGAGCCCAACAAGGGGTACCAGCTCATGGGCAATGTCGCGTTCGATCTTGGATCGGGAGCCACGCTCAGGCTAAGCGGCGGTTATCAGTTCGAGTTCGACAATATTCTGGGAGGCGGTACCGGATTTTACCAGTGGGTATGGGACAGGATCCTGGGGATTTCATACCGGGAAAAGACGAATGCACAATTCGGTGCGCGGTTCACGCAAACGATCAGTCCCAGGACATTTTACGAAGTCAAACTCAATGCCTTGCGCACAACGAACAGGCTGGGCACCTCTCCGTATTATGATGTCATTACGGATGCAGTGCGGAACATGGAGACGGGCACAGCAATCGTGACGCGGGCAATGAATTTCATGTTCTACCAGAACATGACTGGTAAGACATTCTTCTATCTCGGCAATAACCTCAGCAACTTCAACGATGAGAAAACAACCACGGTTTCACTCGACGCATCGATGACGAGTCAGGTAACAAATTCGCACCTCATCAACGGTGGAATTCAGGCCAACTACTATTCTCTTGCGATCAACGACATTGCCCAGATAGCTCAAAAGGGAAGCATCAGACTCCAGAAGTTCGACGGCAATCCGTATGAACTGGCACTCTATGCCCAGGACAAGATGGAATTTGAGGGAATGATTGCGAACGTCGGGCTACGCTGGGACGTATGGAATTCGAACAATTACTACTACTCCGACCAGTTTGACCCATTCGTCGTCCGGGATTCGCTCGGCAATCCAACGCTGAACTACAGCGCCGAGCTTGCCCCTAAAGAAAAAACAAAACCCATCGCGCGATTGCAGCCTCGCGTTGGAGTCTCTTTTCCCGTTTCGATGTCAACCGTCTTTCATCTGAATTATGGCACGTTTATGCAGAGACCGTCGTTCCAGAATGTTCTTGGAACAAACCAAAAGATGCCTCCGCCCCCTTCTGCCCCAGCGGTGTACAGCCTGGGGAATCCGAGGCTCAAACCGCAAGTCACGGAGCAGTACGACATCGGTGTCATGCAGGGACTGGGACGGGGATTCACGCTTGATGTGAGCGGCTATTACAAGGACATCAGGGACCTCATCGATCAGGCGGTCTTCACAAATCTCTCGACGGGGACGAGCTATTTTTCGTACTTCAATCGTGATTATGCGGATGTGCGCGGCTTCCGGGTGCAGTTGTCGAACCGCAGGGGAGCACTGACGGGCTCACTGAATTATCAATTCAGCGTGGCAACAGGCAAGAGCTCGTCTGCTTCCAATGCACCTGTAGCAATCACAAAGAATCTCTCAGGCGCCATCTCGACCGATGCTGTCTCCAAGGTTCCGGTGAAGGATGTTCTCCTGAACTTTGATCGGACGCATAACCTCATTCTCAATCTGGCATACATCACCCCCGATCAGTTTTCTCCGTTTGAAAATATCATCGTTTCGCTTAATTCATTCGTGCGGAGCGGACGTCCTTATACTTCTCCGGACAATGCGAACGAAGTCAACGGCCTCCGCTCTCCGGCGGAATACAATACCAACCTCAGGATGTCGAAGAGTTTCAAGAGCTTCTTTGGAATACCGGCCACGTTCTACGTCGAGGTGTTTAACGTGTTCGACAACAGAATCTACAATTACAACTATCTCTTTAGTACTGCCAACAAGATCGATCAGAATGATGCAACGAGGCGGTACACGCAGTACGCATTCGATGATCCGACCCAGGGTGTTTTGTACTGGGACGATCAAAACTTTGGAAGCGCCTTCGCCGAGGATCACTCGTTCATGCTCTACAGCAATTCACCCAGGGCATTCTATGTCGGCCTCTCCATCGAATTCTGAAAACATCAAAACATTTGCAGGAATCCAACATGAAACAACTAACAGTTCTTCTTCTCCTCGTGGTATTGTTCTCGTCTGAAGCGCTGTCGCAACGTGATTTCAAGACGCATACGCGCAGCATGCTCCGCCAGACGGTCTACAATACCGGAGAAATCG
>JACVXU010000052.1:0-7279 GCA_015661185.1 Bacteroidota bacterium
ACGATCCGAAGGCCTTTGCGAAGTTCCAGCAAGCCCAGGATGGACTGAGTTCTGCGCTCTCGCGGCTGCTCGTCGTGACGGAGAACTATCCGACGCTTCGGTCAAATGAGAACTTCCTGGCTCTCCAAAGTGAGCTTGAAGGGACGGAGAATCGCATCTCGGTCGAGCGTCGCCGGTTCAACGAGACAGTACAATCGTACAACACGTTGATACGCCGATTCCCGGCTTCGTTCATAGCGTCGATGGGTGGGTTCAAAGAAAAATCATATTTCTCGGCAGCATCCGGAGCTGACGAGGCACCCAAAGTGAAATTCTAAGGAATGTTCATGCAAACTTTCCGCGCTCCTTTATTGATTTTGCTTCTGGCAATGACAAAGACGATTCTCGTTGCCCAGCCGGAAGTGCCGGTACTTCAGCAGCGGGTCACAGATTTCACGAACTCTCTCAGCTTCAATGAGTGGCGGGTACTGGAAACGCGCCTCAAGCAATTTGAAGACTCGACATCCACGCAGATTGCCATTCTCCTGCTGAACTCACTGGACGGGGGCTCCATTGAAGACTACTCGATGCGGGTTTTCGAAAAGAATAAGCTCGGCCAGAAAGGGAAGGACAATGGCGTCCTCATTGTCATAGCTAAGTCGGATCGCAAGGCGCGAATAGAGGTCGGCTATGGGCTTGAGGGTGTATTGACAGATGCGGCCACGACCCAGATTCGGGAACGGGAAATGAATCCCCGGTTTAAGGCCAACGACTTCTACGGTGGACTCAACGCCGCGGTCTCCGCGATCATGGCGACGACCGCCGGGGAGTACAGCATTGGGCCCCGCGGGAAGAAAGCCCCGCTGATATCCGTGATTCTTGTTCTCTTCTTTTTCGGCATCCTTGGAGCGTTTGTGCTTCCCATGCTCTCGTCGAAACGCCGTTACGTCATTGGATCAGGAAGTTCGATGTACCGATCGGGTTGGGGTTGGCCGTATGGCGGAGTTGGGGGAGGGGGAGGATCCGGCGGAGGTTCCTTTGGGGGAAGCGGTTTCAGCGGGGGTGGAGGGATGGGTGGCGGAGGGGGTTCTTCAGGAAGTTGGTGAGCACGTGTGTTGATTGTGAGAGGTGCTATGCTTGTTTTGATGAATAAAGATGTAACGAAGGAGCAGATCGAGAGAGTTAAACAGTGGGATATTGTGATGCCCATGGCGCAGGCAGCAGTTGTAGCAGGCGCGAATGGGCTCATGATAGAGGTCCATCAGGATCCTCAGGCTGCGCTCACCGATGGCTTTCAATCGCTCAAGCCGGAGAAATTCCGGGTGCTGCTGAATCGTGTTCAAGAACTCGCAGCCTTTGTCCAGAGGATGGCTCATTGTACTGAGAAATCGGAATCACTCCATTGACGAATGCAACGCCGACATATCGTCGTCGGGCCCGCGTTCGGGGGGACGAGAAACCAAAGGCCAAGAATCATCTGAAGGGGGTGAAGAAGCGGAAGGGAATTGAGCAGCCTGTTGACGTTTTTGAGTCGGCATTCGAAAAATCCTTCGTCCCGCTTTTGATCACCGATCGGTTCGGCCGATGCATGGCAGCGAATGAGAGTGCTGCCAGGCTGCTGAATCGGAGACGGGCTGTTCTCGTTCGCAAGACGCTCGACGCCATTTTCACACTCCATGGCTCGACGACAGTGGGGGGATTTCAGGCAAGACTTTCTCAGGAGGAGTCGTTGGACGCAGAGGTAGCGTTCGAACAAAAGAAAGGTACAACGGTTCGAGTTCGGCTGCGTTCGAATAATCTCGATAGCGGGCTGAGGCTTATCAGCTTCGCGCGGATGCACGAACAGGGTTCCCAGGAGGAGCAACCGGTCAAAGCTCGAGGCACGGCGGCTCTCCTGGATGAGTTTTTCTCCCTTCCATGGGGAGATGAAGCTACGGACTACCATTCGTTGTTTCAGCACTCGCCGTACGGCATTTGCATCCTGCAGAACGATCGGCTTGCTGTCGTAAATCCCACCTTCTGCAGACTTCTTGGCTACCGCTCTGGGGAAGATGTGGCAGGGAAGGAAATCCGGGAGTTTCTCGATCAGGGCTCGCGTATGTTCTTCTCGCTGCTTCAGCACAGAGTCTTTCGCGGCGAGACGATCCCGATGCGCTTCGAAATAAGGATGATCAGGCATGGGGGGGCAACCATCGACGTGGAAACCTCATTCGCCCTGATCTGGTACAGAGGCGCGCCTGCCCTCAATCTCACGATCAGCGACATCACTGATCGGAAGGAGCTCGAAAAGCGGTTGACCGATTCAGAAAGTCTCCTAAGAAATGTCATCAATTCAATGGTCGACGCGCTCGTCATTACGGATTTGCAGGGCAAGGTCCTCGACGTGAACGACGAGTTCCAGCGGTTCACGGGGTTTACGCGGCGGGAGGCCTTCGCCGCTGAAATTCCGTACCCATGGGTTCCTGAGGAGAGCTTACGCTCATTCATGAGCTGGCTGGAGAAACTGCGGGAACACAATGTGCTGAGAGATTTTGACATTACGTGGTTACGGAAGAGTGGTGAGCGCGTGTCCGTGAGTTTGAATACGACGCTCCTCCGCAACGCCGCCGGCGACCCTGTTTTGATGGTAAACATTGCCCGGGATATCAGCGAGCGGCAGGCATCACGCGAAGAGCTGAGCCGGCAACTTCAAAGGCTCCAGGTTCTCTACGACTTGAGCCGTGCGTTGACAGAGACGCTGAACACGGATGACATCGTCCGAACGACGTACCAGCAGATCGAAAAAGTTATCCCCGTCGATGGGTTTGTCATCGATCTCTACGATGAAGAAAAGAGTGAGATCAGACGGGCCTATGCCGTTGACTTGGTGAACGGCATACGAGCTGAGATCGAAGTACCGCACGGGCCCATCTCGCTCGACAAGTCGTTCACCACCGCAGAGGTGATCTCTACCAGGAAGCCGCTGTTACAGTTGAAGCCTTCATCAGATCAACATGTGCCCTTGCATCCTGATGCCATAGACTCTCAGAAGGCCTCACTCATGATGGTCCCCATGGTTTCCAAGCAGAAGACCATCGGTGTGCTCTCTGTCCATTCTTATGAGTCGGAGATGTACTCTCAGGAGCACCTGACTCTTCTTCAGAGCATTGCTCATTTGGCAGGCATCGCCATTGAGAAGGCTCAATTATATCAAGAGACAATTCGAAAATCACTTGAGATTGAAGCTCGCAATAAAGAGCTCGATGATTTCACGTATGTTGTCTCACATGACCTGAAGGAGCCTTTGATCAGCGTCGAGGGGTATGCGAAGATGATTCGCCACGAGTATCAGCAACTCTTTGACGCGGGTGGGCGGGAATATCTGCAAGCGGTTGTGGATTCATGCTCGCACATGAAACGCCTCATCGATGATCTTCTGCTCCTCTCTCGAATCAGCAAGCTCAGGGAAAAAAGATCCAAGATCAAGCTGGCTGGTCTTATTTCCGACGTCCTCGAGGAGCTTCGGTTCTCAATCCGCGAACGGAAAGCCGAAGTCATTGTTCAAGAAGTGTTGCCGGAAATCGTTGCCGTGGACACGCACCTGCGAATCGTTTTCCGAAACCTCATCGCGAACGCGTTAAAATTCTGTGACAAGGCAATCCCGCGTATCGAAATAGGTTCGAGGGTAACGCCCGATTTCACGACGCTGTTTGTGCGCGACAATGGTATCGGCATAGAGAAGGCGCATTTTGAAAAGATCTTCCTCATCTTCCAGCGTTTGCACAGGAAGGACGAGTATGAGGGAGTAGGTGCGGGACTGACAATTGTGAAGAAAATTGTCGAGTCCCACGGTGGTCAAATCTGGATTGAGTCTACGGTAGGGCAGGGAGCGACGTTTGTTTTCACGATACCAACAGGATAGGGGAAATCTGTGGAGTCAATTGAGGGGGCGTTGAGAATCCTGCTGATCGATGACAATCGGGACCACACGAAGATCCTTCAGTGGGCATTCAGGAAGACCGGCCGACAGGATGAGTTCACGTGTTTCGACGATGGCAGCAGTGCCCTGGAATATTTGCGGACGCTCGAGAGAGAACAAAAAGCGAAACCTGATCTCATTTTTCTCGACCTGAATCTTCCGCGGCTTGACGGCCGCGAACTGCTCCGTCTCCTGAAAGAAGAACAGGCAACGAAGGCGATTCCTGTGTTCATCGTAAGTAGCTCAGAGCGGGACGAAGACGTCCGCAAGGCGTATGAACTAGGAGCAAGCAATTATGTTTCGAAATCTGCTATTCTCAACGATGTTGACCCACTGATGAAAACAATTCAAGCATATCGGTCCAAAGCCACCTGACAACCAAACAGAACGTGATAACCTATGACAGCCAAGAGACATATTACGGTACTTCTCGTCGAGGACAACGTCGACTTTGCAAAACTCGTGAGAATCTACCTCGGCCGTTTCGAAGATGCTGAGATTGAAGTGATTTGGAAGGCGAACGGCACGGAAGGTATTGAGGAAGCCGTACGGAACCAAGGCGTGGATGTGATTCTGATGGACTATTTCTTGCCGGGAATGAACGGATTGGAGATTACGCGCGCTCTCAAGGAAAAAGAGGTTGAGACTCCCGTGGTATTCCTGACTGTGAACAAGGATATGAATCTCGCCGTCGAGGTTATGAAACTCGGCGTCCGCGACTACCTTGTGAAGGAAGAGATCAGCACGCCCATTCTGCCGAAAACGATCATGACAGTCGTTGAGAAACGTAAGTTCCAGAAAGAAGTGGCGGAGCTGGAGGTCCGACAGAAACGCCTCGAAGCGATGCAGGAATTGATCGTTGGGATCACGAAAGAGATTACAGTCCCGCTGCAGACCATGAAGGGAATTGTTGATCTGCTGATCAAAAACGGCAATTCCGATAAGAGAGGAAAATACCTCTCGATCATTCATGACAATGTCGAGCGGATCGAGTCGAAGATGGAGAAACTGATCAATCTGAAGGAAGACAAGACGGTTCAGTACATCAAAGATATCAAGATGATTGACCTATCGTGAGGTGACACGTGGCTAACCTCGTCAAGAAGTTCCTGTCCAAGCAAGATCTGAAAGCTGTCGCCGATGCGATCGCCGAATCTGAGAAACGCACCTCAGGAGAAATCCGTGTGGCGATACGACAGAAGAGATCGAAGAAGGAACAAACTCACAGTGTCGAACAACTGGCGCGCCACGAATTTGTCCACCTTGGGATGGTAAAAACGGAACAGCGAACCGGGGTCCTTATATTCATTTTGCTGGATGCCCGTGAGTTCTTTGTCTTGGCCGACGAACACATCAATCAGAAAGTTGGGGCCACCACGTGGCAGTCGATTGCACAGGCGATGTCGGCGAACTTTGCGCGGAATGAATTCCGCCAGGGATTGTTGACTGCCGTCCGTTCTGTCGGAGACCATCTGGCGATGCATTTCCCGGTGCAGGCGGGGGACAAGAATGAGCTTTCGAACGAAGTAGACATCACCTAGATGAGCGGATCGAAACCGGGCGCAAAGACACCCTGCACACGGCGTTGAGGAATTGAGTCTGGTGTCAGATTTGTCCCCGGAGCTTTGAGTGCTCTTGGCGATCAGATTGCTCACCCGAGCCTCCGGGCGGGAACTTCGTGATTCATACATTTTTATCATATTCGCACAGATGACCAACCTCGCATGAAATTCAAAATAGCCCTTGCACAGACCGACGCCAAAGTAGGGGACATTGACAGCAACCTCCACCATCATCTCGAGGCAATCGAGAAAGCCAAACGGGAGGGTGCCCAGCTGGTTGTGTTCCCAGAACTAAGCTTGACCGGCTACACGCTGCGCGACTTGGCTTGGGACGTCTCCCTGAATCCGTTTCACGATCTTCGGTTGTCTCCCCTAAGGGAGGCGAGCAAATCGATATCTATCGTCATTGGGCTTGTCGAGAGTGGCGAGGATCATGGAGTATACAATTCGGCGATCTTTCTGGAAGATGGCATAATTCGCCATATCCACAGAAAAGTCTATCCTCCAACATACGGAATGTTCGAAGAAGGCCGCTATTTCAGTCAGGGGAAGAATGTGGCGGCGTTCGATTCTAAACTTGGGAGATTCGGACTCCTTGTGTGCGAGGACCTTTGGCACATTTCGCTTCCGTATTTGCTCGCTGTTGACGGTGCAGAGGTCATCTTCTCGCTCACAGCGAGTCCATCGCGTCTCGCGACGGGGAGCCTTGAGATGGAAACGGCGCGTGTCAATCACGAACAACATCGTTCATACGCCAGGCTTCTGAGTTCGTACATCGTTTTCTGCAACCGAGTGGGATTTGAAGACGGCGTTAATTTTTGGGGTGGATCGACTGTTGTGAGCCCGGGTGGGGTCATGATCTCAACGGGGAAGATGTTTCAGGAGGATCTCATCCTGGCAGACATCGACTCGCTTGAAATTCAGCGATCGAGGCGGTTTTCGCGTCACTTCCTGGATGAAGATCTTAACCTTGTGCAGAAATCGCTTAAGCGTATCCGCTCCTCGAACGGTCTGCGTACTTCTGAAGACCCCTCCTGAATGAGTACCCTTGCCTCGATTTTCCTGCATTGAGTTGTTTCGTTTCTTCCGTTGGCGGTGCTTCGGGCACTTCAAGAGAGTTGAATAATATTGAATTTGCTTGGCTTTTTTCATAAATTACTTTGACATAGGATACGAATTGGTCCAGTTTGAGAAGGAGAAATCTTCATGGGTACGGTGAAAACAGTCGGCTTGATGGTCCTTATGATGGGCTTGATGATGCTTGTCGGCCAGTGGCTTGGACAGGAACAGGGCCTCGTTCTCGCTTTTGGTATATCGTTGCTAATGAACTTTGGGATGTATTGGTTTTCCGACAAGATCGTTCTGATGAGTTACCGTGCGAAGGAAGCCAGTGAACAGGATGCGCCGCGATTGTTTGCGATCGTTCGAAAACTGGCCACCCAGGCGCAGCTCCCCATGCCGAAAGTTTATGTAATTCCAGGGGAAACGCCGAATGCGTTCGCCACAGGAAGGAATCCGGAGCATGCCGCCGTGGCCGCAACCGAAGGAATACTGCGACTGCTGAGTGAGGATGAACTCGAAGGGGTTATCGCTCACGAACTGGCGCATGTGAAACACCGAGATATTCTGACCGGAACTATCGTGGCTTCGATGGCCGGGGCAATCGTTTTCTTGTCCAGGATGGCAATGTTCGCGTCGATGTTCGGCGGGGGAAGCAGAGATCGTGAGAATTCAAATCCACTCGGAGAAATCCTGCTCCTCATCCTTGCTCCGATCGCAG
>JACVXU010000052.1:7305-24377 GCA_015661185.1 Bacteroidota bacterium
GTTCTAGGGAATTCGCGGCTGACGAAGGCGGAGCAAAGATCTGCGGACGGCCTCTGAGCCTCGCACATGCTCTCAAGAAGCTGGAGAGCGGTGTTCAACGAATCCCGATGGAGAACGCCGGTACAGCAACGGCCCATTTGTTCATCGTCAATCCTCTTCGCGGCGGAGGGATCATGAAATTGTTCTCGACGCATCCTCCGACTGAGGAGCGGATAGCTCGTCTTGAAGAGATGGCTATGGGTGGAATCCACTGACCTCAATGATTTCCCAACGAACCGCTCGAAAACTTTTTGCCACAGGGCTGATGGCTGCAGTACTGTCACTGAATGTTGAGGCGCAAACAAGCGGATTGAGTGGCACTCTGATCCTGCGTTCGCAGGCCGCGAGTATTGCTGAAGAAACCTTTGTACGGCTCAGTCGATCCTTGAGCGGAGTCGATCAAATCGCAGTTGCAGTAGAGGGGGGAGCGTCGCGGACACTGGTGGAAAATGCTTTTCTTGATCTGTTCGGACGTAAGGGAATTCACGCCTGGTTGCAGGGCCATCCAGTGTCGTTATGCCGGCATGGCGAGCGGTGAGTACCGCCGTGAAGTCCAGACGGCCATAGAAGCCCGGCGCACGTCTAACGATTCAGCGTCTGTGGAGTATCTGGGGCTGTTCAAGCGACAGGATGTTGATACCGTGGCGTTTCGTGAGGATGGAGGGATGCTCGGAGCTGCACGCGATACAGAACGGACCCTTTTTGACAGACTTCTGGGGCCAGTTCTCCTCATCGGAGGCGCGTTTCTTATTGTGTACCTGTTCTTTACGGTGAGGAATTGAGGTCGAGGATCCGATTCATTGCGGTTGCACTGTCTTTGTTCAAGTGCCTCACGCTTCTTGGGCAAATTTCCCACACCGAACCAAGTATGTCGCTGCTGATTTTCGGCGACGTCAATTTGGGACGCACGGTTGGGCAGGAGCTGGTAAAGGGCAACCTCGAGTTTCCGTTTCAATTGGTCAAAGATACGCTCTCCAGAGCAGACGTCGTCTTCGTGAATCTGGAGAGCCAGCTCTCTGATCAAAACGGAGAGACGCAGCATCCAAAGTACAACGTCATTTTCACGGGTCCGCCCTCAGGTGCGAAGTGCCTCAAAGAAGCAAACGTATCGGTTGTTTCGACTGCGAACAATCATGCGTTCGACTATGGAATGAAAGCTCTGCGGGAGACGATCCTGAATTTGCAAGGCGCGGGCGTTCAAGCGGTTGGAACCTCATTGGACTCAGTGGCTGGATCGATGCCTGCAGTGGTGGAGAGAGAGGGCTTTCGCATCGGGTTCCTCGCATACACGCAGTTCGTGAACATCAACGGATCGTGGCGGGGACGCATAGCGTTGTTTGACAGCCTGCAGGCGCGGCGCGACATCGAGGGGCTGCGTTCAAAAGCGGATCTGCTTGTTGTGAGCTATCATGGGGGTGCTGAATACACCGATAGGCCGTCGGCGAAACTTCGCCGAGAGTTTCAAATGTTCGTTGAAGCTGGTGCAGACCTGGTCGTCGGTCACCATCCCCACTACGTGCAGGGGATCGAGTCGTACCGCGGCAAGCTGATATTCTATTCACTCGGCAATTTTGTATTCTACCAGCCTCAGCTGGAATTGACCCAATTCGGATTGGGAGTGCATCTGACATTGGTACGTCGGGGACCGAAAGTAGAAGTGGATCGTATACGTCTTCTCCCCTTTCGCGCAGGTTTGCAGCCGTCGTTCAAACTCACACGAGAGGAAGAACAGTCTTTTTCGCAACGATTAATGAAACTCTCGCCTGCTCAGATATCCTGGACAGACGAGGGGTGGTATATTAACCTTCAACATTACAATGACTGAACGAAAAATTACCGTATGCTATGCGCTCGTCGCCATCGCGATGAGCGCTTGTTGGCTCGTCTCCGGTTGTTCCGCAAGCCGTGAAATTGAACAATTGACCGTTGAGAAGCGATTTGAACTCGCGTTGTCGCTCTTCAAGGAAGAAAACTACCTGGAGGCGTACGAAGAATTTCGGATTGTGACCCTTCAGTACCAAGGCAGTGCTGTGGCAGACGAGGCGCAGTATCTCATGGGAGAGTGCCGGTTCAACAGAGAGGAATATGTGCTCGCAGCCTATGAGTATGATGTCCTCAACCGTACGATGCCCACGAGCAAATATGTCCCTCGAGCCCGCTACCAGCGAGCCTTGTGCTACTTCAAGCTTTCGCCCTCGTACCACCTCGATCAGAATTACACCCGGCAGGCGATCGATGAGTTTCAGTCGTTCATCGAGTATCATCCGACGGACTCGCTGGTTGTTCAGGCAGAAGTGAACATCTCTGAGCTCAATTCCAAGCTCGCCCTGAAAGCGTACGAAAGTGGCATCATTTATATCCGCATGGAATACTACAAGTCGGCACTCTCATCGTTTGAGCATGTGCTCGAGAAATACCACGACACGCCGTATGCGGAACAGGCGCAGTTGAAGAAGGCCGAAGTGCAGCTTCTTCGGAACCGTGTGAACGAAGCAAAGAACGAGATTGAGAAGTTCTTCTCGAAGTACCCTCATAGTTCGCTGAAGGCAGATGCGGAGCAGCTGCAGAAAGAGATACTTTCGCGCCCTCCTCAGAAACCGACAGAAAAGGGAAAAAGTGCAACGGCGTCCTCAGGTCGCTAGGAGTTGTCGATATGTCCCGCCAACGTATTCGCACAGTCGCAGAGTCGCAGGTACAGATGGTGCAGATGGTGTTGCCGACCGACACCAATCGCCTTGGCAATCTCCTTGGTGGGCAGTTGATGCACTGGATTGATATTGCAGCTGCGATAGCCGCATCGCGCCATACAAACCGCGTTTGCGTGACGGCATCGGTCGATGAGCTGAATTTTCATCATCCGATCCTGCAGGGCGACGTGGTAACCCTTGAAGCGTCCGTGAACAGGGTATTCAGGACTTCTCTTGAGATCGGTGTGCGAGTGTCCAAGGAAAACCTCCTTACAGGCGAACGGGAATTCACCAATACCGCGTATACTACGTTCGTTGCGATTGACGAAAGTGGCAAGCCAGTTGTCGCTTCGCCGGTCAGACCGGTGACGAAAGAGGAGAAGCGGCGCTACGCAGACGCCGCGCTGAGGAGGGAACTCAGGCTTTTGCATCGCAAACACCGCTAGAACACAAATGTGATCGCACTCTTTTCTGCTTCATGATGCCGAGGTGCCAGAAACTCGTGACCAATCGTTCAGAATCAGCGCACTACTCATCCCACTTCTTCGCTGCCACGCTTGTCTCATTTTGGCTTACGCTCTATCAAACCAACGCGCAATCCCGTGAAACGGCATTCGGCCAGATTCGCACCACGGTTGTTCCTTCGAAGGTTGACCGATTTGCCATGAGCGCGATGTCGGGTGATTACCCCCTACTGTTCTTCTGGTCGCAGCGCGGATCTGTCATTACTTCCGCGACGTTCGATTCCTCTCGAACCCCGCGAGATTGGATGGACCATTACCTCAAAACGCCGATCGATGATTTCTTGGTAGCCAATTTTCCGTTCGAGCGAAAGCGTGTCGGAGTCGGGATTGACAGAGTTGATAATCTCCTCGCATTCTACGCGAACCTGGCGGCAGATACACTCCGAGCAATGTCGGTCGTACGCCTTCCGGTCACGCCTGAAGGGATTGTGTTTGGAGATCTGAACAGTGACAAGAGAACGGATTTCGTAGTCTTTGATCGAGAAAGTCCCGGCGCATTTCCGTATTTCGGTTCGGGGTACGAGAAATTCAGACCGGGAAAACCCATCGCGCCGGACAACGCCATCGGGGGCATGAAACTGGTCCATCTCAACAATGACAGCCTCATTGATATCGTATTCTATGACTGGGTACGAAGCGAAGTGCACCTTCTATACGGTGTCGGACAGGGGAAATTTCTGGATCAGGCCAACTTCGCCATCGACGGAGAAGTGCGCGATTTTGTTGTCGCGCCCCTAACGCTCAAAGGGAATCTTGACATCATCCTTGCCTGCCGACAGCCTTCGAAGCTGGAAATCCTGCAGGGAGATGGTTTGGGCGACTTCAAAATCAGGCAACGCATAGCATTGAAGGAACCGCTGGTTTCGATTGCAGTCGATGACGTGAACAACGACGGATATCTGGATATCGTCGGGATCGACGGATCCTCCGTGCTTCGTGCCTTTCTGAACGGTGGAGACAACACGTTTGATGACCGCCTCGACTTTGTCGGTGGACGCGAGGTAGACCAGTTTGTGCTCCATCGAGGAGGTCAGGAAGGATTGGCAGATGCATTTCTCCTGGACAAAGCGTCGCAACAGTTTGTGACTCTGTTGAATGGGCAACACACGATTCGTCTTGCCGACTCGATCGATTTGTCGACCGGAATCAGACCGCATGGTGTTGCAATCGCAGATCTCAATGGCGATGGCTCGAATGACATCACCCTGGTGACTGGAGGCAGCAACTCGATCTCGTTTTATTTCAATGACGGCGGATCAGGTTTCTTTGGGCAAACGGGGTACTCATTGCCTGCAAGCCCGCACGATGTCGCAGTCCATTCACTCGGGGACTCCGTGGCTCGTATTTTGATTTCATATCCAGAATCGAAACAGGTGTCGCTCTTTACGCTTGATGAACGCGAGCACACATCGACAAATGCGACGATTGGGACCGAGAGATCTGTCGAATTTCTTTATTGGGACGGATTACGCAAACCGGCCATTGATTTCTTCAGCTTCAGCCCTCCGTTGCCCAGCGTCCCTGCTTCACTGACTCTCTTCCAGGAGATCGGCTCACATCAGTTCATCGAGCAGAACTTTCGGCTTCTTCCATCAAACACCCTGTTGGGTGCCGGAGTTGGAAGACTCAACGATGATGCGATTCCTGATGTGGCATTTGTGTACAGAAACAACTCGTCCGGGAAAAGTGAACTGGCAGTATCGCTAGGCGACAGCGTCAATACGTACAAGCAAAAATCTTTCTCGCTTGAGCTCGCTGACAAGATTTTCGCCAGGAGCTATGTGTGGATTGTTGATCTGGATCGGAAGGGACATTCAGACATTGTGATACTGCAAACAGGCCCGACGTCGGTACTGCAAAGACTGCGCTGGGTGCGCGACAACATGTTTAGTCGCCCAGACACGATCGCGGTGGGCCTTCGAATCGCCGACGGATCTCAGCTGACGTTCTCCGATGTCGATCGTGATGGATTGATTGATGTTGTTCTCAACAGCGCTCATGAGAGTGCGATTGGCTGGCTGAGGGCCAAGCGCTCGTCGTTTGATGGGTTTCGACCGTTGTGTTCTGTTCCTGCCCGCAGCCATTTTTCGATCGGGGATCTGAACGGAGATGGTATCCCGGATATCGCTGTGACGCTTTCCGATTCCGGTATACTGCGAATCTATGATGGCAAATCCCTCATAATGAAAAGCCTTGAGAATATCCGCTAATCCCATAATTCTTGTTCTCCTGTCTGTTGCTCTGCCGAGCCTCGCTTATGCCCGGCAGGTTCAACAAGCCGTGAGACCCTCGAGAAACATCGCAGAGATCCTGGGGATACCACAGGAAGAGACGGGCAAATGCGGTACCAGTGCGATGCTTCAGGCATTCTCTCGACTCAGTCAGCTCTCTTCCGAATCGAAGACGAGAGTACTACAGGCGGTTCAGAGGCCGACCAAAGACACGAGTCGCGTGAGCCCTTCTGGTAGATTCAGGATTCACTATGACACGACAGGTTTCGATACACCAGCGTTGATCACGGCTGGACTGAGTGGTCAGCGAATTCCCAATACATACGAACAATACATTGACTCCGTTGCTTACTATTTCGAATTTGCCTGGAGGCTTGAAGTAGATACGCTCGGATTTGAGGCACCCCCGTCAGATGGATCGCAAGGAAGCGGACCAGAGTACGACGTCTACGTGAGTGGCCTGGGATCAGGTGTGTTTGGTCAGACTTCATGGGATGCAAGTACTCCCATCGAGGATGGACCACGCCAGCGCTACGTAACGTATATTGAGATCGAGAACGATTTCCTCGGCTATCGGACTTCCGGCATGGATGGACTTCGAATCACGGCGGCTCATGAATTTCAACATGCCATTCAGGTTGGCAGCTATGGTTTTTGGAGAACAGTGCCGCAGATGGATCGTTGGTTCCTGGA
Source organism: Bacteroidota bacterium (assembly GCA_015661185.1). Classification (GTDB taxonomy): domain Bacteria; phylum Bacteroidota; class Ignavibacteria; order UBA10030; family UBA10030; genus UBA9647. The sequence goes on from JACVXU010000052.1 coordinate 13,480, forward strand.
GTTGACTTCAGTCTGGATGGAGCACGTCGCGTTTCCTGCTATCCACGACTACTACTATGATTTGCCGAACTACTTTCAGAGGTTCAGGGGAGGGCTCAATCAGTCATTGCCTTTCAATACCCTCGTCTTCGGAGGGTACGAACGCTCCGTTTGGGCACATTTTCTTACGAAGAGATTCGGCAGGGACGTTATGAGGAACATTTGGACCGGAATCAAGGCCGCCCCAGTTCTCGCGAGTATGGCACGCGTGCTGCCAATGTATGGGACGACACTGGAATCGGAGTTTGCGCTCTTCAGCGCCTGGAACTACTACACTGCAGATCGGGCGGATCCTCAGCGCTACTACAGCGAAGGGAGTGACTATCCGAAGTTCACACCAAACGTCAGTACGAGTTTCACCGGGTTGACCGCGTCTGTGACAAGCTCAGCCTATCCGTTGTCGACTCAGTTCTACCAGATAGCCCTGACGTCTGACACAATTACGGCGGTGATTGCGAATGTGAACGTACCAGGCGCCCAGGACCCTAATGCAGTGAAATCAGACTTTCAACTCAACCTGAGTGCGACGAACCTTCAGCCTCCCTATCAGAAAGTTGCGAAGGGACTCGGACTTGCATTCACCACGAGTGATATCGCTCCGTGGCGTACGCTGTACCTCCTGTCCTCAACGCGCGGAAATGCCAACTCTGCACCGGATCCGTCTCCGAACCCTGTGCGGCTTTCGCAGGATCTGAAACTTGTTCTTTCAGTCCAGGGCGCCGGCGCAACTCAGGCAGAAGTCTTTCTGGTAAACACGTCTCTTGAAATGGTCTACTCCGGACAGTATCCGGTAAGACAAGCGTTCGGTACCACGTATGTGGACGTACCCACCGCCGGCCTTCTCGGCAGGATTTCCACAGGTATCTACTTCGTCGTAGTACGGTGCGGGGACACTGAATTCAAATGGAAGGTTGCCATTATCCGATGAGCTCTATGACGCTCGCGCTGAATGGTGTTACAAAGGAATTCAACCGACGTTCGATCTTTCGAGACGTTTCATTTTCTCTTGGAAGCGGGGAATCGCTTGCGATCACCGGGCGGAATGGCTCAGGGAAATCTACGCTTGTGAAAATAGTCTGTGGCCTTCTCTCCCCGACACGTGGAACGATTGAATATGTGCACGATGGCAAAATGATCGAGGGAGAAGATGTTCGTAACCACATCGGCCTGGTGAGTCCATACTTGCAGCTCTACGATGAGTTTTCGGGCATGGAGAACCTTGAACTGCTTTCAGCAATACGGTCTGATCGTACTTTGGAAGACGGGCGCATCGACGAGGTCCTGAACGATGTGGGCCTCTGGGAACGCCGCAAGGACTTACTGCGGACGTATTCTTCCGGCATGAAGCAAAGACTAAAATATGCCTTCGCGGTTGTGCACAGACCCGACATTTTGATCCTGGACGAGCCGACGTCGAATCTTGATAAGGATGGGATAGAAATGGTTACAAGGAGAGTGAGGGAGCAGCAGAAGAGTGCCATCCTGATCGTGGCAACGAACGATGCGGACGAGGCTACTTGGTGCTCGAAAAAGGTTGAGTTGGGCACCCATAGGTAGAAGTGCTCACTTGAAATGGTAATTCGCTTGCCATTAGCAAAGGATTTTCTTATTCTTGACAAACGATGAGTGCATTCACTAGTACATTTGCCCTGGTGCGGAAGGACGTGCATTCGGAACTTCGCACGCGGTATGCGCTGAACGCCCTGATCATGTTCGTTGTGACCGCGGTGGCGACAATTCTCTTTGCCCTGCGGTCTGACCAGCCGACGTCGAGCGTGCTCTCGGGGCTCTATTGGGTGGTCGTGTTCTTCACTGCGATGTCAGGACTCTCTCGCACATTCGTAAGCGAGGAGGAGCGCGGAACGACGATGACATTGCAGCTCGTTGCGTCGCCTTCAACAGTTTACTTTGCGAAACTCATTTTCAATACAGCTCTGACCTTTTCAATGACAATTGCGGTGACCATCCTCTATATGGCGGTCTTTTCCAATGCATTCGTCATCAAGACACTCTCAATTTTCATCGGCACCGTGGTGCTCGGCAGCCTGGGCTTTGCCTCTGCCTCCACCATCATCGCAGCGATAGTCGCAAAGGCAAATACAAGGGGAACGCTGTATCCCGTTTTATCGTTTCCCATATTGATTGTGCTCTTGATGACTGTCATGGGGGCTACGACGAAAGCCCTGGACGGCGAAGACCTGTCGACGGCACTGGGAGATTTTCAGATCCTCGTGGGATACTTTCTGGCGATGACAGGGGGATCATACCTGTTGTTCGACTATGTCTGGAAGGATTGAAATGAAATTTGTGAAGTACGGTTCCATCATCCTGATTACGTTTATTCTGATAGCCGGAATAGCGATTCCGTTGTCTCCAACTCCTCATAGCTGGCTGCAATTTCCAGTCATCCCCGGGCTGGAAGAGAAGGCGCGGAACATTCTCTTTCACGTTCCCATAGCGTGGACCACCGTTGTGGCTTTTCTCGTCGGGACCTATTACGGCTTTCGCTATCTCAAGACAAAGGACATTGAATACGACATCAAATCGGTTTCCTCGGCGGGCTTGGGATTCCTCTTCTGTTTTCTTGCCACGATCACAGGGGCTTTGTGGGCAAAGTTCAGTTGGGGCTCGTTCTGGAATTGGGATCCACGCGAAACATCTATTTTCATTCTGCTTCTCATCTACGGGGCGTATTTCGCGCTCCGCTCCGCACTGGACACTGACGAAAAACGGGCAACACTCTCAGCGGTCTATTCGATCATTGCCGGAATCACTGTTCCATTTTTCATTTTTGTGATGCCGCGTATCCTGAGCGGCTTGCATCCTGGTGCGAAGGGGGATCCAGATGGTGCCGGACCCGTGGTGCAGCTGAAGATGTCCCCCAATATGCTTGTTATCTTTCTGCTTGGGTTGCTCGGATTTACACTGCTTTATGTCTGGCTGCTCAATATCCGTGTCAGACTTGCCAAGCTTGAATACAAACGTTCTATTGACCAGTCGTGAGGTTTGTTATGATGGATTTTCTAAGTCAAAATCAGATGTTCATTGTATTAACAATCATCCTGCTAATCTGGGCTGGCATCGTCTGGTACTTGGTGCGAATCGATAACCGGCTCAAGCAGCTCGAAGATCATTTCAAGAAGGGTTGAGTGTATGAAACTGAAAATCATTATCGGCGGTATTGTCGTTATTGCGGGAATCGTTCTTGGCGCGCTGAATTTTCTTGAGTCCAATGTCGAGTACACTGATTTCTCCACTGCGGAACGGACGAACAAGAAGGTTCAGGTAAAAGGAGAGTGGATCAAAGACCAGCCCACCAGCTTCGATGGAGAGAAGGTGAAGTTCTCCTTCTACATGAAAGATGAAGCCAATCGCGTCTCGAAGGTTGTGCTGGATGGTGCCAAGCCGAACAACTTCGAATTGGCGACGAGCGTTGTCGCAAAGGGGAAATTTGCGAATGGCGAGTTCCATGCATCAGAAGTGCTGACGAAGTGTCCATCAAAATATGAAGGGACATCGGAATCGGTCCAGAAGAGCCTTTAAGAGGAGAAGGATATGCTTGTGCTGGGAACGGTTGCAGCAAACATCGTGAGAGTTGGTTTCGTAGCCGCGCTTGCCGCGGCTTTTCTTTACTATCGTTGTGCCAGGAGCTCTTCTCCGCACTTGCTCGGATGGGCACGGAATAGTTACCACCTCGCGACTGTCGCATTGATGGCCTCAGCGGCGGTGCTCCTCTATCTGATACTCGACCACCAATTTCAATACAAATACGTCTGGGAGTACAGCTCGACCACACTGCCTGTGCCGTTGCTGATGTCGACATTCTATGCCGGACAGGAGGGGAGCTTCATGCTGTGGGCGCTCTACACGTCGGTCATTGGAATCGTTCTGATGCGTTATTCCTCGCGGAGGGACTATGAGACCGAGGCGATGTCGGTCTATTCCCTGATCCTCTCGTTTTTGCTGCTCATGCTTGTCGTGAAGAATCCCTTCACCTTCATCTGGGATAGTTTTCCTGCAGACCTCATCAAGGCCGGCGCAATCCCGGCTGGAATCACGAATGTTGTTGTTCTCGACGCAGCGAAAGGGATCTGGGCGCAATACCCCAACGAAGGTAGGGGACTCAATCCACTGCTTCAGAACTACTGGATGGTAATCCATCCTCAGATCCTCTTCACGGGGTTCTCATCGATGGCTGTGCCGTACACATTGGCGGTCGCTGCGCTTTGGAAGCGGGACTACAATTCCTGGATCCGTATAGCGACTCCCTGGGCTGTCTTCGGATCGATGGTTCTCGGGACCGGCATCATCATGGGAGGGTACTGGGCATACGAAACGCTTGGTTGGGGCGGGTTCTGGGGATGGGATCCGGTCGAGAACTCATCTCTGATTCCGTGGCTGCTCTGCGTTGCCTCGATCCACACGTCGCTCAATCAGAGAAAAAGCGGGGCGTTTGTCAGGACGAATATTGTGCTCAGCCTGCTGACGTTTATTATGGCACTGTATAGCACGTTCCTAACACGAAGCGGAGTATTGGGGGACACATCGGTACATTCTTTTGTCGCTCCGGGAATGTGGGTGTACTGGCTCTTGCTTGCTTTCATTGCGGTGTTTACCGGGATCGGCTTCGGCATCTTCTTCGTCAGGATGAGAGAGATGCGGGAAATCCCCGTCAAGCATTCCTATTTCTCCAGAGAATTTGCACTCTTTCTCGGAGCATTCGCGATAAGTTTTGTTGCGCTTTTCGTCGCAATCGGCACATCGTCCCCGATCATCACCACGATACTAAAGGGGAAAGCCTCTGCGGTTGAGATAGCGTACTACATCAACACGAACCTCCCCCTTGGAATCGTGATCTGTTTGCTGTCCGGGCTCGGCCAGCTTCTCTGGTGGAAACATTCGAATGCGGGTTCATTTCTGAAAAGCATAGTGACGCCGATTGCGCTTTCGCTCGTCGTTACCGCACTGGTGTTCTTCAATCTTGGCTCGGCGGACTTCCTGATACTTCTCTTCACCTTTTGTGCGGCGTTTTCACTCTTCTCCAATATGAAGGTCGGGTACGGTGTGTTCATGGGGAATCCAAAGTTTGTCGGTGGTTCCATCGCTCACATCGGCATAGCGATCATGTGTCTCGGTTTCGTCACCTCGTCGCACTACGATTCCAAAGCGACGCTGTCGTTAGAGCGGGGAAAGCCGGTCGAGACGATGGGTTACCGGCTCACATATCTTGGCTACAAGGAATTGGATAGCGAACGCTACGCATTTAATGTCCAGGTGGAACACGGCAATGCCAAGAGAGTGGTCGCCCCGATTATGAGATTTAACAAGGAGGAGAATTCGACAATTCGTAACCCTGACGTGATCAATTTTATAAGTAGGGATTTCTACGTCTCTCCCGTGACGGTCGAGGAGGAGAACCAATCAGCTGATGTGCCCCTAAGGCTGACGAAAGGGGAACCCCAGCAAATCAAGGCGCTTGGGATTGAGTTTCAGGGATTTGGCTTTGACGACGATCATCAGGCTGCGATGGCGGAGGGGAAGGAATTCTTCATCAGCGCTTCGCTTCAAATTGCTGATGGGAAGACCAAGAGGCGATTGGAACTCAAGATGAAAAACGGGCCATCAGGAGCGGAATTCATCCCTGCCTCGTTTGTAGCATCTGGCGGCGAGACCTATGAGTTCACTCTCACAAAGATGATGCCCAGTCAGCAGGAGCCATCAAAGTCGGCGGTAGAAATAAATGTGAAGTTGCCCATCGATGAAACTGTGCCGAAACGCGAGGAGACCCTGGTTGTTGAGGCGAGCATCAAACCGATGATTAACCTCGTCTGGGCTGGCACCATCACGCTCATCGTTGGCTTTCTTCTGACAATTCTTCGCAGGTCCGAAGAGGCAAGGCGGAACGGGGATAAATGGGAGGGAGACACAGCGTAACTGAATCTTGATCAAGAACAGGAAATTCCCGCCCGGAGGCATCCGGACGGGAATTTCTCTTTGTGCCGGAACTATACTCTAGAGCGCCGGCCTACTCTTTTGCATCTTGCTTGCAGCAAGCATCAAGCTTCTCATATGCTGCCGGATCACGCTTGGTGCTATTCGCATCGTAACCGGCGTTTGCGATGGCTTTCTCGATTTTAGTGAGCGTCGATTTGGTTGAAGCGAAGGTGACCGTCGCGATCTTCTTTTCAACATCGACCTTCGTGGTTTTCACACCATTGACCTTCTTGAGTGCCTTGGTGATCGTGCTGGCGCAAGAACCGCAGACTACCGTCGGGACCTGGATCACGGTTGTCTCGACCTTGGCGTCAGTCACTTTAGGTTCAGGCTTCTGCTTTGTCTGGGCAGAGAGGAGACCGATCGTGAGTAGTGCCGTGATAAGCAACGTAATGGTGCGTGCCATATGATTCTCCTTTTGTTTGGATAGTGGATGGAGTATGTTGTTTGTGAGAGTAGCGAAAACTTTTCTGCAGTTCATTGCAAGGTTACTCCTTCATCCAGCCGGACATATGTGAGCGTTTGAGTGTCCCTTGCTTCCGGGAGCGCTTGATGCCGCCGAGTGGGGGGCTTTGTGTGAGTTGCAGGATCGAACAAATCGAGAATTTCAATAGTGAAACGATGTATCACAGTCTCAAGAACCTTGCGTTCACAGCGACAATCACGGTGCTCAATGACATCAGCACAGCGCCCATTGCCGGACTTAGCAGGATGCCAAAGCTATACAGCACGCCTGCAGCCAGCGGCATTGCTATCACATTGTAGCCGGTTGCCCAAGCCAGATTTTGGACGATCTTTCGGTAGGTGGCTTTCGCAAGGCTGATCATGGTCACGACATCTTGAGGATTGCTCCTGACGAGGATGATGTTGGGGATGATGAGTTGTGTTGGACTCCCTTAACTGTTGGTATTGGCCTGCCAAATGATTGTGATTGTTCATATGGGATTCCTTTGGAGAGAGAATCTTCAGTTGATATACCTATGCACATTTAGCGATCTTAGCCATGATGTGATGATCACTGCCGAATTTGCAGATCGCATCGCAATGCTCACGTAGATCGGAAAAGAGGATATACTGAATCGGAACAGCATTCCCTTTGATGGAAGGTCTCTTAAGTTGCAAAACGACTTCCTTCTCGCGCTGGTTCGGCGCAACAAGAAACAATGCCTGCATTTCCTCAGGCGCGGATAATGAAAGATCTGATAGTCTGAGTATGCCGGAGTAGATGGAGGTGCTCTTCTCTACCTCAAAAGCGCTGATGATCCTGTTCGTCCCTTTCTTCAGCCAGAGCACATCAATGAGATTGATCGTGTTGAACGTCTCCTCATCAACATTCATCGCAGGGAGCTCGCTCAATGAGAGAAAGGAAAACTTGTTGTCGGCGAACGATTTCGATCTATCGTTTGTCGCGGCAACCACATCGTAGCCAAGCGCATTTCCAATTTTCAAAAGATGATACTGCATCTCCGTATGCAAATGTTCTTCCTTGTTCTCCGACATAATCTCGGTGTGTCTTTTTTGAAGGAGCTTCGCTGCCTTGTCGCTTTCTTCTGTTGACATGACTGAATCACCGGCATCGAGCTTTCCAACTCCGATATCGAACAGGAGGCCCGTAATTGCGCCGAGGTCGCTCGACAACTCTTTCTTATGTTCCTCGTTCGTCCGGATTATCATCTCCCGCATCTGCAGGTAGCTTTGCCACGAACCAAGCGTCTTCTTATCGCCGAAACACTTATTGAACCCGTTCACGATTGCAGTATTGAAAGGAGGGAGAATTGTCGGATGGAGAAAGTAGAGGATACTTGCAACTGCTGGACCCAACCCTTTGATCTTCTTCTCATCCAGTTTCAGTATTTCTCTGACCAGTTGTTCTTCTTTCGTCGCTTCAACGCACGATTCAAGGAATTGACCGAAGTATTTCTTGTTTACTTCATTCTCGTAAATGTCCGGGATGCGCAACTTTGGCTTCCAATAGAAAGGGTGTGCGGCACCAACGAACACCTGCTTTTGCTCCGTGATTGAGGTGAGAACAACTTCGAGCGACGAACCCTTGAAGTCATTACCAAAATTCCCTTTTTTGATATCCTGAATTACCTGCAGAACACCTCGCCGTATCGAGCGAAAGGCCTTGAGTCGGTCTGCGCTGCCGACAAACCATGTGTTGTAGACTGATTCGGGATCGCTCTTGTGTTGTTTGATAATCTTTGCGATGTCTTTACTCATGGTGTTCCGTGCCTTATCGATCAGATTGCAGTGCGGTGACGCGTTGTCTGGGAGAGTGTGAATGCACAGTCTTTCACTCACCATTGAATGTTTGAGAACAAATATCTTGTAGCCGGTCGCCGTCGCTTCCTTCCCGCCCTTGGTCTAGATTCGTACGGCGAAATCGGAGATTGGCCACGCATTGTCGTTGCTGTTCAAAGGGTCAATCTCTGTTTCTTCAATGTCAATTGCAAGCTCTGCAACCCCTTCATGATGCGGAAGGTGGTGATGCTTAATCCCACGATGAAAAAGTTGAGAGGTTCTTTGGAGTTAGTTGAATCTTTTGATCTTTAGCTGCGCATTTCTGCCGCAAGAGTGTGGGCCGGTGCGCGGAAGAAGATCAAAAACTGTAGAATTTGCGTTGATGTAGGAGGGTGTGTTGAAGTTATGACTGCTGGGATATAGACAATAAAGGGTGGGTGGTTGCGTTGTCGCAGCTGGGAATGAAACAAAAGGAATTCTAACTATTGCGAATCAGAATAATTCGAGTTACCTTGTAATCAAGTGTTCTCAAGGAAGCTGTGGGAACTTCGTTGTGGGCACAGATGTTGATGCATGGGAACGGATGCTACTCTCGCATAAAAATATCAGGCTGATGAGAATTTTTCTGGCTGTCCTCGTGCTCGCCGCGAGCTCGGGTGCTACAGCTGTCTTACACCGCTGCCAAATGGAAGCAGCCTCTTGCTGCTCTCCAAATGGGAACGCGAGTGATGATGGATGCGATCAGCCGATTGCCTCACCTACGGGTCACTCCTTTAGGGCAGACTTCACATGCCACATCGACGTCGTCGTTGGAGGCGTCGCATTAAAGCAGGCTCTCCTCGAGAAGGAGAACAGGCCGGAGTCCAACATAGCAGTAATTCCCAACATTGTTTCGCTTGGGTCCTGCAGTTTAGTCCAAGCAGATGGTCCCTCGCACACTCTCTTCCTCGCTCACGCTATTTCTCCGCCTTCGGTGGATAGGTACGTCCTCAACGCTTCATTTCTGATCTAGCCTCGTCATTTGTGTTGATTGATTTTACGAAGGGTTAACTCTACCTTTTCGTGAACTCAGGCGTTTTATCTCGATGAATTGGTGCACAGAGGTTCATCAAGATTCCACAAATTGAAAGGCACAAGTAAAATGATGACAGTACGCACGCCTTTGATAGTGCTTCTATTCCCCTTTGTTGTCGGCCCGGCGTTGCACAGTCAAGAGAATCCGCCGCCCGCGGCTGACGGACAGAAGCATCTACATACCTCCCGTATGACTTCTCAGACCGACACCACGATGCTTGGCGGACTTCTTGCCGAGGTTCTATCTAAGAATCCTAAACTCCAGTCTTCAAGGACACTGGCGCGTAGCGCAGCAACACGTATCCATTGGCGTGGAGTTCTATGCGACTCCCATAACCTCGCTCAATCCTTTGAAAGATGGAATGGAGACGGATTATTTTGTCCAACAAATGATTCCGTTCTTTGGAAAAAGATCCTTGATGGCAAAGGCGGCGACAGCCAAAACGCGTATGGTTGAGCAATCGGCCACAACGACGGAACGAAACCTCATTGCGATCGTCAAGAAAACCTACGCGATGCTGTATTCAGTCCAACGGCGGTTGGATGTTAACGTCGAAAACCAACGTTTGCTCAACCAGATTATCGAATCGACACGAGCAAAATATTCCGTCGGCAGCAATACTCAGGGCGATGTTCTCAAGGCGCAGGTGGAACTGGCAAAACTAAAAAACGAACAAACCACATTAGACCAGGAACTCGCAAACGCTGAAGCAATGATGAATGCATTGCGTGCTGTTCCTTCCCATACCCAGATTGGTCGCGTCATCGATCTTATCCCCAAGCAATTCCAGGGAACACTCTCCGACCTCTATGCCTCAGCCTTGGATTACCGTCCGGAAGTTCGCGGGATGGGGTATGAAATTGAAATGAACAAAGCTGATGTAGCCGCATCGCAACGTGAGCGATATCCCGATATAATGGTGCGCGGAATGTATAAAAGTATGATGGTTGGAACGGATCAATGGTCAGCAATGATAGGCATCAATGTCCCGCTCGCGCCATGGGCCTCCGCGAAGTATTCCAAAAAGATCGAAGAGAACACGCTCAATGTCCTTGCAAGCGAACAATCACTGCGCGACATGCAGAACATGGTGCAATTCGAGGTGCGTGATGCCTGGAGCAGGATCCAATCGAAGTGGGAACAGATCGATCGATATCAGCGAACCATACTTCCTCAAACAGATCAAGCGCTGCAATCGACACTCGCGGCCTATCAAACCGACAAAGTGGATTTTCTCTCATTGCTCGACAGCTACCGGATGCTGCAAATGTTCAAAATGGAGTATTACATGGCGGTGGGTGAGTACTTTGCCGGCCTTGCAGAGTTGGAACGTGCTACTGGAACCGATTTGAAATTCTAAAAACACCAGAGAGATGATACTTATGCGAACTACTCTATTTGTATGCGGACTTTATCTGATCCTTGTTTTGTCCTCCTGCAGTCGTTCGACTCCGGACACGAAGCAGACTAAAGAGGATTCAACAACTCTCGCCGTGATTGCGGAAGCAAAGGATGATTACACATGCCCGATGCATCCATCGGTGCA
>JACVXU010000250.1 GCA_015661185.1 Bacteroidota bacterium
CAGAACGTCGCTGGTCCGCACGTCTGGGACAAGCCCGGTCTGTCTGGTTTCTCTGGTCTATCTGGTTCATCTGGTTGATTTTGTTTAACCAAACAAGACAAACCAAACAAACCAAATAACGGTCTTTTTATGCTGGTGGACTTTTCCAGCATCCTGCTAGTCGGCAGCGGGACTCGCGGGAGCTGCTACATTAGGTATTTGTTTCTTTACGGGCGCAGTATCCTGCCGCGTGACGAGTTCGATCGCGACAAGCTTCGCGGCATCGCCGATCCGCCGTCTCGTCTTCACCATCCTCGTATAGCCACCGGAACGGTTTTTAAATCGAACCGCCACGTCGCTGAATAATTTTGAGACGACGTCCTTGCTTCGGATAAACGCGAGGGCTTGCCGCCGAGCCGGCAATGTCCCCGCCTTGCCAAGCGTAATCATCCGATCCGTGAACCCTCGAATTTCCTTCGCCTTGGCCTCAGTCGTCTCGATGCGCTCATGTTCGAGCAGCGAGGTCACGAGACTTCGGAACAGGGCCCACCGATGTTTGGTCTGTCGTCCGAGCTGTCTGCCTTTTTTTCGATGACGCACGGGTTCCCTCTTGTTCGTTACTCGCTCTTCGGACTACCGCTGTTCTGTTGCACTGCATCCAGCTTCACACCGAGACCCAAGCCCATTTCCGTCAAGATTTCTTTAATTTCATTGAGCGATTTCTTGCCGAAATTCTTCGTCCTCAGCATCTCCCCCTCGGTCTTCTGGACTAAGTCGGCGATGGTCTTGATGTTCGCATTTTTCAAGCAGTTTGCGGCACGAACCGACAACTCCAACTCGTTCACGCTACGGAACAGATGCTTATTGACCTCGCGTTGCGCCTCATCGCTCCCAAGATCAGCACGCCCTTCGACTCGCTCATCGGGATTGATAAAAATATCAACGTGATCACGCAGAATGCCGGCCGCCGTGGACAAGGCATCACGAGGCGAGATGGTCCCATCCGTCCAGATTTCCAAGGTCAACTTATCATAATCGGTCATGCGACCGACGCGGGCATTCTCCACATGAAAGTTCACGCGTTTGATGGGTGAAAACACCGAATCGATCGCGATCACACCAATCGGCAGCCCCTCTTCCTTATTTCGCTCGGCAGGCACGTAGCCCCGCCCATGCTTCACCGTCATTTCCATATCGAACGAGGCATCCTTGTCCAACGTCGCAATATGGAGATTCGGGGTCAGGATGGTCACGTCTGCATCATGAATAATGTCAGACCCCTTCGCTTCACCAGGTCCCTTCTTCTTGAGACGGAGCGTCTTCGGCTTATCGGTATGTACGGCAAGCCGCAGTCCTTTGACGTTCAAAATAATGGAGGTCACATCCTCCGTGATACCAGGAATCGTGGAGAACTCGTGCAAGACCCCTTCGATCTTCACCGTCGTCACTGCCGCACCCGTCAGCGACGACAACAGCACACGCCGTAACGCGTTGCCGACCGTGGTCCCAAACCCACGTTCATAGGCCTCTGTCGTAAATCTGCCGAACGTTTGGGAATGCGTATCTTTGTCGACTTCTACCCGCATTGGGATCTGAAAGTCTTTCATCGCTTTAATCATGACTCCCCCTTCATCTCATCGAGTAGCCAGCCACTGAACGGTACCAGTTCGCCGCAGAGACCGACCCCCTCTCAATTCCGCATCTACCTGGAATACAACTCCACCACCATCTGCTCATTCACCGGCAGCGAAATCTGGTCTTTGGACGGCAACGCTCGTACCACGCCCTTAAAGGCCGTCTTTTCCAGCTCCAACCACTCTGGAACGCCTCGCCCATCAACAGACTCTAAGGCAGCCTGGATCGAGATCAATGTGCGACTTCGCTCCCGAACGCTGATGATATCGCCCGCCTTGACCTGCGCACCAGGCACATTGATTTTTCGACCATTCATGGTCAGATGCCCGTGGCTCACCAGCTGCCTGGCTTCTTTTCGCGAGGCGCCGAACCCTAATCGGTAGGCCACATTGTCCAACCGGCATTCCAGCAACCGCAAGAGCACCTCGCCGGTAATACCAGACTGGCGTTCCGCACGCTCAAACACGCCACGGAACTGGCACTCCATCAGACCATAAATTCTGCGCAGCTTCTGCTTTTCTCTGAGCTGCGTGCTGTACTCTGAATTCCTCGGACGCTTTTGCCCATGCTGCCCCGGAGGATAGCTCCGTCGCTCGATGGCGCACTTCTCTGTCATACAGCGCGAGCCTTTCAGAAACAACTTCTCACCCTCTCGCCGACACAACCGACAGACGGGACCGCGATACTTTGCCACTGCTCTACCTCCGGTTACCGGACATCACCACGTGGGTGCGTCCAACAGCTCTCGTGTATTAGACTCTCCCGGCATACACCATTTTAAACGCGACGCCGCTTCGGTGGGCGGCATCCGTTGTGCGGAATCGGGGTAACATCACGAATCATATGGATCCGCAATCCAGCGGCCTGCAGAGATCGAATCGCCGATTCACGACCGGACCCAGGCCCATTCACATAGACATCCACTTGGCGCATTCCGCTCTCCATCGCCTTGCGCGCAGCAGCCTCGCCAGCCCGCTGAGCCGCAAAGGGCGTGCTCTTGCGAGAGCCCTTGAAGCCTTGGTTCCCTGAGCTTGCCCACACGATCGTGTTGCCGCTCAGGTCGGTGATGGTGACGATCGTGTTATTGAAGGAGGCCTGGACATGGGCCACCCCGCTCTGCACGATTCGGCGCTCTTTCTTCTTCCCTTTTTTGATGCTCATACAGGCTCCCTACTCAAGTAACGGTCACGCACTACGCCGGACGCGCAGGCGGTTTCGGTTTGCTTCCCACACCGGAGCGACGGCCTTTTCTCGTCCGCGCATTCGTCTTAGTCCGCTGGCCGCGGACCGGCAACCCCTTCCGATGGCGCAGACCACGGTACGTGCCACTATCGATCAATCGCTTGATGTTCATCGAGAAGGTCTTTCTCAGATCGCCTTCGACCTGATAGCCCTCCTGAATAATTTCTCGAATCTTGACGATATGCTCTTCGCTCAAATCCTTGACGCGAATCGCTCCGTCGATCCCGGCCTTACCCAGGATAGAGAGTGCGGATGCCCTCCCAATCCCATAGACGTAAGTCAGGCCGATGTCCGCCCGCTTCTCCCTAGGCAGATCCACTCCAGAAATACGAGCCATAATTCCCCCTTACCTCTTCCTCTACGTTCTCACCGGCCGCCCCTCACCCTTGACGCTGCTTGTGGCGCGGATTCTCGCAGAGGATTCGCACCACGCCCTTGCGCCGGACCACCTTACATTTGGCACAGATCGGCTTGACGGATGATCTCACTTTCATATCTATTTCGCGCTCCTACTTAAACCGATAGGTGATCCGCCCGCGTGTCAGATCGTACGGCGACAGTTCCACGGTCACTTTATCGCCGGGAAGAATGCGGATAAAGTGCATGCGCATTTTCCCGGAAATGTGTGCAAGAATCTTATGGCCATTGTCCAGCGACACACGAAACATCGCGTTCGGTAACGTCTCGTTCACCGTGCCTTGAATTTCGATCACATCTTCTTTCGGCACGTACCTCTATCCCTTCTCCCCGAACGGCATGACCACGTCCCCAGCTCCTCAGAGCTGACTCAAAATACGAGGCGGTCCACTCGGCTCAATCACAATCGTATGTTCAAAATGCGCCGAGAGACTCCCGTCTACCGTCACCGCCGTCCATCGATCCTCAAGAACCTTGACGGCAGCGCCACCCATGTTGACCATCGGTTCGATCGCGAGGACCATCCCTGCCTGCAACCGGGGTCCCTGCCCAGCCTTCCCATAATTTGGCACCTGCGGCTCTTCATGCAACTGCCGGCCAATCCCATGGCCTACGAACTCCGTCACAACCGAGTAACCGGCAGACTCCACATGCTGTTGAACCGCGTGCGAAATGTCCGACAGCCGATGACCCACCACCGCCTGCTTGATCCCAAGGTACATCGCCTCTTCGGTTACTTGAACCAAACGGGCATTCCGGTCGGTCGTCTGCCCCACCGCGACCGTGACCGCCGAATCCCCGTAAAACCCGTCGACGATCGCCCCTAGGTCGAGCCCGATGATATCCCCCTCCTTCAGCACTCGCTTGGAGGGAATCCCGTGAACGACCTGGTCATTCACCGAGGCACAGAGCGTCTTTGGATAACTCCGATACCCCTTAAACGCAGGCCGCGCACCACGGGACCGAATCTCTTCCTCGGCTAAACGGTCCAGTTCATCGGTCGTGATGCCTGGCCGGACGGCCTTCTGCAATATCTGTAACGTCTCTGCCACCACTCTTGACGCCTGGGCCATCACCGCAATCTCGTCCGGCGTCTTGAGAATGATCATGTCACCCGGTACGGTGCCAGCTCCTGCGAGAGATGCTGAAAGACGACATCCACTGCGCCCGAACCATCCAACTGGAGTAACAGCCCTCGCTCTTGGTAATAGTGCACAAGCGGGGCAGTTTGCTCGTCATATACTTTTAGGCGCATCTCGATCGCATCGCAACGGTCATCGCTGCGCTGCACGAGCGGCTCTCCGCATCGATCGCAAATCCCATCCACCTTGGGCGGCGCAAAGTCTACATGGAACGTCGCTTGGCATTTTGGGCAACTTCGGCGCCCGCTCAATCGCCTCACGACATCCTCGCGCGAAACCTGGAAATTTACGACCCGGTCCAGCGCGATCCCTTTGGAGGTCAACACCGTTCCCAATGCTTCCGCCTGTGGAACAGTCCTGGGAAATCCGTCCAGAACGAATCCATTAGCGCAGCTGGGATCAGCTAACTTCTCCCTCACCAGCCCAATCACCACGGCATCAGGAACCAGGTTCCCCTGATCCATGTAGCGCTTCGCTTCGAGACCCAGCGCAGTTTGATTGCGAACCGCCTCGCGGAGAAGATCACCGGTCGAAATCTTCGCCGCCTGACATTGCGCCGCAATACGGTCAGCCTGAGTTCCCTTGCCTACTCCTGGTGCGCCGAGAAACACCACCCGCATGGATTTCCCTCACCCACTCCGACCACGGAGGGGGGCCAT
>JACVXU010000053.1 GCA_015661185.1 Bacteroidota bacterium
GTCACGTTCGTCCTTATCCCTTCCGCTTTCAGAGCCTTCACGGCCTTCAGGCCCTCTTTGATCAACGGCACCTTGACGACAATATTCCTATGGATTTTTGAGAGCTCCCGACCTTCTTTCATGATACCATCAAAATCTGTGGAGATCACCTCCGCACTGATCGGGCCGTCCACGATGGCGCATATTTCTTCGAGGAGCTTACGGAGATCCTTCCCCTCTTTCGCCACGAGACTGGGGTTGGTCGTTACACCATCCAGCACGCCCATACTTGCCGCTTCCCTGATCTCGGCAATATTCGCGGTGTCGATGAAGAACTTCATAGTCCGTATCCTTCGAGCACTCTAGCAGGTTGTTGAAAGTGCAAACCGCCAAGAACGCGAAGAGCGCCAAGAAAGAAATAGGATGTCGTTTCGCAGTGAAATTCTAGTCTTACGTTGTTCTTGGCGGCCTTGGCGGTTCATTTTTTTCTTCGTCAAGAACCTCTCAGATCTTGTATTGTTCGGTGATATCTTTGTCTTGTCTCACCGAGAAGAACCGGAAATCGTCCATTGTGAGGGCCGGGTCCGGCACAATTTTCACCTTGACGAAGAACTTGAACATGATCTTCGTCAGTCGGCTGATTGTCCCCTGCGTGAGATACATGGCGGTATTGGGGTTGACCCGAAGCAGCAGGCGGAGCTCGCGAGACTCGGATTTGAAACGACGGATCCAGCGCTCGATCTGGTTCAGGGTCGATGTCTTTGATTGCACAAGCCCGGTACCGTTACACGTTGGACACGCGTCGCTGAGACTCATCTGCACGTTCTGACGAATGCGCTGTCTGGTGATCTGCATAATCCCGAACTCCGTCAACGGAAGCCCCGTTGTTTTGGCGCGATCACGCTTGAGCTCTTTCTTCATTTCGTCAAATACTTTCTTTTTGTTCTTCTCGTCATCGAGGTCAATGAAATCGATAACGATGATGCCCCCGATGTCCCTCAGGCGAAGCTGCCGGCAGATTTCGCGCGCCGCTTCGAGATCAGTCCGGAGTGAATTCAACTCCTGCTCTCTCTTGGCCGCATACCGGCCGCTATTGACATCGATGACGGTCATTGCCTCGGTCTTCTCGATGAAGATATAGCCACCGCTCTTCAACCACACCTTCTTGCTCATGAGCGTCTGGATATCTTTTTCCACGCCGTATTTGTCGAAGATCGGCTCCTTCCCCTTATAGTGCTCCAGGCGATCGAGCATGTCGGGGGACATCCACTGCACGTACGCTTTGATCTCTTTGAAGAGTTTTTTGTCATCGACACCGACGCGTTCAACCCGATCTCCGAAGAGATCGCGGATGACGCTCGACGTGGTGCTCATATCCTTGTAGACAAGCGCCGGAGGCTTCTCCGTCTTCACCGTTTTTTGGATATTCGACCAGACCCTGAGCAGCTCCTCGAGATCCTGCTTGATCAGGCTGTCTTCCTTCCCATCAGCAACTGTCCGGATGATCGCACCGAACCCTTCAGGGAGAATCGGGCGCACGACCCTTCGCAGACGCCTCTTCTCTTTGAAGTCAGCGAGCTTTTTCGAGACGCCGATCTTACCGTCGAACGGGAGAAGAACCAGGAAACGGCCCGGGAGAGAGATTTCGGAAGTCACGCGGACCCCCTTCTTGCCGACGGGCTCCTTCGTGATCTGAACAAGGATATCCTGCCCTTTTTGCAGGTTCAGATCCCTGTCAGTCCGGGCAAATCTGGAACCCTCACCATGTGTCGGGCCACCCCTTCTTGGTTCAGGGTGATGTGCAGAGGCGGGTGCATCACCTGCCGGGGCTCCGCCATGTGCTGAGGAAGCCTGGTGGGAATCAGGGCCTGGCCCGTTCTCATCATCGTCGTCGTCTTCGAAGAGCGCGTTGTATTCAGAGAGAGAGGAACCAATGTCGGAAAAATGAAGGAATGCGTCTTGCTGAAGGCCAATGTCGATGAACGCAGCGCGGATACCGGGCATCACCTTGGCGATTTTTCCAAGATAGATGTCCCCCACCATGCGTTCCTTACCGGGGGTCTCAACGAAAAGCTCGGCAAGTTTGCCGTCTTCAAGAATGGCGATACGATGTTCGTTCGCCGTGGAATTGATAACAATTTCTTTTTTCATATAGGAATCCAATCCACCTCAGACTCCACTCGATGGGAATGAGACGCACTGCAGCGGACGAAGATGGACGAAGTCCCATTTGGCGCGGCGAAGGGCCGCAGGGAGAGACTCGTGTATACAACCGTCCAGATCGACCATCGCATTGCGCCCGCCAGATCGACAAGCCCCGAATTCTTCGGAGTCCGATCGGGAAGGTATCCCTGTCCCCCTGAGGGGCATTACAGGGCACAGTCCACACAAGCGCAAGACTGGTGGCGATAAATGAAGCAAGGAGGAAAAAGGTAAGAATTACCATGGTTTATTTGACCTGGTTTTTATTCACCGACGGACAGCGGTGAAAAGCCAACCAGGCGGGCTTTACGGTCTGATGCAATCAAGATCTCCTGACTGCAACAAATAAAAAGAGGTCAAGCGCCCCTGTGTCACACAAGACTCTTTGCCGACCGTTGCTTCCTTCCGGACCTGGCGGGGTTGAGCAACGTCTTGTTGCACAGGACTTGACCTCAAGGCGTAAGAAAAAATCAAAAAGACACTCCGAGATAGCTGAAAACCGGTTAATTAGTGATTGGTTAAATAGTTGATTGGTGAGCGTGGAGCAGGATGGCTATCCCCTCTCTTCACCAGCTAACTAATGAACCAATTAACCAGCCAACAAATTAGGCAATTACACTTTTTGGGCTGATCTGGCTCCCCGCCAACCTACTTAGAACTTCGAGGCGGGCTGGGAACCGACGACCTTCCCGCCACGAACTACGTGACGGGACGCTCTCCCGGTCAACTGACCTACATTCTTTGTCGTGGAGCTGATCGGGCTCGAACCGACGACCTCTTCGTTGCGAACGAAGCGCTCTCCCAAGCTGAGCTACAGCCCCGAGTACACAACAAATAGAGAAAGGGACAAACTGAGTCCCGCCTTCGGCGGGATCCTCAAAGTTGCAGCCACTCACTATGTTCGTGGGCAACTTTGGGACTACCGCCCCATCACGCCTAAAAATGTAAGGAGAAACAGGCAAAAAAACAATGACAACTTTCCCCCTGCGATGGCGCGGAGATAGGAGTACAGCGATGTAGGCGAAAGTGAATTTTGACATCCTTGAGTTCTGATTGACTATCCACCCCATTATTGTTATGATTTAGTGCCAATAAGGAGGAACGCGTGAAAAAGAAGCAGAGCATCGAGTCACTCTTCGCCGAGTATATCGAGGTTGTGCGAAAGCTCCGGAAAGAATGCCCGTGGGACCGTGAACAGACTCACCAATCCATCCGCCACAGCCTCATCGAAGAAGCCTACGAAGTAGTTGAAGCAATCGATCACAAGGACCTGGACGACCTGAAGCTGGAACTCGGCGACCTGCTCCTCCACGTGGTCTTGCACTCAATCATTGCCGAGGAGGAGTCTGCATTCACGATCGAAAACGTTGTCTAAGAATCCAGCGCCAAACTCATCCGCCGCCACCCACACGTATTCGGCGATACAAAGGTCCGATCTTCCGATGATGTAAAGAGCAACTGGGAGAAGATCAAGCTTTCAGAAGGACGAAAATCGCTGATGGATGGTGTGCCCAAGAAAATGCCCTCCCTGCTCCGGGCGCACCGGTTGCAGGAGAAAGCTTCGAAGGTCGGCTTCGATTGGAAGCGGAAGGAAGATGTCTGGAAAAAGGTGGTGGAAGAAATCGACGAATTGCACGCGGCAGAACGGAAGCGTTCCCACGACCATCTGGAGGAAGAATATGGCGACCTCCTGTTTGCCCTTGTCAACTACGCACGGTTCCTCAGGATCAATCCCGAAAGTGCACTCGGCAGATCGACGAAGAAGTTCGCCAAACGCTTTCAGCGCATTGAAGGAGAAATCCGAAAGCGCGGGAAAAAGTTAGAACACTCGACGCTGGAAGAGATGGATGCGATCTGGAATGAGGGAAAGAAGCTCGAGAAAAAGTCGCACCTACGCTGAGGGCTGCTCGATGTGTTTGGGCGGCTTCGGTTCAGCGTTCTTCCGGGCGCCGCCGTTCGCCGAATTGAACCGATCATATGCATCGATGATGTCCTTCACCAACCTGTGCCGCACCACGTCATTCCGATCAAAATAGGTAAATCCCACACCTTGAACAGACCTGAGGATTTCCTGAATTTGCACCAGTCCCGAAACGGTTGACTGCGGCAGGTCAATCTGCGTAATGTCCCCTGTGATGACCGCCCGCGAGTGAGCTCCCAGGCGCGTGAGAAACATCTTCATCTGCATTGCAGTGGCATTCTGAGCCTCGTCGAGGATGACGAACGCATTGTGCAATGTGCGTCCCCGCATATAGGCGAGAGGGACAATTTCGATAATGCGCTTCTCCATATAACTTCGAAACTTCTCACCAGACAGCATATCGTCGAGCGCATCGTAGAGTGGCCGAAGATAGGGATCGACTTTGTCCTGGAGATCTCCCGGGAGGAATCCCAGGTTCTCACCCGCTTCGACTGCCGGACGCGCCAGCACTACCTTTGTGACGTCGCGGTTCTTGAGAGCGGCGATCGCCATGGCAACTGCGAGATAGGTCTTCCCGGTTCCTGCCGGCCCTATTGCGAAAACGATGTCGTTTTTGCGTACCTGCTGAACGTACGCTTTCTGTCCAGGCGTACGGGGCTTGATAATACCGACTTTCGTGTAGAGAATTGCGTAGTCGGAGTCGTCCGCGGCAATCTCCCGCGGTGTCTCTGGTGATGACCCGTTGACAGTCACGAGGTCGATGACCGTATCAACATCGTTTGGAGCGAGGTTGCCGTTTTTGTTCAGGATATAGATCAGCTCTTTGAAGATCCTCTCGACCTTGGCCGTGTCTCCTTCCGAACCCCGAACTGTTACTTGATCGCCCCGAACGGTGATCGTTGCAGCAAAGCGATCCTCAATGAGCTGAAGGTTGGCATCGTTGAATCCCAACAGTTGCATCGTATCGACACCGACCAGTTGAACTTTCCGTTCAGCCAAATTGATGAACCTCCCTGTGTGGCTCCTTCGTAAAAAAGCGAAACGCCCTCACGACCGCAGAGCGGTGCGACGAGGGCGTTTCAGAATTGTAAAGGCTTGTGTAGTCAAAAATTCTACGGACGTAGTACTCCTTTACTTCTTTGCCGGAGCTGCCGGTTGTGTTGCAGGTGCCTCCGCAGCTCTCTTCTTGCTCCAGTATGACCGGACCGCAGATTTCTCCTCTTTCGTAAGTTCTTCCTTTGGCGGGATGTTCAGGACCTGCCCCTTCTTGATCACGTCCGGGTTCTTTATCTTGTCCTTGTTTCCCTGCCAGATCTTCGGCCACATAAAAGCGTTGTCATAGATCTTCGGCTTCTTGGCGATGTTCCAGAGGCAATCACGGTCCTTCGCCCAGGTGCCGACCGTATAGGTCATCATCAACTGAGCGGACTCCAGTGTCTTGCGGAGCGCATCGATTCTGTTCTGCTGTTCTTTGACTCGGTCAAAGTACTTCGGCATTGTGCCCAACTTGCTCTTCTTTGCTTCATCGAGCATCTTTTGGACATCATCGATCTCTCCCTTGCGTGCCCAGAGGTCCTGGTTGGACAGGCGGGATAGCTCATTGATCTTTCCATCAATCTCATCGAGCTTCGCAGCAAAGGAGCGTTCGGAGGCGGCATCGGCACCCACGAGAGCCATAAGGTCCTCACTGCATTTCTTCAATGCGGCGGCTTTGTCGGCATCGGATGACTTCAGCTTGCCCACTTCCGTCTGCAGCCCCGTCAATCTGTTCTTCAGCTCGTTTCGCTGTGCTGTAAATTCGGTGATTTGTTTCTGCCACTCTTCTTTGGTCATTTCCTGTGCAACGGCGTAGGAGCACACAGAGAGCATTAAGGCCGCCGCGAGGATTACACGATTCAGAACTTTCATTGTCATTCTCCTTGGTAGGTAGCCTTAAATTACATTCCCTTGAGTCGCTCTTGAATAAGCGCTTTGTCTTTTTCGCACTGTGCCAGCTGGGCATCTTTGTCGGCGATTGCCCTCAACAACGCGGCCTTCTCCGATTCCTTCGCTGAAATCTCTCGCTGAAGGGACGATACTTCGGACTTCAAGTCTTCCAGCTGCTTGAGCTCTGCCGCATTTGGTTTACTCGTGCAGCCGGTCGCCAACGTCGCCAGCAACGCGCCTGCAACAAATAAACCTGCATATGATTTCTTCATGAGAACTTCTCCTATGTGTTCGATTGCCGGTAATCAATAAACAGATTCTGAACAATGATACATATTAGAGCCATAAAAGTCAAGAAAAACTGAACTGCTATGTGTTTTTCGGCGAATCGTTTACAACAAGCCACGTTGAGCGAAACTTGAGAATTGTGCACCACCGATAATGATGTGGTCATAGACAGGTATTCCAAGGATGGTGCCCGCGTCCTTCAATTGCTTCGTGATCGCAAGATCCTCGTGGCTCGGCTCCGGATTGCCGCTGGGGTGGTTGTGAACAAAGATGATGCTCGCAGCCTTTTCCTTGATTGCTTCCGCAAAGCACTCGCGCGGGTGGACCAATGACGAATTGAGTGTTCCACTGGTGATTCGGATGTCCCGCATCAGGTGGTTCGAGGTTGTCAGGAGCAACGCCCAGAATTCCTCGTGACGAAGGTCCCGGAGCTTCGGCGAGAAAATCCGGACCACATCCTCGGGGGCCTGCATGATCGGACGGTCAACATCATCGCTCGCCGGCAAACGACGGAGCAGTTCGAAAGCCGCTACGATGCCAGCAGCACGGACACGACCAATGCCAAGATGGACGAGATCGGCGACCGACATCCGTGCGAGATCCCGTAATGTGCGATGATCGGAGAGCAATTTCTTTGCCAGGTCAACGGCGGTGGCGCCCTTCGATCCGGAGCGTATGAGGATGGCTAACAGCTCAGCTTCGCTCAGCGAGGCTGCACCTAGCTTCGTCAGCTTTTCCCTCGGACGCTCCCCCACGGGCCACTGCTTAATCGTGGTGTGATAGTACGAAGCTTCGAAGACTCCTTGTTTGTCTCGGTCCTGGGATTGCACGTCGCTCACTCGTTGCCTATGATCGCCTTCCGGCTTACATCGATTTCGCCAATCCTCTTGATGGCCCGCCCCTTGAATTGTAGTACGGTGAGGCAGGAATTGACGCGGCCCGTGTTGAAACTGATCTTCGAATGAACGCCCTGAAACGACGGGGCCTTGGTCAAAGCCGACACGACATCTTCGCGGCGCATCGCTCCCTGACGGATTGTCCGCAGAAGCAGTTTCATCGCATCGTACCCAATCATGGCATTCAACGAAGGATCTTTCGAGTTCTTCGACCGGAACTGTCGGGCGAATTGTTGGTACTGTTGATCGACTTCCTCCCAATATGCGTCGGTGGCAAAGATCACTCCGTTGGCATACTGTCGGTTCTGGTCCAGTTCGGAAACGTCATTCCAGTTGCCGGTCCCCAGCAATTGCGTCTGGAAGTTGAAATACCGAATCTGTGAAGTCACGATGCCGATCTCTTCTGAGCCGGCTATCGATGCAAACAGGGCATCGATGCCTGTGACAGGATAACCAAGGCTGTCATACTTTGCCCTGACTCGCTGGGTCGGAATTTTCAAAGAGTCAGCGATCCGGACGCCGTCTGCCCCAAAAAGAGATTCGACGTTTGCAACGGCACCGGAGGCGCTCAGTGAATCGAGAGTTTGCTGGGGCACACCCCAGCTTACCATGCGCTTCAGCTCACCCGGACGGAGCTTTCCGCCAAAATTAACAACAGTCGGCTCGCTCAATTCCATACCGCGCTTCCGCATCGTCATGAGCTCGTCCCGAAGATCGGTCTGACCGGGATTGTACCATTGCACATCAACGAACTGACCGCCAAGATCTTTCACTTCACGCACGAACGCATCCACGATGAGTTTGTTAATGGTGTCGGAAGACGCGAGGACGGCAAGCCGCTGCGCCCCCAGAGCCAGGATCGCGTACTGCGCCATGGCACGCCCGCGCATGAGAAAATCCGGATTGGCCTGAAACACCGATTCCCCGATCGCAGCGATGCCTACTGATGTCGCCGTCGGAGTAATGATCGGGACACCTCTCTTGTTCGCAAGCCCGGCACTCGAGAATACCTCATGGCTGAACACCGGTCCGACAATCGCCAGAATCTGATCATCAGCGCTGAGTTCCGATACCTGCCGCGCGGCCACGCCCGCATCCCGCTCGGAATCCCTGACTTCGAGATTCACTTTCGGCATGAACTCCGCATTGTACTCATCTGCAGCCAATCGAATACCATCAAGCAATTCCTGACCAAGGCCCTGTATACTCGACTGATCCGATTTGAACGTCAGGGGAAGTACAACACCTATCCTGACAACGCCGCTTCGGTCAATTCTTTCGAGCATCGCTTGCGCTTCTTCGACGAGATAGTGCGTCCTCGGCAATGCCAGGACTGTTCCGAGAAGCTCGCGGGCTCCCCTTGCATCACCGGTGCGGAGCACTTTCTCTGCAAGCAGCAACGTGACAAGGGCCTTTGTGACTGGTTGATTTGCATCCCGGAGTAACTCGCGCAAATCAGGGATTTCAAGATTTGATGAAGCCGCCACTCCGAGCATCTTTTCGGCTCGGGCGGCCAGCACCGGGTCACCCGAGATTTGACGCGCCTCCAAGAACGATCTGGCCGATTCCTTGTACTGCTCAAGCTGGTAGAAATCGAGACCGAGAGTATACACGGCATCATCAACATATTCCGACTTCTCGAACCGATCAAGGAACTTACGGAGAAGTGTGACGGACGATCGATATTCCCCCAGGCGGTACAGAGACTTCGCCGCCATCACGTACGAAGCAGAGGTGCGGTGGGTGTTCTCCCGTCGATCGACGATGCGCTCAAATGCCAAGGATGCCGCTTGATAGCGATGTTCCTGGAATAGCCGCATTGCATCCTGGAAATTCCGTTCGACGGCGGGATGGTAGAGTACGGTGTCCTGTCCGAAGGCTAAGGAGAACTCCGGAGTGGAGGAAGCAACAATCAGAGCCAGGAAAAACGGGAACAACGCAAGGTGACGGCGCACCATCGTGGCCAGATTATGTTTGCGAATGTTGGGGTTGCTTGAGTTCACGAGTCCCCTGCAAGGCACGGGAGTGATGAGGTTCGAGCTGGAGAGCCTGTTCGAAGAGTTCGCGTGCCCGCTGGTAGTCCCCCCGGCGGAGAAAGAGGAAGCCAAAATCGACGACGGCATCCGTCAGTTGAGGGTTCAGCTCGAGTGCCTTGCGCAGATAGCGCTCAGCTTCGTCGAGCCTGTGTAGCGACAGAAGAGCCTCACCGCACATATGCCATGCACGCGGCTCGGTCGGATCCATTTCGATGGCGATAACAAATTCCTCATGTGCTTTCCGCCAGTCGTACATCTTCGCGTAGGCTGTGCCAAGCATGTAGTGAGCAATCCAGCTGTATTGCTCGTTGGCGATAGCTTCTTTCAGGCAGTCAGTGGCTTCGGCAAATGCGCCCCGGCGCAGAAGGAGTTCGCCAAGCGACTCATTGATCTTCGGGAACCGGGGGTCAATACGTCGCGCGGCGCGGAAGTGAATCTCCGCGAGCCGAATATTGTCACGATAGTAGTACGCCAGCGCGGCGTTAAAATTCAGATGAGCCCGAAGATCCTTGTTCAGGGTCTGTGGGTGTCCCAGGAGCTTCTTGTAGTACGTGAGCGCTTTCGCATAGTCGCTGAGCTTAAGATAGAGATTTCCAACGAGGAAAAGGATCTCCTGGGGCTCGTTGCTCGCCGACACGGCTTTGAGGAGTGTCTTCTCAGCTGCGGCGTATTGCTTGAGCTCAAACTGCACATAGGCAAGTTCCACCCAAGCGATGTCGAGCATCGGAGCAGCAGCGGTAATCCGGTAGTACAGTTGGAGAGCGTGCAGCAGCTTCCGCTCGTCAACGAGCGATCGTGCTTGATTCAGCCATTGAGACAACGTCGGTTCGTCGATCATCCTAGTGTCGCATCTCGCATGTCCTTTGAATATGTCGTGCGGTTGAACTTTTGCACCAGAGGATGCGACCCAGTATTTGTTCGACCCACAAAGAAAGGCACCCTGAGCGGAGTCCTGAGCGACGCTGAGCGAACCGCCGAAGGCGGTGAGTCGAAGCGGAGGGTGTTCCCGTGTTCCCCCACGCTTGAAGATCATGCGAGCGTTGAGACTGGCTCTGGTCATCCTTCGACTACGTGCCCGCCTAACGGCGAGCACTGCGCTCAGGATGGCGGAGTTTTTTGTGGCTGCACGCAAAAACCCACGTCAGTCTGAGCGCAGGGAGCGTTCTTTGCGACCGCAGTCGAAGACTTTGCTGAGTCGGCCTAGATCTTTGCATCGTGCTGTAAAGTTATTCAAGGTTCTTCCAAGACACGACGTCAGGAGAAGATAGAGATTGACGGGCTGAATTGCAATCAAAAATCCCTTTGCAGAGAACGCAGCCCGACGACGAGCGCGAACGCACTCAGCGAAGCAGAAAGCATATAGAAGGTCGTTGCAGGTGCAACGATGGTGGACATCTCAAATGGGAAAAACTGAAACAACGATTGGAAGTACTCGGTCAGCGGAATGATGACAATCGATACCAGCGAGACGAGATAGACGAGGGACATCAAGAACGTCAACGTTGCCCCCTGGGACGATGCCAATCGAATGGGGTTCCTTTCTTTGTAGTTTGCGAAATATCCCCCCAGCCCGAGATTGAGGGATACCAATGTGAGCGAAACCCAGAACGCGCTGAAAATGCCAAAGTACATCAACAGCGGTCGCTGTTCGAATGTTCGCACAAATGGCGCATTGGAAAAAACCGCGACGAGCAGAGCCGGCATCAATACCAGCAGAAAGCCGATGGCGAATTTTACAAAGAATGGCTTCTTACGGTTCAATGGGGCGCTCAGCTGACTCCAGAAAGAATTCCCTTCCATGCTGACGGCAGGAAAGATAAACCGGAGAGCGAGGGAACAACTCAGGAATCCCCCGAACGCATACAGGACGAGATACCCGACTGTCTGTATTGTGATCACGCGGAGCTTTAGGTTGACATTCCCCACACTGAGAGCAAAGACCGCCACCAGCACTGCCATCAGGGCAAGATGGATCCACTGGCTCGCATCCCGGAAGAACTGGAAATACTCCTTCTTCAACAACGACTCCATTTGCGGCGAGAGAGTAGATTTCTTACGGAAATCGAACAACTTTAGTCTCCGGCCCGATTGCACTGTGTTGCTTCTCGCCTGAAATTCGAACGTGACAAGCCAGCTCTTGTAATAGAAACGGTGTGCAACGAAGAGCACCACAGCAAACATAGCGATGGTCACGAGAAGCAACTGGGCAGCATGAGTGACTGCAAGCGCGCTGTCACCTCTGGCAATGAAGAACAGCACATTAGACGCCCAGGCGTTGGGGAGATTCGAAAGCAGCCCCGAATCCAGTGCTTTGATGTAGCCGTCTGCATTCAGGTCCATTCCTTGAGTCTTCTGAACCAGAGTGACCGGGTTGGAGACTTGGAAGAAAAGCACCACCACGGCAATGTAGAGAATCGCCAATCCCCCCAACACCTTTCGAAATCCGAGCTTGCTGGCCGCCTTCATGAGCGACATCAGAATCAACACAGCGACACAGGCAGACAAGAACAGATACGGCAGGAGAACAAAGAGCATGACCGCAAGTAACGTATACCAGGCGTATCCAAAGTATGCCCCATAACCGAGGAGCGCCATGAAGACCATCAGAAAGAACGTCGTGGAACTGTAAAGAAAATTGTCGAGGAACTTGAGAAGAAAGATCTGCATGAAAGAGACGGGCTTCGTGAAGAGGTATCCCACCTCCGAAGACTTATAGAGTGTCGCGTACGACACGATGATATTCCCCATGTTCACCGAAACGAACAACACGAACAGCATCATCGAGATGAAGCGATGGTACACGAAGAGACTGAGCCGGGTCTGCTCCAGCACAAACTTCGTCACACCGAACGCAAGGAGATAGGCCACAACGGCGAACCCGCCGAAGACGACGAGAGATCCAAGTCCCCGGACGGCGCTCACCATCCTTCGATCGAAGGTTGACTTCATGAAGCTGAGGAACTTGTACTTCAGGATGTGGAAGAATGTTGCCATGCGCTCAGGGGCTGTCCCAAAAGTACTATCGACTATTTGTGCTGCCGAATGATTTCTTCAATTATGGGGATGAGAGGACTCTCAACCTGGTCGAAATGGCATTCCCGCCTGCTCTTGAGGAACAGATACGGCGGGCAAGTCGACCTACCCGCCAGAACGCGTAGCGGGCTGGCATTTGGGACAGCCCTCTCATTTCGTCAACTCAAGGAAGACGGATTCGAACTTTCCGTCGTACTTCTGCTTGTATGCCTGCAGGTTCTCCTGCGTTCCGAGGAAAACGAGGCGGCCATCCTTGACAAAGCCGACGCGGTCGCACAATTCTTCCGCAATGGGGAGGCTGTGCGTCGACATGAAAATGCTGGCCCCCTGGCGCGCCATCATCCGGAGGGTTTCCCGAACGATCTTCGAACTCTTCGGGTCCAATCCGACCATCGGCTCGTCGATGATGAACACTTTCGGCTCGTGAACAAGCGCTGCCGCAATCGTCACGCGCTGGCGCATCCCTTGTGAGTAGTCCTCTGTCCACTTGTCAACCCATTCCCCGATCTCGAAGTGCTCGATGACCTCCTCGATTTTTCTGGCGATCGCTTTCTTCTCCATTTTGTACAGGCCGCCGATGAAATACAGGAACTCCCGCCCCGTCAGCTTGTCATACAGAAACGGCTGGTCCGGAACATAGGACGTGTACGACTTGGCCTTCATCGGCTCCTTCACGACATCGAATCCGTTGATGAGAATTTCACCGCTGGTCGGCGCAAAAAGTCCCGTCATCATCTTGATGGTCGTCGTCTTTCCGGCCCCGTTCGGACCGAGGAATCCGAAGAATTCTCCCGGCGGGACGACGAGGGAGATGTTGTCAACGGCTGTGAAACTGCCAAATTTCTTCGTTACGTTGCGAAGCTCTATCATCTGGTCACTAGACGGGGTCTAAAAATTGAGGTTGAGTTTTTCTTTGTTCTTGGTTCTCAACGCGGAGACGCTGAGATCGCGGAGGTACGCAGAGGTATTGACCATATTCTTTGCGATTCTCCCCGCCAGACCGCATGGCGGGCTGGTGCGTCCTCTGCGCCTCTGCGTTGAAAAATTCAATATGAATTATTGGAAATGTCACTAGATCGTTTTGGACGATGGTTCCCTCAGCTCCGGACTCATCAATTGATGAATCGTCTTCATTCCCATTCGATTGTGGCAGGGGGTTTTGTGCTGATATCGTACACAACGCGGTTGATGCCACGCAGTTCGTTGGTAATCCGATTCGATACCTTCGCCAGCACATCGGACGGGATGCGGGACCAATCTGCCGTCATCCCATCGACGCTCGTGACGGCGCGCAGGGCGACTGTGTATTCATAGGTTCTTCCATCCCCCATGACTCCGACAGAACGAACCGGCAGAAGCACCACAAATGCCTGCCAGATGTCATTGTAGAGTCCGGCGTTCCTGATCTCCGCGATGAAAATCTCGTCGGCTTTCCTCAAAAGATCCAGCCTTTCTCTTGTGATTTCTCCGAGCACGCGTACGGCCAGACCCGGTCCGGGGAAAGGATGGCGTTCGATGAAATGCGCGGGCAGACCAAGCATGGTGCCGACTTCACGCACTTCGTCTTTGAAAAGCTCCCGGAAGGGCTCAAGGAGCTTGAAGTTCATTTTCTCGGGCAAACCTCCGACGTTATGGTGCGTCTTGATGGTGACAGAGGGTCCTTTGAAGGACGTCGATTCGATGACGTCGGGATACAGAGTGCCTTGGGCAAGATATTCAAACGCTCCGTCGCTCCCCGCAATTTTCTTCGCCTCGATTTCAAACACTTCGATGAATGTGTTCCCGATGATCTTACGCTTCGTTTCGGGATCCGTCACTCCCTCAAGTCTCGCCAGGAAGATCTCGGTTGCGTCAACATAGGTGAGCTGGATGTGGTATGATTTCCTGAACGTCTCGACGACCTCGTCACTCTCCCCGTTTCGCATCAAACCGTTGTTGATGTGGATGCAGTGAAGCTGGTCACCGATCGCTTCGTGCAGCAGCACTGCCAGGACGGAGGAATCCACTCCCCCGCTGAGAGCGCATAACACCCGCGCCGACCCGATTCTTGCCCGTATATCTTTTGTCGATTGCTGAACGAAGTGCGCTGGTGTCCAATCCCCCCTGGCACCGCAAACGTTGAAGAGGAAGTTCGCCAAGACTTTTTTACCTTGCAGAGTATGTGCGACCTCAGGATGAAACTGGACTCCGAATATCCTTTTAGAGGAATTCCGGATCGCGCAGATGGGGGCATTTTCTGAGTGAGCAATCGGTTCAAATCCTTCGGGCATCTGGCTGAGAGCGTCCCCATGACTCATCCAGACGGTGGTCGAGCCATCAAGGCCTTGCAGCAAGTCGTCATCTCTGTCGACATGCAAGACAGCTTTCCCGAACTCTCTTCGGGCGAATGAATCAACCTTTCCTCCCAACTGCTCCGCAATGAGTTGAAGCCCGTAGCAGATCCCGAGCACAGGAATTCCAAGGTTCAAAACCTCCGGGGACGGCTTCGGCGCTCCCGACTCGTAAACGCTCGAAGGTCCCCCCGACAGGATGATGCCGACCGGCCGGAGACTGCGGATTTTGTCGATGGAGATATTGAAAGGATGGATTTCAGAGTAGACGCCCAGTTCGCGCACTCGTCGTGCAATGAGCTGCGTATACTGGGAGCCAAAGTCGAGAACGAGAAGAAGTTCAGAGTGCTGCATAAGCAAATATAGGAAAAACCCGCTTCAATCGAAAGACGTCGGAGATGAGGCAATCCGGAAAAGAAGTGTGCCTGACTCAGGAAACTCCGATCAGGGAGGTTCAAACGAAAAAGCCGAACCCAGGCAGCTGTTTCCTGATTTGCGAAAGAGAAGGGGATCGATACATTTTTCTAGCTGTTCACCAACCGCCAGGACTGTCCGCCGTACAGCCTTATCGGGCGGTGTACTCGAAAGAGGCAGGACTGGCCATGAAGCCAATGACAGGTCCGATGTCCTCAACTTCATACTTCTGTGCCCCGGAGAAATCAATCACTGCCTGC
>JACVXU010000251.1 GCA_015661185.1 Bacteroidota bacterium
ACGCCACAGCAGAACATTAGGGTTCTCTTACGCAAAAGGAAAACACTGAGTGGTTGAAGACATTACGAAGACACCTGGCGCTGACGAGGTTCTTATGATGCGGGATCCATCGGGGCTCCCGATCCAATTTGTCAAACGGGTAGCTCCGATGCTGAAATAATGGCTGAGCACCGCTGGGCTTGAGTTACACTCTCCAGAGAACTGGCAAGCATGAACGCTGACTTTGCGATTAGAAGAATAGAGAAGTATCACCAACAATCAGGCTGAAGTATGAGTCTCTCCAGATCTCACATTGAGCAAAAGAAGCGAGAGACCGATCCGTTCAGGAAACGGCGAGGTTGGTGGGCAGAACCTGGCGCTATCGTACTCTTTCTGGTTCTGGTTGTCTCGGGAGTCTATATCGAACTGTTTGCCATCGATCTCGGGTACACGAATGTCGTCGTCATCTTTGGGATCTTCTGGTGCATAATGACCGTGCTTGCTATGACGTTCTACAGAAGATCTCAGTATGAGGCCGGGGTGTATGTCAAGGATGGCATCCTGGAGCGGACGAAGGAGGATCTCCGCCGGCATCGGGCCAAAGTCCAGGACAACTTCCTCGAAACGGAACTCGCTGTCTGGCGAGAGGACGACCGTCTTCGATTCCTGGCGGCTTCTGCCGGCAATACAGAAATCACATCCCTACTTCCCGAAGATGGAGCTTGCAGCCATTGATGCCTCCGCCAGGGAATTGCACATACGAGTACAGCTTGAGCATCAACAGACAGCGATCGTCGGGTCTCGCGGATTCGAAGCCACAGTGCTGGCACACGTGCTTCGATTCCTCCGTCTCTTGTCCGGAGATCCCCAATTCAGGATCCTCGGGAAGTTCTTTGATGATATCATTCTCGAGCTCTATGCTCTCCAGGAAGATACTGCGGGCAGAGACATCTCGTACCCGTTTTTCAGTCTTCTGATTACCAAAGCCAATCTTCCGAAGCTTGTTTCCAGTGGGCACATCACCCTCGCTCAGCTGCAGAAGCTCTCCGAGGCTCGTTTCGATGGCGGAGGGGAGATCGAGCCACATCGGCATATGCAACCCGGAGCAGCACAGCGGGGAAAATAACTGACGCCGAAGAGTACCATCAGGTCGGAACAGATGACATCCTCATCAACGGTCAAGGACGTCTGCAGAAGCCCGCGAGGGCCTGAAAGCTGTCTCCATGAAGGACGGAGCTCCATGAGGCCCCTTGAAAGTACCAAACAACTGAAAAAAGAACGAAAACAGTGATTTTCTCCTTGACAAGCCGAATGGATTTGTTATATTTAATAAACATCACTTTACCCGGATCAAGTGGAAAATCAGCCACATACAGCCAGAAGTCTTACTTTCGATAGCCGCGTCGGTGTGCGCCGACCGGTTTCTGGCTTTTTCCACCTCGGTCTCCTCCTTATTATTCTCGTTAACCTCCTGCTTCTCGGGCTGTTTATTATTGCCTAAGAGGCGCCAGAGGTTAACCGAGCATACCAAATCAACAACTCCAAGTAACACAACACGGTAAAGCAGGTTCACCTCTGGCGAACGAGAGTTTCCGTTCTTGAGAAAGGTGAGCTATGCGCAGCGATCTTATAAAAAAAGGGATAGAGCGAACCCCAAACCGGGCTATGCTGCGCGCTGTCGGATTCGGCGATGGTGATTTCTCCAAGCCGATTATCGGCGTCGCGAACGGCTACAGCAATCTGACCCCCTGTAATGTTGGACTGAACGATCTTGCCAACCGTGCCATGGAAGCACTTCGCGATGCCAACACGATGCCACAGATGTTCGGCACAATCACAGTGAGTGACGGCATCTCCATGGGAACGGAAGGGATGAAATACTCACTCGTTTCGCGGGAAGTTATCGCTGACTCGATTGAAACGGTGTGTAACGCTCAGCAAATGGATGGCCTCGTGGCGGTCGGTGGTTGCGACAAAAACATGCCCGGTGCGATGATCGCGATGGCGCGCTTGAACATCCCCTCGATCTTCGTCTACGGCGGAACAATCAAGCCCGGCCATCTGCACGGCAAGGACCTTACAATCGTCAGTGCATTCGAAGCGGTTGGGCAGTATAGTGCGCACAAGATGTCCGAGGCAGAGGTCCAGGAGATCGAACGCCACGCCTGCCCGGGCTCAGGTTCCTGCGGAGGCATGTTCACGGCGAACACGATGTCCTCTGCCATCGAGGCGATGGGGATGAGTTTGTTGTATTCCTCCACCATGGCAGCCGAGGATTCGGAAAAGTCGGAGAGCACAGCAAAGTCCTCGGAAGTTCTCGCGCGTGCGGTGCAGAAACAAATACTTCCCCGCCAGATCCTCACCCGAGAGGCTTTTGAGAATGCAATAGCCGTCGTCATGGCGATCGGCGGTTCAACGAATGCCGTTCTTCATCTTCTTGCGATTGCACACGCCGCTGAAGTTCCGCTCACTCTTGATGATTTCGAAACAATCCGCGCGCGGGTTCCTGTGCTCTGTGACCTCAAGCCCTCAGGCAAGTACGTCACGACCGAGTTGCACAAAGCCGGCGGAATTCCTCAGGTTATGAAAATCCTCCTTGTCCATGGTCTGCTGCATGGCGATGCGTTGACGATCACCGGCCAGACCGTTGCAGAGGCGCTTGCCGACGTTCCCTCGGAGCCACGTACTGATCAGGACGTGATACGTTCCTGGAACAATCCCGTGCATGCACATGGCCATCTGGCAATCTTGAAGGGTAATCTAGCGCCGGAGGGTGCTGTCGCGAAGATAACCGGAGTGAAAAATCCTAAAATAACAGGACCTGCTCGCGTTTTCGAATCTGAAGAGGAATGCCTGCAGGCGGTGCTTGCAGGACGAATCAAAGCCGGAGATGTGCTTGTCATACGGTATGAAGGCCCGAAGGGTGGACCTGGCATGCGCGAGATGCTTGCTCCGACCTCAGCCATTATCGGCGCCGGACTTGGCGACGCGGTCGGCTTGATCACGGACGGACGGTTTTCGGGAGGTACGTATGGGATGGTAGTTGGACACGTTGCTCCGGAAGCGGCTGTCGGTGGAACCATCGCGCTTGTTCAAGAGGGAGACAGCATCACGATCGATGCTGAGCAGCGGTTGCTGCAGCTCAACGTGTCCGAAACCGAGATTGCACGGCGAAAAGCATCGTGGCGGCCGCGATCGTCCCGATATCCGCGAGGCGTCCTGGCCAAGTATGCCAGGCTTGTCTCAAGCAGCAGTTTGGGCGCGGTGACGGACCTGCACTTGGATACCAACAACAATTAATCGAGGATACAATATGTCTGCACATAAGGTCACGTCGACGCAGAAGCAGGGCAGCAGGATGATGACGGGGGCAGAAATATTCGTCCGCTGTCTTATCGCAGAGGGGGTCGAAGTGGTGTTCGGCTACCCGGGTGGAGCGACGATTGGCATCTATGATGCACTCGTCGATCTCTCCGATATCAAGCACGTGCTCGTCCGGCACGAACAGGGCGCAACGCACGCGGCGGAAGGGTACGCCAAGGCAACAGGGAAACCCGGCGTCGTGTTGGTGACATCAGGCCCCGGAGCAACAAACACGGTCACTGGCATTGCTGACGCATTCATGGATTCAATCCCGATTGTCGTGTTTACAGGCCAGGTTCCACTGAAACTCATCGGGAATGATGCATTCCAGGAAGCCGATATCGTTGGTATCACGCGCCCGATCACAAAGCACAATTACCTCGTTCGGGATGTCCGGGAACTCACCAAAACAATCAAGGAGGCCTTCTTTATAGCCACGACCGGGAGACCGGGTCCGGTGCTCGTGGATCTCCCAAAAGATGTGATGGCGCAGAAGGGCGTGTTCGAATATCCGGAAAAAGTCGAACTCCGGAGCTACAAGCCAGTAACTGAAGGGCACCCGAGACAGATCAAAAAAGCTGCCGACCTGATCAACGCCGCTAAAAGGCCCGTCCTCTACGTCGGCGGTGGGGTGATCCAGTCAGACGCCTCCGACGAACTGAGGAAACTCGCTCGAACGCTTCAATGCCCCGTGACCACGACACTGCACGGACTCGGAGCGTACCCGGAGAATGATCCGCTTGCTCTGGGGATGCTCGGGATGCATGGAACGTGGTACTCCAATGTCGCTGTTCAGTACTGCGATGTTCTCATTGCAGTCGGTGCACGTTTCGATGACCGGGTCACGGGAAAAGTGGAAGCGTTCGCTGCCGAAGCCAAGAAAATCCACATCGACATCGATCCGTCTGCCATCAGCAAGAATGTGAAGGTGGATGTCCCTATTGTGGGTGATGTCAAATCAGTCTTGAAGAAGCTGATAGAGTCGATTCAGCCATTGGAGACGAAAGACTGGCTTGCTACGATCGAACAATGGAAACATGAACATCCATTGCGCTACAGGAGCGGTGAGGCGATTCGCGCCCAATACGTGATTCAAAAACTTGGGGAGATCACCGGCGGGAACGCCATCGTCGTGACTGACGTCGGCCAACATCAGATGTGGACTGCTCAGTTCTTTCACTGGGTTCATCCGCGGTCGCACATTACCTCGGGTGGACTCGGCACGATGGGGTTCTCGCTGCCCGCCGCGATGGGTGCAAGCTTCGGGCGACAGGACCTTCCTGTCATCTCCATCAGCGGCGACGGTGGCTTTCAGATGAACAGTCAGGAGATGGCCACGATCGTGGAGCACAAGCTCCCTGTGAAGGTGTTCGTCATCAACAACGGATTCCTCGGCATGGTACGACAATGGCAGGAGTTGTTCTGGCGTCGGCGATACTCCCACGTCGGATTGCACAACCCGGACTTCGTGAAGCTGGCAGAAGCGTACGGTTGCACGGCGTATCGCGTACGACAGTCATCCGATGTCGAAGAGGCCATCCGGAAGGCGCTCGCGCATAAGGATGGCCCCGTCTTCGTCGAATTCGTTGTGGTACAGGAAGACAACGTCTATCCGATGATTCCGGCAGGCCAGACTGTGAACGAGATTATCGACGTCCCTGAACCTGTCACGAAAGCCTCAGACGGAGCGCCGGAAGATGCGCTGATGACGGTGGCCAAAGGACAGCACATTTCGACAACGAAGGAAATCAAACAATGACACACACAAAAGATGTGGACCATGGAAATGGCGAATCCAATAACGGAGAGCACCTTAGACGCCACACCATCTCCGTCCTGGTGGAGAACAAGTTCGGTGCATTCAACCGTGTTGCAGGTATGTTCGCCGCGAAAGGGTACAACATTGACAGCCTCTCTGTCGGTCCGACGGAAGAAGAAGCCATATCCCGGATGACGATTGTGACCCGCGGCGATGACCAGATCATTGAGCAGATCACCAAACAACTGAACAAGCTTATCGATACAATCAAAGTCGTCGACTTGACGTTTGAGAATTTTGTCGAGCGGGAGCTTGTCCTGGTCAAGGTGCAATCGACACAGAGCTCGCGTTCGGAGATCATGCAGATAGCGGAAATATTCCGCGCGAAGGTTGTCGATATCAGTCCAAAGTCGTTGACGCTTGAAGCAAC
>JACVXU010000252.1 GCA_015661185.1 Bacteroidota bacterium
ATCCCAGTCTGGTGCAGCAAATGCTGAACGCAACTCAAGAAACATTTGTTCACTTATGAGCTGAAGCATAAGGAGAAATCAATGAGCAAACAGAGGAAATGGGGTTATGTTCTCGGGGCGATCACAGTGTGTGGTCTTATCTTCTTCGTGTTCAAATCGAACATAACCGGGTCATCAGTGAAGGTCATTGCGGTAGTCAATCTCCAAAAACATCCCATTCTCGATGCCGTAGAGGATGGTTTGATGCAAGAGCTTAAGAGAATGGGATATATAGAAGGCGAGAATTCACACTTTGTTATGCGGAACGCAAACGGTGATCAGCAAAGAGTCGCAACCATTGCTAATGAGATCGCCGCACAGAATCCCGATATTGCAGTCGCGATCTCCACCCCCGTTGCCCAATCGATTGTGAAATCGTATCGTGGACTGGTTGTATTCGGCGCTCTTACCGACCCAATCAGCGCTGGGGTTATCACCTCACTGTCCGTTGGTGATCTCCGGGTCACCGGAACGAGTGATGCGCTCCCATATTCAGAACAAATGGCGTTGATCCGAAAAATCCACCCTAATGCGAAAAGACTAGGGCTTCTATATAATCCGGGAGAAGCTGCCTCTCAGCATGCGATAAAGGAAATTCGAAAAGTCGCACCTGAGCTTCAGTTTGAATTGGTGGAAGGAGCCGTGAGTTCGACAAATGATGTGTATCCAGTCGCGCAAAATATTGGGAGCAGGGTTGATGTCTTGCTCATATCAACCGATAACACCGTGGCCGCCGGCATAGCCGGTGCAGTCAAAGTTGCCGTCGAGAAGAAAGTCCCGTTGTACGCGTTCGACAGCGGGTCGGTAGAAAAAGGAGCCATCGCGGCAGTTTCCCCGGGATACTATGATATTGGAGTGGAGACGGCCCGCCTAGTAGATAGGGTGCTTAGGGGAGAGCGAAATATTCCTACGGTCTTCCCCAAAGGAGGCGAAATCTATCTGAATACCAAAGCAGCAGAATTGATGGGGATGAAAATACCCGCAGATATCACAAGCAAGGCGAAGAAAATTTTTAGGGATTTGTCACAATGACCTGGTTCGTTCCACTCGATATCGGAATCACTGTTGGCCTTATATTCTCTTTTGCCGTCGTTGCGTTTGGACTTTCATTTCGTCTATTGAACTTTCCAGACTTAACAGTCGAAGGTTCCATCCCTCTCGGGGCATCTGTCTTTGCAATTTTATTGAAGAGTGGCGCTCCTTTTCCGCTTGCTGTGCTTGCTGCGCTCTTGGCAGGCGGGCTTGCAGGAGCGTTAACGGCAATTATCCATGTCAGATTCAGGCTAAATAAATTCCTTGCCGGCATCATAGTCATTGCCATTTCCTATTCCCTCTGTCTGCGCATCATGGGAGCCTCCAATATCGGTCTACTCCAACTCACTTCCATATTTGATCCAGTGCAGGGATTCGAGCGAGCAGTGAGCGAGTATTTTCAGCTTGGGAAGATTCTACTCCTGAGCTTATTACTGCTTCTATGTGTGGGGGTGCTGTTTTTTGGACTCTCGACGTTGAAAGGTATTCGATTAAGAACGGCAGGCTCGAATCCAGAGTTTGCCCGGTCCCTGGGAATCAATGTTCCGACAAATATCATTATCGGACTTGCGCTGACAAATGCTCTTGCAGCCTTTTCAGGTGTCCTGCTCGCGACCTACCAGGGCTTTACCGATGTGAACATGGGAGCAGGTACCCTGCTTCTTGCGCTCGCGGCGTTGACCATTGGAGAACGACTCCTTTCAGAACGCCGTCTTTCGTTCCCATCATTTGTTCTGGCGGCAGCGGTCATCGGCAGTCTTGTTTACCAGGTTGTTGTGGCATATGCGGTTCGATTCGGCTTGGCTTCCACCGATTTAAAGTTGGTGACGGCTGTTCTTGTTCTAATCGTGGTTGCATTTCGTGTTTCTCAAGATGGTGAACTTCTTTCAGAGACGCCTAAATGAGTACGAATGGGCGTATCCTTTCGGTGAACAATCTTTCAGTTTCATTTGTGCGCTGGGGACAAGAGGTGCAAGCGCTACAATCCGTGAGTTTTGAAGTCACCAAGGGTGAATGGCTCATTCTTGTCGGACCCAATGGTTCAGGGAAGTCCACATTGCTCAATGTTCTAAGTGCGCGATTAGACCCTAACCAAGGGGAGATTCAATTGAACGGCAGAACGATCGGGGATATGTCCGCGCAGGACATGGCTGAAAATGCATTCTACGTTCATCAGAATCCCCTGCTAAGTGCGGCACCGACGCTGACACTGTATGAAAACCTCCTTGTGTCCGATATTCATTCGCATCATAGAAGTGAGAAGAAGGCCCAGCTTCTGGAAAAGTATACGGCTCTCTTAGAACCACTGGGACTTTCTGGTCGAATGAAACAACCGGCCAAAACACTTTCAGGTGGAGAGCGTATGTTGCTAGGGCTCACGATCGCTCGATTGCGTCCGGGGTCATTGATCCTATTGGATGAACCCTTCGCATCGCTCGATCCGGGAAAACTAGAGCTTTGCTTGAAATCAATTTCTGATCTCAATGCACTCGGGAAGACAATCATTCAGGTGTCGCATGATCCAGAAGTTGCTACAACCCTCGGAACAAGAACGTTGGTACTTAACCAAGGGCAACTTTCCCTTGATGTGAGCGGAACAAAACGCTCTACGATTGACATCCAGGCGCACTGGTACACCACAACCGAAAAGAGTTCCGTTCATGTCTAGCCGACAGAATCATACCACGCTCATTTCCGGGGCAGTGTTGGGTCTGAACTATTGGGTCACCCGGCCGGATGCATTTCTCTTTCCCTTCATTGACTATGTCTCGCTCCTATGTCAGCGAGATATCACATACAGCATTTGGCGAACAGGTGATCGAAGCAAACTTGTATTCAGCACATGCCCTTCTCGGGTTCACAAAATCACATCGCTGAATAATTCAAAACGTTTGGATGGAATCCCGATTCCTGCATCGAAATATGTTCTTTCCGCACACTCTCACAATGGTGATCGCAATACGATTGACAGTGAAGGTTTAAAAGAAGTTCAGAAGCTACTTCATCAGACGGTAGCTTTGGACCAAGAAGGCGGGCAATCGTTCCTATCGTCTTTACGAAGTTCGATTCGATACTTTGAAAAAGGATCTCGTTTGCGTAGCATGGCAAATCCCAATGGAGAACTAAAGAGACTTAATGGAGATAATCGTGCCAGCATTCTTATCGCCCCCATGAAACAGATTCTGGAAGATGCCTTGGCCACCGTGCGCGACTCAGCCCAATTGCGATTTACCGCAAAAAGGTTGCAGGGTGCAGTAAATCTCCTCCCTTTTGTCTTTGTTTGCAACGAGGTGCCAAGAGTGACCCATACAGCGATTCCTTTGCCAACAGGCGAGCAAGAAAAGGCGATGGATGAAGCAACTGCTCGGAAGTCTTTCTCAATTGATCATCTTCAGAGGGTTTTTCATACGGGTCTGGTGCATTTCAAGGATGCTGAGCGGCCTCTACGAACGAAAGCACAGGAGGAATCTTTTGAGTCGAACAAGTTCTATGGAAGATTCTATGTTCCCCTGCATGTGGAAGGTGTTCCTTGGATTGTGCTTGCACGGATAAGTGAGGGCAGAGATATTTGGTTTGATAACTATGTTGTCTATCGGGATGTGATTTCAAGGGTGGCATCGCAGGTTCGTCAAGGTGCAAAGAAGGTCTACCTTGAGCAGGTTGCAATGGTTCTCCGTCGGGCATTGCTGTCAGCAGAGAATGCCCAGGAAGAGATGGCGTTGTTGAAGCAGAAAGTAAATACCGGGTGGCGGGAACTTACTACTGTGTATCCATTTGCAAAAGTGGAAATAGTGGGAAAGAGTTCTCTAAATTCATCTCGGTTGACACTTCCATCGGGCCAACATGTCTGGGTAACGACCGATGTCAACCCCCACTACGGCTCGCATGTCCGTTATGACCTCCTGTCCCCAGATACAATTGTTGGCGAATGCGAAAGAGTTCTCTCGGAAATGCACAAAGAGAAGATTACGATTGAACGGCAGGCCCATCAGCAATTCCGGTTGCGTATCGAGGGACAAGAACATACGGTGTTCAATCGGTTGCCTACGGCACACCTCGAACTTGCTCTCAGACGCGAAGCCGAGTTGACAGGGGAGGCGCGGCGCAGAGTTACAGATGCTCTCCGGTCAGTCGACATTCTTGATGCATCACTGCGCGTCGCGTTCGAACAGGAAAAGGAGCTAAAGTCACGCCTGGGCGTCTCAACAGTGCTAGAACTTATTTCCTGGCTTCAAGAGCGCGTCTTATCCAGCGAACCGAAACCTGTCATTACCGTGGACAAAAACATTGTGGATGTTTCTTTGAATGATGGGCGAAGTATCGCTGATGCTTTCACGCTTCTATGGAATCTCTGGCACAATGCAGGCAAGATGACCTCACCGGATCAAACAGGAGAACTAAGAATAGACGTCTCATGGTCTCCCAAAGGGATGCGTGTGAAGCTCACAAACCCGCATTCTATTGAACAGGAATGGATCAACTACATGCTTCATGATGGTCCATATCCATTGCCGAAAAAGACGTCAGGTCTAAAAATTGTCAAGGAGAACCTGATTCAGCTTGACTGGTCGATCGAAGCCATCCACACGGATGCACGTTCAACAACCATTATCCTGCTCATTCCATATTCCATAGGAAGAGTATAATGAAAATCCTGATTGTAGATGACGAACATAACCCACTTGATGTTCTTGGCGCTACTCTCAAAGGCCTGGGGCATGAGGCCATCGCATCGAATAACCCATACGAGGCATTAGCGGTTCCCAAGTTGAATTCTTTTGATGTGGCAATCGTCGACCAAAAAATGCCGGGCATGGATGGCTTTGAACTTGGAAAGGATTTGCTCGACAGAATGCCTGGACTCGTTTTGATCATGTTGACTGCATATGGTTCAATCGATAAGGCCGTTCAGGCAATGCGGGA
>JACVXU010000003.1 GCA_015661185.1 Bacteroidota bacterium
AGCTGTTGGCTGTTAGAACTTGAAACCTCAAGCCTGAAACTAGAAACTCAAAACTTGAAACTCTCAACTCAAAACCATCTTTACGCCATTCTCCACATAAATCCCGGATCGATGTACGGTTCATCATCGATGTGCTGCTGCATCAACGCAATCTTGTGGCGAACATGATCGCCAAAGTTCTCGCCATAGATGTGCAGTGATTCAGTTGTACGCGAGACGGGCATCCAGTCGACACCACTTTCATTCCAGAGCTTCAAGAGATTTTTTGCATTCTCCAACTCGCTCGTTACCATCGCACGACACAGCGACCGATTCCGTTCCTTCTCGCTTTGCGACTGAGCCTCCATATACCCGTGCACGGATTCGGTCCACGCCAGGCTGTTTCTCATTGTCGCATAGAAACACCTTGCCGCACGGAGGCGATCGCGCAAATCTTCAAAAACCTTGCGGGGAGAGGCGGTGCGATCGAAACCCTGGATCAGTTTCGTCACACGTTCGAGAGCTTCATTCAGCGGCGGAGTCACGGTTCGATCGATCGCCTCTTTCTTCTCGCCGGCTTCCCTTACCGTGAGGAAGTTCCACATCATATCGTTGTTGAGATCGATGCGGGTCGGATTGTTAAACGTCGCAAGAAGATTCCGTTCATAGTACGAACGGTCGGATTCCGGAATAGCATCGATATTCGGGACGAAGGGCCGGATCCATAGCCGGAACCACGGAAAAGAGAATGTGCTGAATGGAATACCGGCGGGATAAGATCGGACGGCGGCATCGGAGAGCTTCCACAGCTCCACAAGATGGTGCGAGTACGAAGCTCCGGCCCAGCGCTCGGCCGCTTCGGTCAGGACGCTCTCGAGTGGTTGTTCCCGGTATGTCTGAAAAGACCGCAGGACCTCGCCGTTGATGTCATAGGGTGCCAAAGATCGCGGTGACACGCCTACCAGCAGACAGGTCACGCCGCTTTCATAGGCCGCTTGAAGGCGTTCGGACACCAGCACCGGATACGGCACACCCAAAATGTTGTTGTCGCCAAGATCGAGCTTGTTGTGAACAAGTGCACCGGCCTTCTGTAACATCTCATGCTCTTCCAGGCTTTCTGTTCCTTCAAAGCTACCGAACGCCCCAGCATCGAGTCCATCGCCGAGACCGGGAGCGATGTACTTCCGCTCGGCGTAGAAAGGACCAAGGTCGCAGATCACGCGGAAGTCGGGATTCACGCGTGTTGTTTCGTCCCGCAGGAGGCGATAGTACGTCAGCACGTTCTCTGCTGCTTTGCGGGCGATCTCGTCGTCTCCCTTCCATTCACGAATCAAGTACGGCCCCCCATTCCGGCCTGCATACAGGGAGGTGACAAAC
The DNA here is from genome assembly GCA_015661185.1 of Bacteroidota bacterium. GTDB lineage: Bacteria > Bacteroidota > Ignavibacteria > UBA10030 > UBA10030 > UBA9647. The sequence continues at coordinate 1,357 of JACVXU010000003.1, forward strand.
TCAAAACCGGATCCACTGTCATTCGTCCAGATGTGGATGAAGCCAAGCTGCGGAACCTCCGTCATCAGGTTGCGGATCAACTCCCGGTAATGTTGCTGAACAACGGGGTGCGCCATCGCTGGCGTGTAGCGGGGACGAAAGCTCTCCCTCGGATGATCGATCCGTGCCCCTCGCAGGAAGGGATACTTAGCCCAGAATTCTTCGGGCATTGAGCGAGGCGAGTTGATGTGCAGTCCAGGAACAAGCCCGTGCTTCACTGCTATCACTGCATTGGATTTAAGGAAATCGAGGTTTCGTTTAAGATAGTCTTTGGGGTAGTATCCTTCGATGAGCGAGCTCGAAACAAACTGATCGAGATCGGGACTGTAGTCGTAGAACCACGAGTAAACGTCTCCCGGCGGACCCGTCTCAAACGGCCGCTCTCCAGCAAGGCCATTGACCGTGACGTGCGTGAATCCCTGTTCCGAGAGCTGGCGAATATACACTTCCCGGTCGAAATGCCTCGCAGTTCGGAGGCTTCCGACGAGGAAATCACTCAGGTTGCGTAGCCAGAGAAAGGTGGAAATTTGTACACCTCAAAGGATAGATCCTAAGGACGAAAATCGAAGCACCCTGTTGTCCGACAGTTGACTCATCCGAGAGTTTCACTCTCGGACCTTGGCCAAGGCGTCAGTCTTTTCGAGCAAAACACCTGTGCGCGCGATTGCGCCGCGAAGAGTCACTCGACAAGCTTATCAGGCCTCCTGGAGTGTAACTCCAGCTTGGGCCTTCTTCGACAGTACAACTGTCGAAGAACAGCAGGCGGACTGTCGAATGAGATTGATTAAAAATGAAACCCAATAGAATTCTGAAATTGTTTCATGGTTCGAAATTAGTGTTTCGAATTTGACTTACGCCGCCCCGAGTTCCTTCCTCACAATTCTCGTTCCCTCCACCATCGCTTTGAGCTTTCCGAACGCTCGTACGCGCGGCATAAACTTCATGCCGCAGTCCGGGACAATCGACATCTTCTCTGCGGGGATGAGTTTCAGCGCCTGGCGAATACGCTCAGCGACGACCGCTGCCGTCTCGACGCTCTCGTCCTTCACGTCGATCACGCCGACGGCAATTTCTTTGTCTGTTGCGTGCTCTTTGAACAGCTCCAGTCCTACTCCGTTTGAGACGGCAAATTCGAGACACAACTGGTGGGCCTTTGTCTCCAGAATCGCCGGGAACAATTCTGCGTACTGGCCTTTGAACAGCTTCTTAAGCTGATAATTGCCATAACAGACATGCAGCGCAATTTTCGCGTTGACTCCCTCAACAAGCCTGTTGAACGCTTGCACCAGCCAGGGCATGTCCTGCGGATATCCGACCCACACCGGCTCGTCGATCTGGATGAAGTCACATCCTGCTGCGACGAGTCCCTTTAACTCTTTGTTCAGGACGTCGGCAAGGTCGAAGATCAGCTCCTTTTCATCTTTGTAGTACTCGTTCGTTGCTCGTTTGGCAAGCATTTGCGGACCCGTCACGCAGACTTTTGTACCAGCCACAGTGTGTTCCTTCAGGTACTTGAAGTGCTTGTCCATGTTCAGACTTTGGACCCATTTTACCTTGTCATGAATGACCGGGTCTGACATTTGAATCGACGAATCGAGATTCCCGATAGCGTGCATCTTCGAGTGTTCAAAATCGAAGCCGTGTATGCGTTTCGAGAAGAAGTACACCATCGTCTCGCGGCGTATTTCCCCATCTGTAATGATGTCGACGCCTGCGAGCTCGTGGTCCTTGATGACGGACTTAACGGCGTTATCATGAGCTTCTTGTACTTGGTCGGGCGTCAGAAGGTTTTTCGTCCCCAGCTCACGCACCTGATCGAGCCAGCGTGGAAACGAATAGCTCCCGATGACACTCGTTGGAAGCAGGGGAAGTTTCTCCGGGGTCAATAGTTTTTCCTTTCGATGAATGGGATGGTTTCAATAATAGTACAACAACTCAGCCACAAAGTCACAAAGGATTAGATTCCTTCGTGTCTTCGTGCCTTCGTGGCTCCCTCTTTCAAAAATGTCACAAAAATGGGGTAATCCCGTTCGGGTGAATCCCCGCGACCTCCGGGGCGAACCTGAAGTGGAGATTACCCCATGTTGATTCTCTATCACCTGACTTCAGCGGCGAGCAGAGGGGCGCAGCCTTCAAGAGAGGGGTGGCGCCTTCCCTATTCAACCCGCGCTTGCCGCGATGTCGACTTTGTGCAGCGGCAGCCTATTTCATGCCTACCGTCAGGGTGACGCGATGGACGGAATCCAATATGTCCATTGACGTCATTGCATAGTCAAAGCGGAGAAGATAGCCACTCATTTCGACTCGCACACCGCCCCCGATCGAAAGTCCCTCGATCGATTGCTTTATGGCCGCCCTGGCACTCGTTCCATCGTCCTGAGCGCCGGAGTAGTTCAGCTTATATCCGCCTCGTACGGCAAGGAAGCCGCCAAACGTGTACTCACCCCCAACGTAGAACAACTGCGGGCTGTCTTGTGGCTTGACGGCATCAAGAGCTATCAGAAGATCGCCGGCACTTTCATCCTTAAGAACTTTGAAGGAGGTGCCGACTCCGAATGTGATCGGGATTGGCGATTCGACGTCATAGTACTTTATTCCTGAGCCCATATTGCTGAGTCGCGCCGAGATTTTCCAATCGTGGATCATACCACCCAGCGAACCGATGGTATAAATAGAGCCCACATCCACTGCAAACGCGCTTTTCGTCATGTCGTCAAGGCTCTCGCTGATGTACTTCACTGTGGCACCCAAAGCAAGTTGATCTGAGAAGTTGCGGGCAAACGTCGCCTGAAGAGCGAGGTCTTGATAGTTATAAGTGCCCGACGTTGCGTTGTCAATTTGCTGTGATACCAATGCAGCCGGTGCGATGTCGCGATAGGCCGGAATATCATTGACACCGAACATGATCGCGCCGATGCCAACGGTCCCGATATCTCCCAGCTTGTACGATATGCCGAATGCGTTGTGACTTAGGTCGGCTATCCATTTGTTGTATGAGACTGTCCCTTGCATCTGGTCGTCCTGGAGGGCGATACCTGCCGGATTCCAGAACATCTGGCCAACATCCCCGGTGATCGAGTTGCTCGCGGAACCCAATCCAACGTTACGAGCCCCGACTCCCACCTTGAGGAAGGCAGCTGCGTTGAGACCAGCCTTTCGGACCTGTGCCGGAGCATCAAAAACGAGCACAAGCAATGATAGGACGATCAATGCAGATCTTAATGATTTCATGGTTGTTTTCCTCTTAGACACTTTGGTTAGAAAGTCATAGGTCGATGGTTCGTTCTTTCTATCTCATGATCGCCAGATAATTGCGCACCATGCCTCCCGGATATTCCACAATGTAGATGTATAATCCGTTGGCAACCTCCATACCGTCTTTCGAGAACAGATCCCAGAAGAATGTTCCATTGGTCGGATTCAGAATAGTCTGCTGGAAAACGATTTGCCCGGCGACATCCAGAATCGTGATCTTCGTGTTGTTCGGTATGTTGTTGAACGCAACCTTGTGTTCAAGTCCGACGTCAAAGAGCGCTGTTCGTTTATACGGATTGGGTTTCACAAAGATTTTCACTGCCCCGCTTGCTACATCGGACGCCTGAGGCACATCGGGCGCAAGAACGAACGCTGCTCCGACAAGCTTCTGGGAAGCGATATCCTTGGGGAACCACGCATTGAATGAGCTGTTTGCGAATGGGTACGTCCCCATCCACAAGCCGCTGCGTCCGTTGATATTCACTTTATGAGATTCTATTCTTGTCGTCGTCGCGCCGCCCGGTCCGGCAAACGTCCCCTCCTTGTAGGCGGAGACATAATACCAGTATGTAAATCCTTGCAGCACGTCTGCGTCCGCGTCTTCATAGGCATACTTAAAGCTGCCGCTTGCGCTTGCATACTGCGAGAGATTCGCCTTCGGTATGACCTTCACAAGACGGTACGGGCCCCATGAATCCGCCTGCATCAGAGTCTGGACTTCCGAAACAGCGTCAAACTTGGGGTTGACTGGCTTCAACAGATCTGACGTCGTTTCACCCGGAGTCATTTGTTCCTGGTATCGGTCCATGCCGCGCATTCCACCGTCGATCATTTTGAACTTCGGGAACGGCTGTGCACGCCAGATCTTGTATCCCTGGAACTGCGGATCCGTTTCGGCTCGGTTATCCCAGCGAACCATGGTCTTTCCTGACGGCGCACCGGCAACCGAGACAAGTGGTGCCGGAGGAGGCGTCGGCAGAGAGTTTGCCCCAGTCTCCTTATAACCTCCGGGTGCAGCACCCCAGGCGTTTTCGTACGCCCATCGTGCAGCCAGCAGGGAGCGTTGGACTCCTTCGAGCCTGTAACCGCCTCCTTCGACCCAAACGATGGTGATCGACTCGCCGACATCCAGTGAAAAAGGACCGACGCCGTTCATGATATCACCACCGAAGGTGTGTTCGAAGATGAACCCCTTCGTCCATGTGCCGAATCCAGCCGGGTAGTTCGCGTTCGCGTCAGCCTTTCCGTTTTCCCACGGACCCTGACTAAACGCTGCGACCCCAATGTCCTCGGAATATAACTTTCTGTCACCATTTGGCCGGGTTGCTCCAGTTGTCTTCGGCACAAACGTCAGGGGTTTGGCGGCATCGCCGCTCGTAAAGAAATTGGAATTGGGAGTGAAAGCCTGGGTGGCGGCATTATTATCTTTCCCTGCGTTCGTATACCACGCGCCCATGAAGAGCTTGTGCAAACCCTCGGGAGTGCTGGATCCCGGAGGAGCATCACCACCGAATCCACCAATGCCGTTCCCCTGCATTACCGAGTGGTACCATCCTCGTTGCGCTGCCGTACCAATCGGGTGCGACCCGAAGATCGTTGGCTTGTCTGCATTCGCAGGGTTCCCATCCCCCTTTTTCACAGAAACAAACGAGTTGAAGGTCCAGACGTCGGTGTAGGATTTGAGCACTTGCGCGCCATTCACGCCAAGGTTGTACTTGCCCGCATCAACTGTACGATCGGCCTTGACGCGCGTCGGATCGACTCCCGGGAATGACACAACCATATCCCAGGGTGCCCCCGTCGGGTCGTTGTCACCTACGTAACCGGTATTACGGCCAACGTTGAAGTCGTTTCCACGGCCGCCGGTGGGGGTCAGGTAGTACGAAATCATCGGCGTACCGTTCCATCCCATCGTGAGAGCGTTGATCTTGTTGTTGGTCTTGTCCACAACACCGTCCTTATTCAGATCAACGGCACCCGTGTTCGTCAGTGTAATCTCGTAAATGATGAAGTCATTAAGGTTGGCCCAGTTGACGGTAAATTGTCGGGCAACGATTTTGATGTCGACGCCAAGGGCTGTAGGAAAACCGACTTCATACATAGCCTGTGTCCGCGAGTTTGCATCAACCCACTTTGTCAGGCGAGCATAGTCTCTGCTCGCGACTCCCGCCCCTGGTATCTTCGTGCCATACGTTCCAAAAGCGTAGTTTGCCTTGTTTGCACTATTATGAGGTGATGCTGGGAAAAAGGTCGGATCGGGATTGTATTCGACGATACGCATGTTATGTGACCAGTACTGCCCGTAGTTCCAGCCTCCGGGCCACATTGTCGTCGGCACGTTCCAGTTCCTGTCCTGGTTGCCCATGTGCATGAAGGTGTGGTTGTTAACCGCATCAGCGCCGGTTTCCCGCCACCACCGATTTGCCGTAGCCGGCGTCATATTATCCGGCGTGATTCCATCCCAGTAATCGCCCGCTACAAACACCCCCGTGCTGGCGGGTGCAGAGCCCTGCCGTGTATCAGTCTGACCATACGCTGCCGAGGCAAGCAAGAGTATCAGACCAAAGGCGACAAGCACTGTTGTTAGCTTCTTGTAAACCATGATAGTATCTCCTTTAGTTTGGCTGACACTTTGCACGTTAGAACTCGAAGTATGCCCCAAGATATACCTGTCGTGGCATATCGTAGACGCTTGTGCCTTCCTCGAGAATCGCTCTGTTGTATTCACCTGTCGGGTCGCCTGTTTGATGGAACTTTAACTGGCTTGCTCCAGTCGCCGTCGCATACGCGAGGATGTTCTCCTTGTTGAATATGTTCTTCACATCCATGAAAATGCCGATTCGTTTGCCGGCGATGGCAAAAGCCTTCTCAAGCCGCAGATCAACCATGCTGTTTGACGGAGCGGTCTCAAGTTGACGCGCGGTTCGGTTGTCCACTGTTGGGTTTGTATACAGGAAGCCACTCGCATACGTTCCAACGACATTCAGGTTAATATCAAACGGGAATTGGAAGGAGAGGGCGTACCCCACCCGATGTGTCCGGTCAAAGCCAGCGCCGAGCACCGAAGCTCCGCCGCCAACATTGATCTCATATTGTTTGAAGCTCTTTGCATCACCAAATGGAAGCTGGGTAAACACGCTGTCCACCGTACCTCTCGCGAACGCGGTCTTGTTCGGTGCAGGTCCGCCTGCCGGCTGCTTGATGACGCTCCATGCATAATTGACGCGTCCCGTTATCTTTACGATATCCTCAACCGAGTATTGACCGACGTTGAGTGTTACCTCGACTCCTCGTGCGTCGGCGTACCCCGAATTGAAGAAGACGTTGTACGTTGTTACAACCTGTCCCTGGAGACCCTGCAATGTGTACGCATATCGTGCGAAGTTTTCAACTTCTCTGAAATATGCGTTTGCGTTGACCGAGATGCGCGGTATGAATTCCCAGCTCGCGCCGAATTCGTAGTTGGTGGACTTGTAGGGGTCCTGGTCCGCACGCATCTGGTTCGGGAGTGACGGGTTGTTCACATTGTTGTAGCCCATGTAAATCTGAGAGAACGGAAGCGGCTGGCTCGTCCGAGAGAAGGAGAAATACATGGTTGCGTTCTCCGTGATCGGGTGACTTACGCCAATACGCGGCGAGAAGAACCACTTCAATGCAACCTTGTCGCCACGATAGGGCGAGAAGGCGGCTCTCGGACCGACGTTGAAGCTTCCGGTAGGTGCGTAGACATACGGCGTGTAGAAGTTCGCGAACTCACTTGCATCAGGATCGAAGCCGTCAATTCTGGCGCCGATATTCATGATGAGGCCGGCAAACTCTATCCTGTCTTGGGCATACGCCCCCACTTCCATCGGCTTCTTGTCATACTGCTCAAGCAGTACGCCAACCGAGGGGTCAATATCGGCCGGGGAGATGACGGTCGACCGCCGGTCTTGCTTTACACTGTGCATCCGAAGCTGTGCGCCCCCGCGCAGCTGATGGTTGGCCGTGACCTGGCTTGTGAAATCTGCCTTCAGCGTTGTAACACTTGTTTGGAGGTTCTCATGATAGTAGGTCGGATTTGCAAGCACATTGCCGCCGCCAAAAATGGTGGTAATCGTCGGATCAAGCCCTTGTGTATCGTCGTTGTTGTTGTTAAAGAATTTGCCTGAACCGATCGCTCCTATGTAGCGCCGGACCTTTGCTGTATCCACACCAAGTACAAGAAAATCTGCGGATCCATTGGTTTGATCGTACTTGTCGGGGATACCGTCGTTATTAGAGTCGGTGAAGCTGTCCAAGAACCCGATGCGTCCGGATTTGCTGACGCTGCTCACCTGGAGTTCGTAGAAGGTCTCAGGTGTCAGGAAGTGCGTAAATTTCGCACTGGCCACCAGAGAATATCCATCATTGACAGGCACGCCCTCAAGGAAATACCTCGAAGCATCATTGTATTGCCGATTCTTCCAGCCGAAGATCTGTCCACGATCCTGGAACACTCCGGTCACGGCGAGTTTCATGCTCTTGGTAAAATCATAATTCGATTTCAAAGAGATATTTGCTTCGCGCGAGAATTCATTTGGCATGAATCCGTGCGTATCGAAGAGTCTTCCCGTCAAGAACAGACCGAAGTTCTCCATCACCGATCCACCCAACGCAAGTTCACCCTCGACCGTTGGCGATTCACCAATCGCGTACGGCTTGCCCGGCGACCAGATATAACGGGCTGACTTCGCAGGAGATGATATCAGAAGTGATCGCTTGTTGCCAAGGTACTTTGCCGTGTCGGTCGCAGGATAGAACGCGGGACCGAAGTATCCGACCCCCTTCATGAACCGATCAAAGCCCCCACCCCCCATCCGATAGAACAGTCGTCCCGTCCATGCTCCCCGTCCCTCACGCAGACTTGCGTTGTAGATACCCGCCGATGCCGCCACGTACTCTGCGTTCGCAGCACCCGCGATGACGTTGAGTTCGGACAAACCGGAGGTGTTGAGATTCACCGTTGTTCCGTTGGCTTCGTAGGGCTTGGTGACACGATTGTAGCGCTTAGCAGCGCTAAGGTCCCCTGAACCGTCGTAGTCGGTATTTCGAAATTGGTCTGTAACGTCAATTCCGTCCAGCAGGGTTTTTGTCTCTTCCCTCTGGCTGCCACGAATGCGCCCCCTGAACACGCTCGCTGTCGTATTCAGTAATTCCTGAACCGAATACACGGGAAGAGCGTTGTTCAGCTCACCCGAGGAGATAACGGTTCGTGTTGAAGTAAGAGTTTTATCAACAAGCTTTCGCTCAGCCTCCACCACGACTTCTTTCAATCCAATTGCTTCGCTCCGCAGGCTGATGTCAAGGGAAACGGTCTGGTCGGACCGGACCTGGACGCCCTGCACAACAGCGCGGGCGTATCCCACCGCCGAGGCGACAACATTGTAGGTACCAGGAGACACAGCAAGGATGACATAGACGCCTTTCTCATCGGCTGCGGCGCCCATCAATGTCCCCTCGATAACGACGTTGGCACCCACGACTGGTTCGCCAGTGGCCGCGTCCTTGACGACCCCGGTGATCTTACCGTTTCCCGCGAACGCCACAAGCGTCGATAGGATCCCGAGGATCAACAGAAGGAGAACTTTGCACCAGGAGTGTTTCATGATGTTGCTCCTTGGATGTAGAAGTAAATCAGTGATTTGTGTTGTAGACAGAACTACAGAGGAACTCGAGATAAGACCGTGGCCCCGGATTGGAAATGTTCCGGAGAGGGTACAGCGAAAGTTCGTAGCACTTTGGTTTTTCTCAACACCTCCCTTCGGCTTTGGATCAGAATGATGCAGTCAAGATGCCGGAGGAGCTATGACCTGCGGCAGTTGGGTGTCAGGAGAAACCCGGTTTTACTGGTGAAACTTGGTTTCTTTGGCGAATTATAAACTTTTTTGGAAGGAATGTCAAGCGGCGGCCTTGCCACCGTTTGGCGCAGGTGTGGAAATGGCCAAAAACACAACGGTCAGGGCGATAACCCTCGCCCTGACCGCTTGTTATAGAAATAGCAAGAGGACGTACGGTCCCTCTACTTCATTGAAACGTGGAGCGTAATCCGGTGAACGTCGGAGAAGGAGGTGAAAACCGTATACGAGTAGTCAACGGAGAGCATATACTCCGCCATCGGAACGCGCACGCCGGCACCCAACGATCCCTTTTCAAGGCTCGTCCTGACTCCTAGCCGCTGTGAGGTCCCCTCGTCTATGCCATCACCCGCCAGTCCGAGGTAGCTGTAGTTCATTTTCCATCCACCGCGCAGGAAGATCATGTTGTTGAAGTTGTACTCCATCCCCGTATAGTAGTACTGCTGTCCGTCCTGCGGCTTCACCGCATCCACGGCAAAGGTGACAGCGCTTTCGCCGATGCGAATCGGCGTCATCGATGTTCCCATGCTGAATGTCAACGGGATCGGGGAAGCATAATCATAGAACTTCACATCACTTCCCAGGTTGCTGATGCGGGCACCAATGTTCCAATTGAGAAGCCCGATGTTGTACACCGAGCCCAGATCGAACCCAACCGCCGTGGCATTCATGTCGTCGATCTTCTCGCTTATCAGTTTTACCGACGCACCAAGTGCGAGGCGATCCATGACGTACGTGGAGTATGTCACCTGGGCGAGCAGGTCCATGTAGTCATAGGTACTCGCAGTGCCCTGGTCGATTTGCAGTGCCTGGAGGACGGCATTTCCGGGGTACACATCACGGTCAGCCGGGATGCCGGTCATTCCAAAGGTCATCACACCGACGCCGATCGTGCCGATACCTTCCATTTGGTAGGCTCCGGCGAACGCGTTCTGTGTGAGGCCTCCGATCCAGGAATTGTACGTAAACGATACCTGTGCCTTTTCGTTGTTCATCGCAACACCGGCGGGGTTCCAGAACATGTTCGTCACGTCTCCATTCATGGATGTGACGGCGGAGCCCATGCCGACCTGCTTTGCCCCAACGCCGACTTTCAGAAACGCAGCGCTGTTGATTCCAGCTTTGCGCGTCTGGCCGGTCACAATCCCGGTGGCAAAAACCACGAGGAGCAAAGCCGCAATAGATGTTGAAGAGATCTTTTTCATAGATCTTGCCCTCATAGTTATTTGATTATCGTAAGATGGAGAATTGCCCTATCTTCTTGTCGCCGGTTGGTGATTCGACGACGTAAAGATAAACACCGCTTGCCACTTCGAGGCCATCCTTGGAGAACATATCCCAGAATGTGCTGCCGCGATTTGCATCAGTGGAGCTGAAGTTGATCACATCGATGATCTGACCTGCGACATCAGCGATAGTGATGGTGCACTGCGGAGGCAGGTTGTAGAACAGGAGCTTGTGATCATACACGTTTGCTCTGTTGTCATGCAGTGCCGCGCGCTTGTACGGATTCGGGCGGACACTGACATTCGCGACCGAGCCGGCGGGGGCAAGCGCCGAGTAAACCACCTGCACCGCGCCTATGTCTTTCAATCCCTGCGCTGGAGCCGTAATGTCGGTGGTTGCCAGCTTGCCGAAGTTGGCATTCTGAGTCCCAAACGGGAAGGTAAAGCGCCATAATCCGGTTGCACCATTCCTGTTTGTCGAGTGTGTCTCGATGCGGGTCGTTGTTTCACCATCCGGACCGGTATACGTGCCTTCTTTGTATGCCGCAACGTAATACCAGTATGAGAACCCGAGCACAACGTCCTTATCTTCGTATCTATATTTGTAGCCGGTCGTGGTTGCTGCCGGATAGCTGACCAGCGAGCCCTTGGGAATCACGGCAACCAGATCCCATGTTCCCCACGTGTCGGGCTGATAGGTCCCTTGAGCGACTGTTGAATTGACCTGGCCGAACGCGTCAAACTTCGGGTTGACGGGCTTCTTGAGGTTTGCAGGAATCGGCCCCGGTGTCATGTTTTCCTGATACCGGTCGACAACGCGCATCCCTTCCTCAAGGTAACTCTTCTTCAGATACTGGGATGACTTATAGATTTTATAGCCGGCGAATTCTGCATCGGTCTCGGCCCGGACATCCCACTCAATCGCCACCGACTTGGCTAGCGTGTTGGTGACCTTCACATCGGGCATCGGCGGAAGCACGGGTATGTTGTAGTTTTGCGCATACGCCCAGCGCGCCGCACGGACCGCCTTCTGAATGCCTTCCAGGCGGAAGCCCGCTACGGACGCCACCACGATGGTGATGGAGGAATCTTTTGGAATGCTGAACGGACCAACGCCGGCAATCATATCACCATTGAAATTCTCGGTGTTGCTGGCTCCTTTGGAGAATGTTCCCCAACCGTTGGGATAGTTCGTGGTTGCATCGGCTTTGCCGTCTTCGAATGATTTCTGGTCGAAAATGCCAGAGCTCTTAAAGTCTCCATCCGGTCGCAATCTGCTTCCCGCCGGCTTGGGGACAAACGTCGTTATGTCACCAGATGTACCGCTGGCAAAGAAGTTCGGATTGGGACCCAAATTCATGTTTGCGGTGGACGTTTGACGACCTTTGCCGCCATCCGCGTACCATGCACCGACGGTTGTGACAAACATACCTTGCGGATTTCCGAGGGTCCACGTCAACGGACTGCTGCCGCCGGAGGCGTACCAACCGCGCTCGGGACCGATACCAATCGGGTCGGTTCCAAAAAGCGTTTCTTTTTTGGGATTGGTCACAACGGTCTTTGAGCGATCTGCTGGCAGGCCGCCTCTTCTCACATCGATCATTAGCACGCCGCTCCAAACGTCGGTATAGACTTTCTGGGCGCCGGTATTGAATCCGAGATCAACGTTTCCGGCTGTTGGGTTTATCACCGACGCACTGCAAAACATGCTGCTGAAGGCCCAGGGCGATCCGTTCTGATCAAGGTCGTCCACCCATGCTGCCTGGCGGGCGACTGGCGTTGCAACAATATCGTTCCTGTTCCGTCCGCCACCGAGCTGGCTACCAATGGACATATAGGACTCGGTGCTATATTGCAGCGCGATCGCCTTAATCTGGTTTGTCAGTTTCTCGGCAACACCATCCAGATTCATATCAAGCACGCCGGTATTCTTCAGTTCGATTTCGATTATGACGAAATCGTTCAGGTTGTTCCAGTTTGGTCCCTGAAATCCATGCGCCCGGAGCTTCACGTCGACGCCCATGTTTGTGGGCCACGCTGCTTCGTAGACCGCGTGCTGACGCCGGTTGCCATCGACCCAATACGGATCGATGGAATAGTGACGGTTCGGATCGGTCGCTCCGCTCAACAACGCTCCGTAGGTGAACTGCCCATAGTTGGGGCCGGAGTTCGCGAAATAGCTCGGATTTGTCTTCCCGGCAATGGTCGCTGGGTTGAATGTAACATCCGGGTCGTACGCGAGCACGGCGATGTTCTTGAACCAATAGGTGGTGTACGGATATGCATTCGGCCAGTGTGTACCTGGCGTGCTCCATCCACGCTCGAAATTACCCAGGCGGATAAAATTGCGGGCACCCAGGGTTGTGTATGTTCCTGCGTCGCTGTAGCTCAGGGCTGTCGTGCCTACTGGGTAGCCTTGCGGCAGGAACGATTCCCACGCATCGCCGGCCTGTATCACACCCGCACCGGGATAGTTCGCCACCGAGGTGGCGGGGGAGGTCTGGGCGAACATCGTGAGCGGAACGACAGCGAGCAATAGAGCAAGAACTGCGAGGAGCAATTCTTTTTGTCTTGTCATGTTCATAGTGTTACTCCATTTAATAGTATGGTTCACAGCCAGTGTCGTTCTCTTAGAAATCGATCCTCACGCCAAAGTAGTACTCGCGCGGAATGTCGTAGAACGGGCTTCCATCCGCAGCAACGGCGCGACGATAGGTGCCTGTCGGATCGGGTGTTCCGTCATTCAACTTCGCTATTCCGGCATTGGAATACTCCCAAAGCTGGGCACCCGAGACTGAGTTGTCGTAGCCGATGATATTCTTCCAGGCAAACAGGTTCTTCATATCGAAGAAGACTGCGAAGCGAATATTCTCAATCGTGAATCCTTTCTCGATTCGCAGATCGACCATTTTGTTCCATGGCGCTTTGCCCAGCTCTCGCCCGGCAACGCGTGGATCGGCTGTGACAGACAACGGATAATAGAATCCGCTTTGGAATGTTCCAATGGACGAAAGCATGACCTGATATGGAAACTCCAGGAAGAGAACGTAGCTGATTCTATGCGCCCTGTCGTAACCTCCCGTCAGAAGATTGTTGCCGCCGGAGACATCGTTCTGTACCTTGTTATAGGACCAGAAATCGTCGAACGGCAGGAGTTGGCCGTATTTGAGAGTGTCTGGACGCGAGAAGGAACTTTGCTGCGCTGGATCGTTTCCTACCCAGCCAGATGCCTTCACATAGCTGTACGTATAGTTCACGCGTCCATAGAGGGTCAGGAAATCAAAATACGTCTGCCGCAGGGCTTGAATCCCAAATTCAACACCCCGCGCGTCGGCATACTGCGAAGAGATCCACATGGCGTTCTGACCGTTCGCGAGGAACAGGGAGATTTGGTTCTGGCTGTAGTTTTCAATATCCCGCATGTACGCTGTGAACGTGAAACCGAACTTTCTCGGGATGAATTCCCACTGCGCACCGAGCTCATAGTTCGACGATCTGACGGGTTCCTGCCGCAAGCTCGCGTACTGCGGAAGTCCGCCGGCCGAACCGAGAACTTCGTTGTAGCTTGCATACAGACGCGAGAACGGCGGCGGAATGAAGTTACGGGAGTACGAGAAATACATCGCCGCTTCGTCCGAGATCGGGTGGGAAACACCAATACGCGGAGAGAAGAAGTAGTACGGTTCCACATCACTCTTGGCCCGAATCGGAATGAGATCCGCACGGACGCTGTCGTCAACATAGACCTGCTGATTCAAAAATAGATTGTAGTAGCTCGCCCAGTCGGCTGCTTTGGGATCCCACCGGTCGAGCCTGGCGCCGAGGTTGATCACAAGCCCCGCATACTCCATGCGGTCTTGCAGGTAGACACCGTACTCGGTTGGCTTGAATTCCCATTTCTCTACAAGGAGCCTTCGCCTCACGTCCGTTGCATCGGCTCCCAACGTTGAGTTCCGCTGCACCTTGCTGATGTCGTGGAACCGGAGGGAAATACCGCCTTTGAGCTGGTTATGGAAATCAACCTGGCTCGTGATATCGAATTTCACCGTGTTGACGGTGTTCGTCGTGTTCTCATAATAGAACTGCGGCCGGGTGATGATGATCTGCGTGTTGCCGGCGCTCATAGGCTGAGTGATCATGCTTTCGTTCTGCTCGTTTCCAACCCGGAAGAACTTGTACAGCTCGAGGCCGGAACGGGAGATGTACTTATCGGCATCGGTCGTCTTCTCGAGTGTCAGGAAATCCCCGTCTTCATTGAGTGAAGCGATGCCGTCGCCATTGTCGTCAGAGTATCCCATCCGGTCGTTGCGGTAGGTCTGGCTGAGTTGTACCTCATAGAAGGTTGAAGGCGAGAGCACATGCGTTGCTTTGAGACTTCCAATAATCTTGACACCATCGCTCTTCGGAACGCCTTCGAGGAAGAGCCTCGCATTGTCATTGTAATAGCTGTTCTTCCATCCAAACAACTTGCCTTTGTCGTTGACGATTGCAAAGGCGTTGAGCTTGAACTCGCGGCCCAGGTTGTACGTTGTCTTGAATGTAAAGTCAGCCTGGCGTTCCCGCTCGTTCGGAAGACGCCCGTGTGTATCGAAATACTTGCCGCTGAGCAGGAATCCCCAATCATCGTTGATGCTTCCGCTGATCATTCCATCGACTTCGATTTGCGGCGAGTCCTGGTTGAGGTATTTTCCTTTGCTGTAGGTATACTTCGAACCTTTTGTGCTGTCCCGTGCGATAAGCGCTACACGGGCTGAACTCCATGCTGTCGTCTGGAGTGTCCGCATGGAGTCGAGTCTTCGGAGTGTTGCGCCCTTTTCATCCAAGTACACCTGATCATTCCAATAGAGGTCTGGACCGTCGTACTTGAGCCCCGTCGGTTGGCTCGAGCGGGCGCTGAAACTGCCTGTCATTTTCCCGCGGCCTTCACGGAGGGAGTAGTTGATCAAGCCGGCCGTTGCCGATGCATTGTCTGCACCGACAGCTCCGGTGTTCACCGACAACTGCTCAACCGAGTTAAAGTTGACTGAGGCAGATGTGCTCAACTGATTGTCTCTGTAACGGGTCACATAGGCACCAGTCAGGATGCCCTGGTTTGCCTGGTCGCCGCCAATTGCGTAGTACTGATCGCTGACATCAACACCGTCAACGATGGTCTTGGTCTCTGTAATCTTGCCGCCGCGAATAAATCCCTTGAAGGCGCCGGGCGTGGTATTGAGAATTTCCAGCGTTCCTGAGATCGGCAGCTTATTGGACAACTCATCTTTGCCAATTGTCGATTTGGAAGATGTTTGTGATTTATCAACAACTCTCATCTGCGCCTGCACGACAACTTCCTTCAGCTCGATTGTTTCTTGACGCAACTCGAAGTTGAGATCTGTTGTCTGATCAGCTCGCACTTGGACACCGCTGATCTCCGTACGAGCGTAACCCACGACGGACGCCTGCACCGTGTATGTCCCCGGAGGAACGTTGAGAATGTAGTATCGTCCCTCGGGATCCGTTGCTGCTCCCATCGTCGTCCCTACAATCACCACATTCGCGCCTACAACAGCGTCTTTGTTGGAGGCGTCTTTCACGGTCCCGGAGATCTTTCCGTTCCCGGCAAAGAGGAGCGCAGGGATGGTGAGGCTAATCAAGAGAATCAGGAGAACTGTGCACCAGGAGTATCTCATGATGTTGCTCCTTGGATGTAGAAGTATATCAGTGATTTAATAATCGAATCGTAAGAAATGCAGAAGAGCGCAAGAAAAATGGGCAGCGCGTTGATGTTTCCCGTAGGAGATACTGCGAATACCGTAGTAGCACTTTGTCTGTCTCAGCACCTCCTTTCCGGTTTTGTTTTGAACGACGGAGGATGAGATCAACTGCTTCGTTGTCCGCGGTGCGGCTGCAACACTCTCTCACCAAGCGGACAGCGCTGGGTTTGATAACTACACTGGAGATCTCTTGCGGAGTACTACTGCACAAGAGGGGTTGGCCCGAGGGGGCAATCGTTCATGCACGAAGTTTCATTACTGAAACTTGGTTTCATCGGGGTTAGTATAGAACAATTTGCCGGAAATGTCAAGCTGAGACCTCTGCGTTATGGAGAGAACATGGGAGTGCTCCATCTAACGCGTTGGGGTTTCAGGGATGGAACAATCCGACCTTGTTTTGCAGACTCCAACGAACATTTCATCAAAAATTACTAAATTAAGTTCTGGCCAATCCTTCCGGCGGTAGGCATAACCGTGAAGTTCTGAATCTTCGCATACATCTCCCCCCCAGAAACAAAAGCCGGTTCTTTTCCGTAAGACGGAAAGGGCCGTCATACGCCGAAAACGATAACGCCTCATGAATACCGAATATGAATGATGACGGGAAGATTGACCCGCCTCAACATTCGACGTTCGGCGATCGATATCATCAACGATCCATCCAGTCGGTGGCAATTCCATTTCTTAGGAGGCATGCACATGAAACGAGTGGCTCTTGTACTTCCCTTCATCATCGCTTTCTCCGCCTCTCCCCTGTTTGCCCAGGGAGACCTGCTTACCGAAATCCAGCGGGTAGGCGCATACGAAGTCAAAAGCGACGGCTTCGTTCTGGAAGCCAACCAGGATATCTCCATCCATGCGGTTGCAGCAAGCGAACGGTACCGCGGGGTTGGCACTTCAGCGTGGATTCTGGACAAAGCCTCCCGCAATGTGGTCTGGAAGCTGAGGAATGCCAAACAGCGCAACCGAAGCCGTGGACTTGCTGATTACGATGACGTTGTTCAACTCCCCAAAGGAGATTACGAGGTTTACTACGCCGCGTACCCGGAGCCGTCAGACGGTATAGAGAGCTTTGGTGAGTTCATGGAGTTTCTCTCCAGCAGGATTTTCGATGGAAGGCGCCGGAGTCGCGAGTATGACGATCTGACAATCGCGATTCACGGACGCGGTCGGCGGGTCGGTCCTGAGGGTGTCGATCGGTGGCATCAAGACTTGAAGAAGAACGCCGTTCTCTCGCTCAGCGCTCTTTTTGATAATGACTATATTCACCAGGGATTCATCCTCGAGAAACCGACCGAGGTCACCATCTATGCTCTCGGAGAGAATCAGGATGGCGATCTCAATGACTACGGATGGATCATCAATGCGAAAACCGGCAAGCGGGTGTGGGAAATGAACGATGGTAACATGATAAACGCGGGAGGCTCCCGAAAGAACAGGATCGCGCAGGAAACCGTTTCCCTCCCTGCCGGCCAGTATGCAGCCTATTTCGTAACCGATGGCTCGCATTCGTACCGGGAGTGGAACGCACCACCCCCCTACGATCCGGCATTTTGGGGACTGACTGTTTGGCTCAAGGACGAATCTCAGAGAAAGTATGCAACGTTGTTCGAGTACAAAGCTACCGAGGACAAGAATATCATCGTTGACCTGGCGCGGATGGGCGATCATCAATCAAGATCGAAATCATTCACCCTCAAGAAAGGAATGGATGTCCGCATCTATGCTCTTGGGGAGGGTCGCGATCGGGAGATGTCCGATTATGGCTGGATTGTTGACGCCTCAACGCGTAGGAAGGTCTGGAAGATGGAGTATGACGAAACGGACCATGCGGGCGGAGACAAGAAGAACCGCATTGCGGACAAAGTGATCCACCTTGAGAAAGGAAGTTACGTTGTTCATTTTGTCACTGACGATTCCCATTCGTATCGTCATTGGAACACATCCGCGCCATTCGATCCCGAGCATTGGGGTATTACTCTCAGCGGTGTCGATGATCGTTTCGATCCGAAAGATGTTGCCGCATTTGAAGACCGTGACAATCCTTCGGTGCTGGCGAGTATCATCCGCGTGGGAAGCGACGAGCGACGGCGAAAAGAGTTCACGCTTTCTCAAACAAGGGACATTCACATTTACTCGGTTGGTGAAGGGCGGAACGGCGACATGTTCGACTTCGCCTGGATTGAAGATGCCAACTCAGGAAAAGTTGTTTGGAAGATGAAGTATCGGAGCACAGACCCGGCTGGCGGCACAGACAAGAACCGACTGTTCGACGCAACAGTCTCTCTTCCGAGCGGCAGGTACGTTGTCTTCTATGAGACAGACGATACCCATGCGTACAACGACTGGAACGACACTCCCCCCGACGATCCAGAGGGATGGGGCGTAACCGTTTCTCTTGCGAAGGGAGAGCGCTGACGAACCCTTGCGACGAAACCAGATTCTACTCTGTGAGCGCCCTAATTCACCTTGGCGAATTTCACTGCCTCGGGCAGAAGTGTCATCGCCTTCTTGAATTGCGGGTCAACGTCCAGCATCACGCGATACGATCCGTTATTGCCCCAGAATGATCGCGCGACCTCCGCCTTCAACCGCGCATGGACGAAGACAAGATCTTTCTGAAGGTCTTTCTCTTCAACCTTCAGGCCTTTCGTCGTAACGAACGTACGAAATTCCTGCAGCATTTCGTCTGTTACTGCAAACGTCTTTACGAATCGAAGTATGTCCTCTCCATAGGTCGACCGCAGAGCTTGCCCGCGGGCATCGAGGTAGCTTGTTACGAATTGATAGAACAAGTCGCGCCGCTGGAGATTCTGCATAAACTCTGTCGCGGCCGGTGGTTTCACAATGTAGTCCGGCGAAATACCTCCCCCGCCGTACACAACCCGTCCGCTGTTGGTATGAAAAACGGGGCGTCCTGAATCTGCCTTGGCTGTTGCATCCTTTTTGTGTTCCAGATTGTCCCCTTCCTGCTCGTCGCGTTCAAACGCCTCCCTCGCGTATGCCGCCTTGTCCTTTCCTTCGTACGATCGTTGGATCAGGCGTCCGGTCGGAGTATAGTAACGGGCAATTGTCAAACGGAATGCGGAGCCGTCGCCAAAGGCCCACTGTCGCTGCACCAATCCCTTGCCGAAGCTCGTTTCTCCGACGATGAGACCGCGGTCCCAATCCTGGATCGCTCCCGCAACAATCTCGCTTGCACTTGCCGATGCATGGTTTACCAGGATGATGAGGGGGAGCTTCTCATACTCCTGACCGCTGGTGGCGACGAAGTTCTCTTCCAGCTCTGCGGCGCGACCCTTGGTATAGACAATTTGCTTCGGCTTTGGTTTCGTACCGGCATCGAGGAAGAGATCGGCCATCTTCACGGCTTCCTCCATCACGCCACCCGGATTCCACCGGAGATCCAGAATAAGCCGTTTCATTCCGCGGCCACGGAGATCGCGCATGGCAACCTGCATTTCATCGTTTGTTTTCGTCGAGAACTTGTTCACGGCGAGATACCCTACTTCATCGTTGATCATCAGGGCGACATCGATGCTGACGATGGAGATTTCTGCCCGCGTAATCTCGTACACCAGGTTCTCTTTGACCCCGGGGCGTGCGATCGCAATCTTCACTTTGGTGCCTTTGGGACCCCTGAGGCGTTGAGACGCCTGGTCGGAGGTGAAGCCAATCGATGTGCTGTCGTTGATCCGCACTATTCTGTCATTGGCAAGGATGCCGAGTTTCGCGGCCGGTCCTCCCCCCATTGGCTCGACGACAATGATCGTGTCGTTCAATGCGCGGATCTGCAATCCGACTCCCTGATAGTTTCCCTGCATTTCCTCCGCGGCTTTTTCGAATAGTTTCGGCGGGAAATACACCGAGTGGGGATCAAGCTGTTCGAGCATGCCTGTGATTGCACCTTCGGTGAGTTTGCGTGCGTCGACGGGATCGACATAGTACTTATCCGTTAACACAAGAATATCCTGGAACTTCTTGAACTGGTCATAGATATTGTCTGCAGAGACGAGGTTCCTTCCCTGAAACCCGACAAGCATCCCCACCAACATCATCGCAGCTACGATCCACGCCGAAAACTTCCTTTTCATCGAGAGACCTCTTTTGGTTGAACAACGCTACCTATTCCTTCAACGCTTGGCGGGAGAGGCTGGTTCCTCCCCCGAAACCCTTCACCATCTTCAAGATAACTATAATAGACGAGAGAAAAACGCCGATTCAAGGAGGGTGTGATTGGCATCAAAAACGAAATGGTCTCTGTTCGGAGGGCTTCTGATGCTGCGGTTGCGAATTTGCGTCAACGATCAACATGGCCAAAAGGAGTGCGCAGGTTGGAGCGAGGCGTCGTGCAGTTTTCCTTTTGATGGTCATCGAACCTCCTTCACCAACCCGATCATGACTCTCTTCAGATACGACCCTTGGAGAGGATTGTTACGCAGCGATAGGGGGTTTTGCCGGAGTTCGGAATTGGAGATTCTAGCCGGGTGTTGAAAAGGCAAACCGTCAGGAAGGACGAATCGGAATGACAATAGCCACTTCCAGGCCTTTGGGCGACTTGTTTGAGAGCATAAACCTGTAATTCTCGCCATAGAGTTGTTCAAGGCGATCCTGTGAATTCCGCAGCCCGATACCTTCATGGGCTAGCACGTCATATCCTTCCGGCAACCCTGGCCCATCATCGACTACCGCTATTCGCAACGACCCAATGACCTGCCGTGCCGAGATCTCGATACACCCGCCGCTCGCACGCGGCGCTACCGCATAACGAATGGCGTTCTCCACGAGCGGCTGCAGAATCAGGTTCGGAACTTTGAAGTCCAACACTTCGGGCTCAACGCTTATCGTAACCCTGAGACGGTCTTCGAAGCGGGTCTGTTCAATCTCAAGGTAGCTTCGAAGAAAGTCCAACTCCTCCCTCAACGGCACTTCCTGCACGCCGACATTGTGTAAAGTATACCGCAACAGATCTCCGAGCCTTGTAAGCACGCGATCCGCGTCATCGACATTCCTGTGCATGAGCGATGAAATGGTGTTGAACGTGTTGAACAAGAAATGAGGGTGAAGCTGCATCTTCAGTGCTTGCAGTTGGGCTTGGGTAAGTTGTGTTTTCAACTGCGCCGCACGTACTTCGCGTTCGCGAAACTTGCGGTAGTATTCGCGTCCATACCCAATGCCGAGGATAGCCCAATACGTGAGCAGGTTGATGTGGAAGTACACGACAAACGTGTGCTGGATCGCCCCGAAGGCCTCATACATCTGTAACGGCTCGGGGCTGAACGATTGTACAACAATTTCCGCGATCAGCAGTTGAATGGTCGAGAGGAGAACGCTCGTCGGAACGTGAACAAAGAAAGAGATTGCCCTCGATCCACGCTCAAATCGAAATCGTTTCCCGAGCCAGAGCACCAAGGGCGCAATACAAGCCCAGATATAATAGAAGGAAAGATTGGTCTTGAGGGCAAGATCCCACGTGACGGGAGTGCGGAACACATAGCGCCCCCAGAGGGAGGATTCAGAAGCGAAGAACAAGCCGACCGCGGTCCAGATCAGGAAGTAGAAAACCCACTGGAGCCATCGGCGCTCGAGCAGTCCGCTTCTTGAATCTACGCGGTGACGAGGGTCTTTCATTGAGTCAGGGAAGCAGTTTTTTCAGTTCGTTTTGCATTTGCTCCCACACCTGGTGTGCGTGTGATTCGCGGGTTTTGAGGTGACCAATGACCATGCGAATGGTGTACCGCGTCCCAAGTTTGGTGTGGGAGAGAAATGTTTCCCGGCTTCCGTTCACGGCATTGATCAAATCTTCGTTGAGTTTGTTGAGGACAACCTCGTCATCCGTACCTTTTGGGTGGGCACGAAAGCATACCGCACCAAAGTGCACAGGGGCGAGAACTTCGAAATCCGGATCGGCTTCAACCCAATGCTTGAAAACCTGGGCGATGCGCAGATGCTCGCGAAGCCGGGCCGCGAGGCCATCCCATCCAAAATATCGGAGAACAAACCAGAGCTTGAGAGCGCGGAACCTCCTGCCGAGCGGGACACCATAGTCCATCAGATTGTGGACAACGTCGTCGTGTGCTGTGCGAAGATATTCTGGCACCAGGCTAAATGCCCGACGCATGATGTCCGGCTTTCGGGTGTAAAGAACGCTCAGATCGACTGGAACGAACATCCATTTGTGGGGATTCACGACAAAGGAATCTGCGCGATCGCAGCCCTCAAGGACCCAGCGCATCTCCGGAACAATTGCAGCACTTCCGCCATACGCCGCGTCAACGTGGAGCCAGATTTTTTCCCGCTCGCAGATGTCGGCAATTGCGGGTATCGGATCTATGCTAGTACACGATGTCGTTCCGACGGTCGCGACAACACAAAACGGCCGCATGCCATCCCGCCGATCCTGCGCAATCGCTTCAGCAAGTGCTTCCGGTCGCATGCAAAATTTTTCGTCGACCGCAACCTTCCGCATGCCATCCATGCCGAAGCCGAGTGTAATCACAGCCTTTTCTACCGATGAGTGAGCAAAATCTGACAAGTAGACGCGCAATCTGGGTAGCTCACTGCGGCCGGCCATGCCTCGTTCGCGTGTTTTCAGATCGGTCAACGATTCTCGCGCAGCGGCAATGCCATGCAGCGTGCTTGTTGACGCGGTGTCGAGAATCATCCCCCAATATTCCTTTGGAAGCCCAAGCATTTGACGCAGCCAGCCAAGTGTTACTTCTTCCAGTTCCGACACGGCCGGGCAAGACTTCCATACCATTCCGTTTGCGTTGAGCCCCGCGCTGAGCAACTCTCCAAGAATTCCCGGGCCGCTGGCGGATGAATTGAAATACGCATGGAAGCGGGGGTGGTTCCAGTGAGTCATGCCGGGCATGATGATCCGATCGACGTCAGCAAGAATCTGTTGCATCGGCTCGCCGGTTTGTGGGGGCAGACTCGGAAGCGAGCGAATGATGTCACCCGGATGAATGCTGGGGAGAACTGGTTTCTGCTCGACGGTGTCCAGGTAATCGGCCACCCAGTCCACGAGCTGATGGCCAAACTTCCGAAACTCGTCCGTTGGCATATCACCAAGGGCAACGTGCATTTCCTGCGTGTCGAGGTTCTTATTCACAGAAGTATCCATCTATAGTAATAGAGAGCGATTTATTTCTTTGTCTTGGAGGGTTTTGGCGGCAAAGGGCTTGTAACTTCAGCCACCAGTTTCCATCGATTCGATACATCCCGCCTCCATGCGTGGAGGTAATATCCCTTCTCATCATCGCCGGATTTGTTGCCATTCCTAACGGTGTAGCTGCCGTACGAGTATCCCAAATCTCCTGCTTCCGCCACGCTTCCCTCAAGAGGTTCCCACGTCGAAAGATATGGCTTGTTCGAAAAGTACGCTTGGATTGGATCGATTCCAACAATCGGTTGCACTTTTTGCCGATAGATGCGCGCCTCTTTATCGAGAATTTCGCCGAGGGCTTTTTGAACCCCGGCCTTCCGGGCTGATTCCAGGAATCTGCGTTCGGCATCCATCAGGCTTAAACGCCGTTCCTCTGCACCCAACTTCTTCACGACCCCGTTATGTTTGACAGCAACGGGAGACTGAAGCGTTTTCGGACCGTCGTACGGTCCTGGTAGTTCCGTTCCAACGTCAAAGACAACCTTCCATTCGCCTGTGGGCTGCTTTTTCCAAAAGGAAAAGTAGAAACCATAATAGGTGGGACGATTGGCGGGGCTGTGGTCTGTCCATACGGATGGACCCGTCGTGTAGCCAAAATCACTGCCGCGAGATACGTCCGCCCAAAGTGGTTCCCATTCGAGCGTCGCTTCGGTCGGATTCTTTGGGAGAGGCACATTCTTCATCGCTTCTTTGTACTTTACCGGATGAGGGCGAAAGACGACTGCGTCGTCGGCGAAGTACATCATGAACGATGGACGCGTTCCTATCTTG
Organism: Bacteroidota bacterium; assembly: GCA_015661185.1. Classification (GTDB taxonomy): domain Bacteria; phylum Bacteroidota; class Ignavibacteria; order UBA10030; family UBA10030; genus UBA9647. The sequence goes on from JACVXU010000003.1 coordinate 25,448, forward strand.
ACACTCGTCTTGGCAAACGCTCGCTCTGATTCCACAAGAGATATCAAGGATGTATTATCATGCTTCGATTGCGCGACACAGGGTGAACACAGAAGAACGGAAAGGAAGAAAGCGATGGCTGCTCTTATCATGGGGCCCTCTTGTTGGTGTCTTACCATAAGAAGCTGCGGGATAAAAAGCAACAAGAGTTGTGTCAAGGGGTCGCTGCTTGCGCCGCGGGACGAAGCGGAAGACCTTACAGTGTTGTCCCAAGCAGCTCCGGCAGAGTGCTGCGATAGCTTCTGCTCATCGTCAATTGTGTTCCATCCCGCATGATGACCACGTATTCTCCGTGGAACCAGGGTTGCAGCTCTTTGATTTTTTCGATGTTCACGAAGGTCGAGCGGTGGATGCGGATGAAGAGGGCGGGATCGAGTTTCTTCTGTATGGCGCTCATCGTTTCCCGGAGCAGGTGTGTTTCGTTTCCAATGTGCAAGCGCACGTAGTTACCGGCTGCTTCAATCCAATCGATTTCATCGTTCTTCAGGAAAAACAGGCGCCCCCCGGATTTTACGACGAATCTCTCGGCCTGCTTCCTCGGTCCCTTCAACTGACGCAGGAGGGTGTTCAACTGTTGATTCAGCTCATCACGATGATTCGAATGCAGGTGATCTTTTACCCGATTCACCGCCGTTTGAAAACGTTGCCGGTCAAAGGGTTTGAGCAGGTAATCGATTGCATGAACCTCAAACGCGTGCACTGCGTATTGATCATACGCCGTTACGAAAATCACCGCCGGGAGCTGTTCGGGACCAATCGCCTCGATCACTCCAAAGCCATCGAGCTCGGGCATTTGAATATCAAGAAAGACCAGGTCTGGCGAGTTGGTCGTGATCGACTGCACGGCCTCGCGCCCGTTTGAACATTCGTCGATGATCTCAACGTCGGCATCGGATTTGAGCAGCTCACGGATTTTGTTCCTGGCGGGCGGCTCATCGTCCACAATGATGACCTTGAGTCTTTTCGAGTCTGGCATACTCTCTTCTCTTGTTCTTTTGAGTTAAAGAAGCAACCCGCGGGAAGCGATAGTACGGAGCACCTACACGGGCTTGGGCAGCATGAAGTAACTTTCATTCTACTGTGAGACGACTCCGCCGGCGAAAAAGTTGCACACCGGACACCCGGAGACATAAAAGAAAGTCCCGGAGAGCTCCTCGTGTTCGAGAGAACTCACGGCCGGGACTTGACGATATCACGAGTTTTCAGAGTATTCTACTCTTTCTTTGTTGGCCTCCAGTTCACGTCGAGCGTGTCGCCTTCCGGAAAGAGGGAGAGCTTTGCCTGTTCCACTTTCGCTTTGTACGCAGGGACTGCATCGGAGAAGGTCTTGTTGAAATCCCTGAGTGCCCCTTCAAAAATCGATTCTGCTTGTCGCAGAGAGGTCAACTGAGTCGGCGTCGGCGCATCCCATGACGAACCGAGCGAGCGAAGAACGGAGCCGAGCCTCGACGACACCGTATTTGGCCTTCGTGTCAATCCCTGAACTGCGGCCGGATCGTCGATGAACTTGTCCGCAACCTTTGTCAGCGTCTTCTTCAGATCTGTTGATTCTTTCCTGAGATTTTTCGACACCTCATCTTTTCGTTCTTTCAGCTGGCTCAGAGCCGCATCGATTGCCTTGCGCGTTTTCTGTATCCGGTCGACGGCCTCTGCGGCAACCTCGAGATGTCTGCCAAGCCTCAGAATTGTTTCAGATTTTTGTTGACGCTCTTCGGATAGAACCAACACGCGCGGATCCGGAAACACTTCAACCGTTTGTGTTGCTTCTTCTTTACCCATCTTGATCCGAACGGTGTATTTCCCGGGAAGCACTTCCGGACCTTGCGGTGTAAACTCCTCATCTTGCTGTTGCGGTGGCGTAAGCTGCGGGCGCTTGAAACCGTCCCTTCGCAAGTTCCAGGCTACTCGGTTGATCCCTTTCTCCATCGGGCCGTCCATCTTGCGGATCATAGCTCCACTCAAGTCCAGGATTTCAATTTTTACCTTTTTCTCTTTCGCGTTGGGGCGGCCCCTTTCCGCCGGCTCACTCCCGTCATCCCTTCGTGTTTCTTCATCAACGCCTTCTTCCGCCGTGCTCTCTTTCTGCTCCTTCAACGGATTGGTGATATAGGTAATGAGCGCGCCATAAGGACGGTTATCACCCCTGAACATTGCATCGCCGGGGAAGTGATAGCCATCCATTTGTTTCACCTGGTGTTGGTACGTTGCGGGTATGCCGAACATATGCAATGGCTTCCCGAGGAGTTCGTTCGTGACAGTCCGAAGCGGCCGAATGTCGTCGAGTATATATGCTGAGCGACCATGCGTACCGATCACCAGATCATTGTCACGGGGATGAACCATTAGCGCCATGGTGGAAACGGTGGGAAATCCATGCGTCCATTTCATCCAGTTTTTTCCATCGTCGACACTCATCCAGAGGCCGAACTCCGTACCCAAATAGAGAAGTTCTTTCTTCACCGGATCCTGCTCAATCACCAGCGCGTACCCCCACATCGATTTTGACCCTGTGGTGGGGTCGTTTTTCGTCAGGCTCTTCCAACTCTTTCCAAAATCCTCGGTCTTGAACACGTACGTTTTCCAGTTGCTCCGCCGATGATCGTCGAAGATTACGTACGCTGCTCCCGCGTCAAATCTGGATGCTTCAACGTGAGGAATCCATGTGTTTTTCGGAACGTCCGGGATCCGCTCAATCACGTTGGTCCATGTCTTTCCTCCATCCTGCGTGACCTGCAGGTTCCCATCATCGGTTCCAACCCAGAGGACACCGCGTTGCACGGGACTGGGTGCGATCGTTAGAATCGTCGTATGGTTCTCTGCGCCGGTGACATCCTTCGTAAGGCCGCCGCTCTCATCCTGTTTTTGTTTTGATGCATCGTTGGTCGTCAGGTCGGGGCTACTGATCGTCCAACTATCGCCCCGGTCTGTGCTCTTGTGAACAAATTGGCTCCCGTAGTAGATCGTCTTCGGGTCAAACGGATCGCTGGCAATCCCGGCGTTCCAATTGAAGCGCAGTTCGACTTCATCGGGTCCCCATGGCCGGATGTCTTTTCGCTCACCGGTTTTCCGGTTGAAGCGAATGAGCCCCCCAGCCTGCGACATCGCGTAACCACAGTTTGCATCGGACGCGTCGACAAGTGTTGCGAACCCGTCTCCGAAGCCAACTTCGTTCCAGTGCCAATTCCGGATCCCGCCATTTTCCCACAATTCACCGGGACCACGCCACGAACCGTTATCCTGCATACCCCCATAGATGTTGTACGGGATTTCCATGTCGACATTGATGTGATAGAATTGCCCGAGCGGGAGGTTCTCGACAAAACGCCACGTTTTCCCCCGGTCGTTGCTGATTGCCAGGCCGCCGTCGTTGCCGTCAATCAGCTGGCTCCCGTCAAGCGGGTTAATCCAGAGTGCATGGTGATCAGAATGGACGCGATTACCCGGAGTAATATTGCTGAACGTTTTTCCACCATCGGTGCTTACGGAGAGGTTTGTTTGCAAGCTGTAGATGCGATTTTCATTCTGAGGATCAACGCGGATGTCGGCATAGTAGAATGGACGGCCATTTATGTTGCGGGAATCGTTCACCATTTTCCACGATCGTCCGCCATCCTCTGATCGATAGAGGGCGTTGCGCTTCGCTTCCACAAGTGCATAGACAACATCGGGATTCGATTTTGCGATGCCTATGCCGATTCGCCCCAGTTCTCCCTTTGGCAACCCTTCATCGGAGCCCAACCGTTTCCAGGTTTCTCCGCCATCGTACGTACTATAGAGGCCGCTCCCCGGACCACCGGATTTGAAGAACCATGGCCAGCGACGGTACTCCCACATCGCCGCGATGAGTTTGTTTGGATTAGCCGGGTCCATCACCAGCTCTCCGCAGCCGGTCTTCTCGTCAACAGAGAGCACTTTTCTCCAGGTTTTGCCTCCATCGGTTGTTTTGTAAACACCCCGCTCCGGATTTTCTCCCCACATCTGGCCCATCGCCGCTACGTAGGCCACATTTTGATCGCCGGGGTGAAGCAGAATGCGATGGATGCGTTCGGTTCGATCCAACCCAAGATGGCTCCAGGTCTGACCGCCATCGATACTCTTGTAGATGCCGTTGCCGACGCTTACGCTGTTGCGCGCATTTCCCTCCCCCGTTCCGACCCAGACGACGGCGGGGTTTGGTTGAAAGATCGCGACCGATCCGATGGCGGCGACCGGCTGCGTGTCAAACAATGGTTTCCAGGTTGTCCCACTGTTTGTGGTCTTCCAGACACCTCCGGTCGACACACCGACATACATGATTTCTGGATTCGCAATGACTGCATCGATACCGCCGATCCGTCCACTCATGCCGGCCGGTCCGATGCTGCGAGCCTTCATACCGGAGAATAGCGCCGTGTCAAGCTGTGCCTGCGCAAGGCTCACAGCGCAAAGGAGAAGGAAACAACACAGGGCGCGAAGTGGGTTGGTGTTCACGAAAACCTCCAGGGAAATGTTGAACGTACGAGGAATGATGTAGTCGTGTTGCCTTCGAAGTCTGCTGGCGTGTGGCGTTCAGGTTATCCAATTCTCCATAGAAAATCAAGTACTCCGCCGGACGACTCACCGTTGCTTTCCTGGTTATTCTTCGTATCTTTCCGACATTATTCCGGCCGGACAATTCTCAGGCAGACCACATGAAGACCTTGAAACCTCCCCGCCTCCGTAGGGGCGATCTCATCGGGATCATCTCTCCCGCAAGCGCCCCGTCCGCTCAAGAAAAGATCGACAAGGGGGTGCAATATATTGAACGTTTCGGCTACCGCGTGAAGGTCGGCCGGCATGTCATGGCTCAGCATGGGTACCTTGCCGGTACTGATGAGCAACGAGTGGAAGATCTCAACGATATGCTCCGCGATCCGGGCGTAAAGGCCATTTTCGCGATCCGGGGCGGCTACGGAACGCCCCGACTGCTTCATCTGGTGGATTACAAAGCCGTCCGGCGCAATCCAAAGATTCTCGTCGGCTACAGTGATCTCACCGGCCTGCAGCTTGCTCTCTATAGTAAGACCGGTTTGGTCACGTTTTCCGGCCCCATGGTCGGCGTGGAAATGTGGGACAATATTGACCCATTCACGGAAGAGCATTTCTGGCGTGTCGTCACATCGGCGTCGCGCATCGGCAATCTTCAGAATCCTGACGGGGAGTTGTTGGTCACTCATAATAGAGCAAAGGCCACCGGTACGCTTATCGGTGGCAATTTCTCTCTTCTTGCTTCGCTGTTGGGAACTCCCTACCTGCCAAAACTCCGCGACGCGCTCCTCGTGCTAGAGGATGTCGATGAAGCACCTCATCGCGTCGACCGCATGTTCACGCAGCTGCATCATGCAGGCATCACAAAGTCCATTGGCGGCCTCATCCTCGGCAAGTTTACGGACTGTGTTCCATCTGATCCTTCCAAACCGCACTTGACCATCGAGCAGGTCATCGAGGACGCTGTGCAACGGATCACCTGTCCCGTTCTCGCGAACCTCCAATATGGACACATCGCGAAGAAGCTAACGCTGCCGTTCGGCGTTCAGGCGCTTCTTGACTCACGAAACGGCGTGTTGAAGATTCTCGAGGGGGCCGTTTCCTAACCGGCAGGCATTCCCGAGTCCACGCCCCATTGTACTTCATTGACTATCCTTCAACTTATCGCTACATTTTGTTCAACGTTGCGGTGTGATTCTGGCTTGATAAACATCGGTGTTTTTGCTTCCGGACGCGGGTCAAACTTTCAGGCAATTCTCAACGCTATTCAAGAGGGCCTTCTCCCGGCGCGCGTAGTGCTTGTTTTGAGCAACAAGGGGGATGCCGGCGCGTTGGAGATTGCGCGTGCATACTCTCTTGCCGCCGTCCATCTCAGCCAAAAGCAGTTTCCGGATGAGGGTTCCTTTGCTGCAGCGATGCTTGATGTGCTGAAAAAACACAACGTGCAGATCGTTGCACTCGCCGGATACCTTAAGAAGATCCCGTCGAACGTTGTGCGGGAATACAGAAACCGCATTCTCAATATCCATCCCGCATTGTTGCCCTCTTTTGGAGGAGCCGGGATGTATGGACATTATGTGCACGAGGCAGTCATCGCCTCCGGTGCGAAGTTCAGCGGGGCAACGGTTCATCTTGTGGACGAGGAATACGATCGCGGGCTGATTGTCCTTCAAAAAGCCGTCGCGGTGGAGGTCTGTGACACCCCGGAAACATTGGCGGAAAAAGTGTTGACGATTGAGCATGAGATTTATCCTCTTGCGCTCAAAGCCTTCGCTGAAAACAGGGTAACAATCAACGAAAGGTCTGTGTGGATACGTTGACAACGTTTAAGGTTCCAATCCTTGAACACGGTACATGGAGTGGGACCAAGGAGGAATCATTGCTTAAGGTTCGACGGGCGCTGATCAGCGTCTCCGACAAACGCGGCATCGTCGAGCTGGCGAAGGTTCTTCGCGGCTTCGGCGTAGAAATTATTTCAACCGGCGGCACACACCAGGCATTGAAGGACGCGGGTGTTAAGGTTAAATCTGTTTCTGAGGTCACCGGATTTCCCGAAATACTCGACGGCCGCGTGAAGACCCTTCATCCGGCAATCCACGCTGGCATCCTTGCCGCCGCCGACAACCCGCTTCACCTGAAACAGCTTTCCGAACACCACATCGATCCGATTGATCTTGTTGTCGTCAACCTGTATCCGTTCGAGCAAACCGTCACACGCGAGAATGTCACGATCGATCAAGCCATCGAGCAGATCGACATCGGCGGGCCGGCGATGCTCAGGGCGGCAGCAAAGAACTATCGCCACACGATCATCGTGGTCAACCCGGACCGTTATTCGTCGTTCCTTGAAGAACTGACGAAGAACGGCGGCGCTGTTTCATCCCAGACGCGGTTTGAGCTGGCACGCGAAGCGTTTCAGCACACGGCGACGTACGATACGATTGTTGCAGCCTACTTCAGTGGACTTCAGTCGACGCAGAGCCTTCCCGATGTTGTCACGCTCTCGATGAAAAAGTCCACCGCGCTCCGCTACGGAGAAAATCCTCATCAGGCTGCTGCGCTGTACGGGAAATTCGATACTTATTTCAAAAAGCTCCATGGAAAAGAACTTTCATACAATAACATTCTCGATATCAACGCCGCGGCTCTCCTGAGCGCCGAGTTCGAAAAGCCAACAGCCGTCATCATCAAACACAATAATCCATGCGGAGTCGGTTCAGGCGAGACGCTACTCGACGCGTACAAGAAAGCTCTTGCGACAGACCCGAAGTCGGCTTTCGGCGGCATCGTTGCAGTGAACCGGGTTCTCGATGCCTGCACGGCTGAAGCGATCAACGAGATCTTCACGGAGGTGGTGGTTGCCCCGGACTTTGCCGATGGTGTGCTCGACGCGCTGATGAAGAAGCGGGATCGCCGTTTGATCCAGCAGTTGATTGATATTCGCTCGATGAAATCGTTAGACATCCGCAGTGTCACCGAGGGACTCCTGGTACAAGAACAGGACCAACACAGGATCACGCGAGAGAATCTTCGAGTCGTCACCACGCGAAAACCCACGGAAGAGGAGTTTGAAGCGCTCGTCTTCGCCTGGCGAGTTGCGAAACACGTCAAGTCGAATGCCATTGTCTACGCGCGCCGGGACCGTACGCTGGGCGTTGGAGCGGGGCAGATGTCCCGCATTGACTCCGCAAAAATTGCCGTTTTGAAGGCTGCTGAAGCTGGTTTGGACCTCACCGGCTGCGCGGTCGCTTCTGATGCCTTCTTCCCGTTTGCAGATGGGCTCCTGGAGGCAGTCAAGGGCGGAGCAGCATGCGTGATTCAGCCCGGCGGATCGGTGCGCGACGAGGAAGTTATCAAAGCTGCTGACGAACACAAGGTAGCCATGGTGTTCACGGCCATGAGACACTTTAGACACTAATTCTTTTCAACTCTCAATCTAACCACTCAACGTTCACAATGGGCCTCTTTTCTTTGTTTTCTGCAGACATCGCCGTCGATCTCGGCACAGCTAACACCGTCATATGGATGAAGGGGAAGGGTATTGTGCTCAACGAACCCTCCATTGTCGCATATGACCGCAACACCAAAAAGATTATTGCCATCGGTCATGAAGCGCGGGAGATGCTCGGTCGAACCCATCGCGACATTCGCACGATTCGCCCGATGAAGGACGGCGTCATTGCGGACTTTGAGATCGCCGAAGGAATGCTTCGTGAGTTTATCCGGAAAACCAGTGTTGGGTGGGTGCCCAGCCGGCGTATCGTAGTATCTGTGCCATCGGGGATCACAGAAGTAGAGAAGCGCGCGGTCCGCGACGCGGCCGAACATGCGGGAGCCAAAGAAGTTCATCTGCTCGCCGAACCAATGGCCTCTGCCATCGGCATCGGGCTCGACGTCGACGCACCGGTAGGCAACATGGTCGTGGACATCGGCGGGGGAACAACCGAGATCGCAGTGATCGCTCTTTCCGGCATTGTCACTGAAGAATCTGTTCGAGTTGCGGGCGACGAAAAGAACAATGCCATCATCCAGTTCTTTAAACGGAACCATAATATTTTGATCGGCGAGCGAACGGCTGAAGCTATTAAATGCGAAGTCGGATCGGCCATGCCTTTGAAAGAAGAGATCACGATCCAGGTCAAGGGCCGCGATCTTGTCAACGGTGTCCCCAAGACAACGGAAGTAAGCTCCGTGGAAATTCGAGAAGCGCTTAACGAGCCCATCGCACAAATCGTTGAGGCGGTCAAAATCACTCTCGAGCGAACTCCACCAGAACTCTCTGCTGATATTCTTGACCGTGGCATCATGTTGACGGGCGGCGGCGCGTTGCTCAAGGGCCTTGACGAGCGTATACGACTCGAGACGAATCTTCCCGTGCATGTTGCTGAAGATCCTCTGACAGCTGTGGTGCGCGGTACGGGACGGGTGCTGGAGGACCTCAGGCATTTTTCGAAAGTTCTGATCAAGAGTAAACGGTATTAAGCCGTGCCCTCTCGGCCCGTCGATATAGAGTACGAGCCCTCTTCCCGCCTGCGATGGCTCCTCCCTGACAGAACACACAACGAGCGGCATGTTCAAACGCATCTATAATCTCGCGCTTGTCTTCAAGGAGTACGCTGTCCTGTCTGTGCTCCTCGTTGTCTCGCTCATCCTCATGGCGCTCGGTGACAACGCGCAGCTGCGTCATGTCCGGGGTGTAGCGACGGTGGCATTCGGCGTTGTGCAGGAACAACTTTCCTTTATTCCCCGCTATTTCGGGTTGCGCGGCGAGAACGACATTCTGCGCCGCATGAATGTTGACCTCGCCGACGAAGCAAGCCAGTTGCGTGAAGCGAGACAAGAGAATGACCGACTCAAGAAACTGATCGGCTTGAGGGAATCGTACCGTTACCCCGTGATTGCCGGCAAGGTCATCAGCAAGAATCTGACCCTGCTTCGCAACACCATCACGCTCAACGTCGGAAAGTTCAACGGCGTACTTCCCCATATGCCTGTTGTCGGTGACGGTGGCCTCGTCGGCATTGTATCAAGCGTGAACGACCATTACTCCGTCGTGCGGATTTTGCTCAACACGGATTTCCGCGCCAGTGCAAAACTCGAACGCAGCCGCGTGGATGGCATCCTCGCCTGGGACGGCAACAATTTGATTCTTGGCAACGTTGCGAAAACTCTCGATGTGATGGCCGGCGATACGGTCATCACCTCCGACTACAGCAGTACGTACCCCCCGAATATCCGAGTTGGCGTCGTACAAGAAGTGAGCGAACAGCAGGGTTCCTTGTTTAAGGCGGTCTATGTTTCACCAGGCGTGAATTTTGTGAGACTGGAGGAAGTGTTCGTTCTATTATACCTCCCCGACTCCGAGCGGCTGGATCTGGAGCAACCCGCGCCGCAGAAAACAAGACGCTGACCTGCAAGAAGAAATTCACTGCTTCACTCAACGATACTGGATTGCTCTATGAAAGTACTCAAGTTTGGCGGCTCGTCAGTCGCCGATCCCAAGCGCATTCGCTCTGTAGCACAAATAGTGTTGAGCGCCGCAAAACGGGATCGTGTTGTTATCGTTGTTTCCGCTTTTCAGGGAATCACCAATCAGTTGCTACACTGTGCCCGCATTGCCGAAAAAGGGGATGCCGGCTATCAGCAGGTCTATGATCAGATTGCACACAAGCATCGAGAGTCGATCGATGCTCTCCTCAAAAAGGGTAGACGCAAGAGCACGCTGGCTGCCGTTGAGGAGCTTCTGGATGAACTCCAAAACGTTCTCCATGGAATTTCCCTTCTCCGTGACTGTCCACCCAGGGCGCTCGATCTGACCGCCAGTTTCGGTGAGCGGCTCTCCGCTTTGATCATCGCAGCCTATCTGGAGCAGTTGCACCCTTCTCTCTTTGTCGATGCGCGCCAGTTTACCATCACCGACGATCAGTTTACGCACGCGGCGGTGCTCTTCGATCAAACAAACAGAAAAATTCGTTCCTACTTCAGCAGGCTCCTGCGCAAAGGGAGCCCGGCTGTCATCCCGGTCGTAACGGGATTTGTCGGCGCAACAGAGGATGGTCGCACGACGACCATCGGTCGCAATGGATCGGATTACACCGCTGCCATCGTGGGGGCGGCGCTGAACGCATCGCTCATCGAAATCTGGACCGACGTCGACGGCATCCTGAGTGCAGACCCTCGCGCTGTCCCATCGGCATTCGTGCTTTCTCAGATGTCCTATGAAGAAGCGATGGAGTTGTCCTATTTTGGCGCGAAGGTTCTCCACCCTGCAACAATCGCTCCAGCTGTCGCGAAGAAGATCCCCATCGACATAAAGAATACATTGAATCCCACGGCACCTGGCACCCGCATTTCAGAAAAAGCGGAAAATTGGGAGGGTGCTGCGAAGGGAATCGCGTCTGTTGACGACATAGCGTTGATGACCTTGCGCGGCATGGGCATGGTGGGTGTTCCCGGTACAGCAGAGCGCCTGTTCCGTTGCCTTGCATCTCATCGTGTGAATGTGATCCTCATCTCGCAGGCTTCGTCCGAGCATACGATCTGTTTCGCGGTGATCACGTCCGACATCACGGCTGCCCGACGGGCCGTCGCCGGTGAGTTTCACTACGAACTCCAGAGCAAGCTGACGTCACTCGATGAAAAATCAAACCAGACCATCGTGGCAATTGTCGGGGAAGGAATGAAGGGGGCACCCGGGGTGGCGGGGAAGGTCTTCCAGGCTCTTGGTCGAAACAGCATAAACGTCTCCGCGATCGCACAGGGAGCTTCCGAGCGCAACATTTCGTTCGTCATCGATTCCGCGCAGAAGAATCGCGCTTTGAATGTCATTCACGAAGCGTTCTTCGAGAAGAACAAACACCTGGCTGTCATTGTCGTTGGCGTTGGAAACATCGGCGCAGCCCTGCTCCGTCAGCTTCACCAGCAGCGAACGTTTCTCTTGTCCCAGGGATACGACGTCCATGTCTGTGGTATCGCCAACAGCAAGCGGTATATCCTGGACGCGGGGGGAATCGATCTTACGGCGTGGAGCGAGAAACTCCATCGGTCGCAACGAAAAATGTCTCCTGGTGAATTTGCACGCCAGATAGCCCGACTCGAGTTCGTCAACGCTGTACTTGTGGATTGCACTGCCAGCTCGGACGTGGTGGATGCATATCCTGAGTTTGTCAACGCCAATCTGCACATCGTCACGCCAAATAAGAAGGCAAATGTCCTGCCGTGGAAGCGTTACAGCTCGCTGATGGATCTTATGAAGAGCCGTCAGAAACATTTCCTGTATGAAGCCAATGTCGGTGCCGGTCTGCCCGTGATTTCGACACTGAGCGATCTCATCGCCAGTGGTGATCAAATTGTGAAAGTCGAGGGCGTTTTCTCGGGCACGTTGAGCTATCTCTTCAACCATTTCGACGGGGGCAAACCCTTCAGCGAGTTTGTTCGTGAGGCACACCAATTGGGGTTTACGGAGCCGGATCCGCGCGAAGACCTGTCGGGTGGCGACGTTGCACGCAAGCTGCTGATTCTCGCGCGCCATCTTGGGGTGAAACTGGATATGAAAGATATTCGGGTCGATAATTTAGTTCCACCCTCGTTACGTAAGGGCTCTTTCTCGGACGATTTCTTCACACGGTTTGCCCGGTTTGACTCCGCTGTTCAGCGACGACTTCGGAAAGCCCGAACGCGCGGTACAGTTCTTCGATATGTTGGGACGCTGCGAGGTCGCGAGGCTTCAGCAGAATTGAAAGAGGTTCCGATGGATCACCCCTTCGCAGGAACAAAGGGAAGCGACAACATCATTGCTATCACGACGCACCGCTATTCACGCACCCCTCTTGTTGTTCAGGGTCCAGGAGCAGGAGCTGACGTCACGGCGATGGGAGTATTCTCCGATATTCTCAAGCTCCTTCATTATCTCCCATATTGAGTTGTATCACGCTGTCGTCTGAGAGCCGGAGAAACTGGCCGGAACGCACAGAGGACTTCACAAATCCACCATCGAGCAGTTATGATCCCACGGTCGGTCAAAACGTTTGCACCTGCGACAATTTCCAATCTCGGCCCCGGATTCGACGTCCTGGGGGTCGCGGTACATGCACCGGGGGACTTTGTCCTCGCGAGCCGCCAGAAAGAACGCGGTCTTTCGTTCTCTGTGAAGACTGATCAGACTCATGTTCCGCAAGATCCGGAGAGAAACGTTGCGGCGTACGTCGCACAGTTGATGCTTCGGGAACTGAAACCTTCATTTGGCGTTCAGATGATCCTGCAAAAGTCCATGCCCATCGGGTCGGGGCTCGGAAGCTCTGCTGCGAGCAGCGTCGCTGCAGCAATGGCCGTCAACGAGCTGCTCCCGAAGCCGCTCAAGAAATCCAAGCTGTTAAGGTTTGCCCTGGAGGGTGAACTGTTTGCCTGCGGTTCTCTGCACGCGGATAATGCAGCCCCATCCTTGTTCGGAGGGGGGTGCCTCATTCGGAGTTATGATCCTCTCGATGTTGTTCCCATCACGATCGACAGTTCTCTTGTCTGGATCGTCGTTCATCCTCACGTTGTTGTTCTTACCAAGAAGGCCCGAGCGATTTTACCGCGGAGCATACCGTTGTGCTCGGCAGTTCGCCAGTGGGGAAATGTTGCGGGTCTTGTCCTGGGCCTTGCTCGTGGAGATCGGGATCTGATCAAGCGTTCGGTAGAAGATGTAATCATGGAGCCCGCCCGCGCCCGGCTCATCCCGGGATTTGACGACGTGAAGCGGGCAGCCTTGAAAGCGGGAGCGCTGGGATGTTCGATCTCCGGATCCGGTCCTTCCGTCTTTTCGATTGCACCCTCCATGCGGGCAGCGCGGATTATCAGCACGGCAATGACAACATCATTTCGCCGAGCAGCCGGTGTGAGTAGTGACGTCTTCATCTCTCGCACCAACCTTTGCGGCGCGAATGTCGTGTGGAGAAAAGACGCATGAGATTTCGCTCGATTCTCGGCCAGAGCTCCTCGGTGAGTTTTCGCGAAGCGCTTTTCCACGGCCTTGCGCCTGATGGAAGTCTGTACATCCCGGAGAGCATTCCACTGCTTAAAGCGCAACCTGCAGACCGCGGGATCACGCATCGGTTTCCCGACATTGCAACGGAAGTGCTGAGTGCGTTCATTGACGACCTGCCGACAGAGGAAATCCACAGCATCGCCGAACGGGCGTTCAGCTTCCCGATCCCGCTTGTCAAGCTGGAGCAGAATTTGTTTCTCCTTGAGTTGTTTCATGGCCCAACCCTCGCTTTCAAAGATATTGGGGCTCGCTTCATGGCCCGCGCACTGTCGTACTTTCTGGAACGCGAAGAACGGGATCTGACAATCGCTGTCGCAACTTCCGGTGACACCGGCAGCGCCGTGGCACACGGTTTTTTCAATGTTCCCAACATTTCCGTCTTTGTTTTTTACCCGTCCGGCAAGATCAGCCGCCTGCAGGAGCAGCAAATGACCACACTGGGGGGAAATATTCACGCTGTCGAGGTAGAAGGAACTTTTGATGACTGTCAGCACCTCGTGAAGCGTGCGTTGGGAGACAGAGACCTGGTGCTGGCCAGGAATCTCACGACGGCAAACTCGATCAATCTTGGCAGGCTCCTTCCACAGGTAACGTACTATTTTTGGGCTACGCATCTACTCCAGCAAGCCATTGGGAGTGCGGGTCAACCGGGCACAGGATCTGTCGTCAGCGTACCGAGTGGAAATTTCGGGAACCTGACGGCCTCGGTTTACTCCAAACGCATGGGTGCGCCCATAACGAGATTTATTTCTGCAAGTAACGCGAACGAAGTAGTGCCGGAGTATTTCAAGACTGGAATATTCCGGCCGCGCCCTTCCCTTCAAACGTTTTCCAATGCGATGGATGTCGGAAACCCGAGTAACTTCGCGCGCCTTCAGGCGTTGTATGGAGACAATCTTCACGAAATGCAGCGAGAGATCGCTGCGGTCAGTGTCACGGATGGTGAGACGCTCGATGAGATGCGCCGCACATACCAACAGAGTGGCTATGTGCTCGATCCACACACAGCGGTCGGTGTGGCGGCCTCACGCAAGTCCCAATCATCGGGATCCCCCTCCAAACCAACGGTTGTCGTGGCAACGGCCCACCCCGCGAAGTTTCCCGAGGTCGTAGCCAGAGCCCTGAATACGACCATACCAGTTCCCCATCAACTCGAAGATGCCTTGCAACGCCCGAAGCACAGCATTCAGATCCCTGCAGATTACATGCGCGTGAGAGAACTCTTGCTTTCGTGATCAGTTCTGCTTCAAGAAATTGCTTCTCGCTTGATTTCTCAATAAGTTTTGTCAGAAGATTCGAAGAAAGCTCTTGCATGGAACATTACACCCGGTCGGCGCTCGCTGTTTTGGCCCTATTGCTGCTGCAAACCACCTTTGTGCCCTTTCTCTCCATTGGCGGATTCCTCCCCGATCCCCTTCTTCTATGGGTCGTGTATGTTGCCATCAGGCGCGGCCAGATGGAGGCGACCATCACCGGATTTCTCGTTGGGCTGCTGCAAGACGCAGTATCTATGCAGTTCTTCGGGTTGAGTGCATTGACGAAAACTATCGCTGGATTCGTCGCAGGATATTTCTTCAATGATAACAACACAGAACAGACCCTGGGATCGTACCGATTTCTGACGATTCTTTTTCTGTCCTCCTTTGTCCACAACATCGTCTACTATGGGATTTTCCTGCAGGGCATCCAGGATTCCGTCTTTTCGACGATGATTGGATTCAGCCTCGCCACGAGCCTCTACACGGTGGTGGTGGGTGTGTTTCCAATGTTCACGTTTGTTCGCAAGTACCGTTTTTCACAATCATTATGATTCACGACGAACACTTCGGTTCCCCGGAGCGGCGCAGAACCCTCATCATTGTTGTCTTTGTGATGTTCGCCATGCTGATGCTGAGATTGTATCAGCTTCAGTTGTTGTACCATGTGGAGCTTGACAAGAAGTCGGAAGAGAACAGCGTCCGCGCTCTGGTCAAGGACCCCGTCCGCGGGTACCTGTATGACCGTTATGGAAAGCTCTTCGTTGACGTCGGACCATCGTACTCTGTCACTCTTGTTCCGGCTGAGTTTGAAAAACGCAACATTGCACTCCTCTCGTCTATCCTGCAGATGGAACCTCAGACGCTTGAAGAGCGCATCGCGCGGGCGCGAGCCTATTCTCCCTTTCTGCCCGCCCGCATCAAGCGCGATGTCGACATGAGAACGCTCGCAGCCATCGAGGAGAACTTTACCACTTTCCGCGGGGTCTCGTTTCAGGTTGAGTCGAAGCGCGTGTACCCCACGAAAGCGCATGCATCACACCTTCTGGGCTATCGTCGCGAAATCTCTGACGCTCAGCTTTCGGAAACAGACGAGTACTACAGACCCGGGGACCTTGTTGGCGTCGCCGGGCTGGAAGCCCGTTATGAGTCTTTGCTCAGAGGGACAAAAGGATTTGAATATGTCTCGGTCAACTCAAAAGGACAAATCATAGGAAGTTTCGAGGACGGCAAGAGGAATGTGGAACCGAAAGAGGGTTTTGACCTCCTTCTCAGTATCGATGTCGGTCTGCAGGCGCTCGCTGAGTCGTTGATGACTACCTACAGCGGGGCGATCGTGGCTATGGATCCAAACGGCGGTGGTCTTCTGGCCCTCGTCAGCAAACCCGACTACGATCCATCAATCATGAGCGGTGTGACACCGGCTGATCTCTGGTCCGAGCTCCAGTCCAATCCGACGAAACCGCTCTACAACCGCGCCACCCTCACCCGTTACCCCCCGGGCTCAACGTTTAAGATGGTTCTTGCTGCAGCGGCGCTACAGGAAGGAATTATTGACGAAAACTATCGAATTCACTGTACCGGTGGATTCCGCTTCGGCAACAGGGTGTTCAAGGACCTACATGTCCATGGTTCTGTGAACGTGGTTGAGGCAATTCAGAAATCATGCAACGTTTTCTTCTACCAGCTGATGCTGAAAGTCGGATTTGATACATGGACCGAATACGGCCGCCGCTTCGGTTTCGGACAAACAAGCAATACCGACACAGGAGAAGAAACAACGGGACTCTTGCCTTCGACCGAGTACTATGATTCACGGTATGGCAAAGGCAAGTGGACGCAGGGTTTTCTCCTCAGCCTTGCGATTGGTCAGGGGGAAGTCGGCGTTTCGCCATTACAGATGGCCCGCTACGCCGCGGCACTGGCTAATGGAGGAACGGTATATAGGCCTCACGCTGTGGAGCTTGTTCGAAACAAGGAAACGAAGAAGATCGAGCCCATCCCGCGCGATTCCAGTCTCGTTGGTTTGTCTCCGCACGTGATGGGGTTGATCCGGGAAGGCCTGCTGCGTGTCGTCCAATCCCCTGGCGGCACCGGCGCTCTTGCCCGCGTTCAGGGCATTCTTTCGGCCGGCAAGACCGGTACGGCGGAGAACACGCACGGAAAAGACCACGCTTGGTATATCGGCTTCGCCCCATTCGACAACCCTAAAATTGCAGTCGTCGTGATGCTTGAGAACTCCGGGTTTGGCGGCGCGAAGGCGGCGCCACTCGCGGGCATGATTATGGAAAAGTACTTGTATGGCGAGTTGATACGAAACAAGCCGAAACCCGTCCCGGTGCAAAAGACCGTGGCCAGAACAATGACCCCGGTAACCGATTAGATGATCGCCGTACGAGCATTGAGGATTTGGCGCGAGGAGGTTTATGTTCGATTACCTTAAAGAGTATTTCGACACCAAGGCTCTGCTGATCTGTCTCGGTCTTGTTATCCTCGGATTGCTCTCGGTCTACAGCGCGACATTTGATGTCGGTGCAGCTGCCGCGTTCAAGAAACAAGTCGTCTGGGCTGCCATCGGCCTCGTCGCACTTTTCATCATGGCTTTTTTCCCCCTCAAGACCCTGCAACGGATTTCGTTCCCTCTTTATATCTTGAACCTCGGATTGCTTCTTGTCGTCCTTGTTGTGGGGGAACGGGTTTCGGGATCAAAGAGTTGGTTCGGACTGGGTGGCTCGGGTGGTCCGGCCGCCTTCGGCGGTCAACCATCCGAATTTGCGAAGGTCGCCACCGTGCTGGCGCTATCGTCGTTCCTAGCCCGGACATCCATCACATTATCCAACGCGAAGCATCTCATGCTTGCCATCGGTATTGTCATCGTACCGATGGTGCTGATCCTTGCCCAGCCCGACCTGGGAACCGCTGTGGTCTTTTTCGCAATGGTACTGCCTGTTCTTTACTGGGCGGGGGCTTCCAATTTTGTTCTCGCTGCTATCGTCGCCCCCATTGTTGCTGCGGCCGGTGCTCTGTTCGGAACGCTCGTCTTTCTCGTCTCGTTGCTTGTCGGCGGAACACTACTGTACCTCACGCGCCAGAACCGATTCGCCGTGGCGGTCGCCTTTGGTCTGACGCTTGCTGTGGGATTGTCTGTTCAGGCGGTCTACGAACGAATGCCGGCGTACCAACAAAAGCGTATTTCGACCTTCATAAACCCAGGGTCCGAACAAAAGGGGGCAGGGTACAATGTGTATCAATCGAAAGTCGCTATCGGATCGGGAGGATTTTTCGGAAAGGGCTATCTGCAGGGAACGCAAACACAATTGAACTTCATCCCTGAACAATGGACTGATTTCATCTTTTGCGTGCCGGGTGAAGAGTTTGGGTTTGTTGGCGCCTCACTGGTAATTGGTCTTTTCACGGGACTCTTGCTCCACGGAGTTAACGTGGCGGGACTTTCGAAAAACAAGTTCGCCAGTGCTGCGTCAATTGGGATTACAGGAATCTTCGGTTTTCACGTTCTCGTGAATATCGGAATGTCCATGGGACTGCTCCCTGTCATTGGTATCCCTCTCCCTTTCCTCAGTTACGGGGGTTCTGCCCTCGTCGCTAACATGTCGATGGTTGGCCTGTTGATGAATTTCTATGCCAATCGAAAAGAGCATTAGTCAACTCCAGATGATTGGACCATCTCTTGAATTTGCCTGATTCGCGAGTCGAACGCCCGCGCGGCTCGACTTCTTTTTGCCAAGCTCCTCTCATTGAAACTCTCCGCTCTTTTTGTTATCCTGATTCAATTCTTCAACGATAGAATTTCATTAAAATGTCGACGGTTTCCTTTCTTCTTCTGGTTCTTGGCGGTGGTGTAGCGGGAACGATCGGGGCAATGCTCGGCCTGGGGGGTGGCGTATTTCTTATCCCCTTCCTTGCACTTGTGTTCGGTCTTCCGATGCACCAAGCTATCGCCACCAGTATTCTTGCTGTCATCGCAACGTCGAGCGCGGGAGCAGCGATGAACGTGGAGCGACAGACAGTCAATTTACGGCTTGGAATGGTTCTGGAGATCGCGACAGTCCTTGGAGCAATCTTTGGCGGCGTGACCGCAAACCTTCTCAGTGGTGAGGTGTTGTCGCGTATCTTTGCCGCCCTTCTCCTCTTTGTCTCTTTCGTGATGATTTGGAGAACGGGGTCTGACGTCGAGGCGGCCTCCCCTGTCACCAACGGCGCTTTCTCCTCCAGTTACAGGGATGAGGCGACCGACAAGGTTGTAACGTACTCCGTCAAGCGCGTGCCGGCAGTTCTCCTGATCTCGCTGATTGCGGGAAACATCTCCGGATTGCTTGGCGTCGGCGGCGGCATCTTTAAGGTCCCCGCGATGCATATGGTCGCGGGAATGCCCATGAAAGCCGCAACGGCAACGAGCAATTTCATGATCGGCGTTACAGCGGCGGCCAGCGCATTCATCTACTTTGCGCACGGCCATCTGAATCCCATGATCGTTTCGCCTGCTGTGCTCGGCGTTCTGGGGGGTTCGTTTCTTGGTGTCAGCGTGAATCGCCGCATCAAGGGAACGTTTCTTCCATGGATTTTTTCTGTTGTTCTAGTCATTGTATCAATCTGGATGTTTTGGAGAACGCTTTGAACACCGATGGGTTGACAACCGGAGAACATTCAGGCGCGCACAATCTTGTCGAGCGCTGGGTCGGACGGACGCTTCGGTTCGGCGTCTGGACCAGCGCCGGTCTTATGATTGCCGGACTCTTGCTCACGTGGTTTTCTGCCGGCTCTCTTCATCTGCCTAGCGAGAACCCGTCTCCCGGCGAAGTCTTCCGGAGCCTCTTTGCCGGCTCTCTCGACCCCGTTACGCTGATGTTTGCAGGGCTATTGCTCTTGATGTTGACCCCCTTCCTCCGGGTTCTGACAGCGGCAGTGGGATTCGCGGTAGAAAAAGATTGGCGATTCGTTCTCGTTGCGCTCGTTGTCTTCGCCATGCTGCTCGGTGAGCTTGTGTTCTCACTCCGGTAATGCATTACCGAGATATC